>NZ_JBJLSK010000009.1:0-157036 GCF_050871965.1 Kineococcus lubricus
CCCCCCCCCCCCCCCGCCCCCCCCCCCCCCCCCCCCCCCCCCCCCCCCCCCCCCCCCCCCCCCCCCCCCCCCCCCCCCCCCCCCCCCCCCCCCCCCCCCCCCCCCCCCCCCCCCCCCCACGGCGCCGACCCCGCGAGCGTCGTGGTGGAGGTCACCGAGACGTCCCTCATGAACGACCCCGACCGCGCCCTGGCGACCTGCCAGGACATCACCGCGCGGGGTTTCTCCCTGAGCATCGACGACTTCGGGACCGGGTACTCCTCGCTGGCCTACCTGGCGAACCTGCCCGCGACGGAGCTGAAGATCGACCGGACGTTCACCTCCCGCGCCCTGGCCGACGACCGCATCGCCGCGATCGTGGCCGGCACCGTGGAACTGGCGCACCACCTGGGCCTGCGGGTGGTCGCCGAGGGCGTCGAGGACGACGCGACGCTGGCGCTGGTGCGGGAACTGGGCTGCGACGAGACGCAGGGGTACCTGCACAGCCGGCCCGTACCGGCCCCGGAGTTCCTGCGCTGGCTGCAGGAGCGGCGGACGGCCGCGGTCCCCGCCCGGCTCTGACCGCTCAGCCCCGACCGCTCAGCCCTGGACGGCTGCCCGCACCGACCCGCCGGCCGCGGCGAGCAGGGCGGCGGCCTCGGCCGCGCCGCACCCGCGCAGCGCCGCCACCAGCGCCGTCGGCAGGTCGCCCCCGGCGGCCCGCAGCGCCGCGGACGCCTCGTCCGGCGCCAGCCCGGTGACCTCGGCCAGGACGCGCCCGGCGCGGGCGTGCAGCTTGTCGTTGGTGGCGCTCACCGAGACCATCAGGTTCGACCAGGTCCGGCCCAGCCCCACCATCACCGCCGTCGAGAACCCGTTGAGGACGAGCTTGGCCGACGTCCCCGCCTTCAGCCGCGTCGAGCCCGTCAGCACCTCCGGGCCGGTGTCGGCGACGAGCAGGTGGTCGGCCAGCGGGCCCAGCACCGGGCCCGGGGAGTTCGCCAGCAGCGCCGTCACCGCCCCCGCGCGCCGGGCCGCCCGCAGCGCCCCGCCCACGTAGGGCGTGCGGCCCGAGGCGCTCACCCCGAACGCGACGTCCCCCGCGCCCAGCCCCGCGGCGTCCGCCTCCCCGGCGGCGACGTCGTCCTCGGCGCCCTCCACGGCCTCGGTGACCGCCCGCGCCCCGCCGGCCAGGTGCGCCACGACCCGGCCCGGTTCGAGGCTGAACGTGGGCCGCAGCTCCGCCGCGTCCAGCACCGCGAGCCGCCCCGAGGTGCCCGCCCCGAAGTAGTGCACCGACCCCCCGGCCCGCAGCGCCGCCACGGCCGCGTCGACCAGCCGGGCCAGTTCCGGCAGCAGCGGCTCCACGGCGTCCAGGACGGCCCGGTCGGCGGTGTGCAGCGTCCGCAGGACGCCCTCGGTGCCGACGGTGTCCAGGTCCTGCGTGGCGGGGTCGCGGTGCTCGGTGCGGGGGTTCTCCACGCGGGGCAGTGTGCGCCGGAGCCGCGCGGCGGGCGAGTGGTGCCCCCGCTCAGGCCGGTACCCCGCCCACCGCACCGCGGCCGTCGCCGACCCGGAAGAACGACACCCGCCCGTCGGTCTCCAGGACCGCCACGTCCACCTCGCTCAAGCGGCGGATCCCCTGCTGCCGGGCGGTCGCCATCAGGTCGTCCATCGACATCCGTTCCCGCCGCAGCACGTCCATCAGGGGTTCACCGTCGCGGACGACGAGGACGGGCTTGCCGTGGACCAGCCCGCGCCACCGGGGGAACCGCACGTTCAGCCACGACAGCAGGACCGTCAGCACCGTGAACGACGCGATGGCCAGGACCCCCGAGGTCAGCGAGGAGTCCTGCTGGGTCACCGCCTGCTGCACCAGGTCGCCCATCGCGGTGTACAGGATGAGCTGGAACGAGCTCAGCTCCCCCAGCGACGACCGTCCCGTGATCCGCGTGATGGCCCACAGGAACACGAACACCAGGACGGCCCGGACCACGATCTCCACCGTCGACCTCCGATCTCAGGGCGCGAGCCACGTCGAGAACCGCGCCGCGACGACTCGCTGCCCGCCGACCACGACGGCGACCTCACCGTCGCCGCCGCGCTGGCTGGAGGGCTGGACGTAGGCGTCGAACGACAGGCGGAACTCCCGCCCCGGCGGCGGCGTGAACGTCATGTAGTACCAGTCGCCGTCGGCGGTCTCCTCGGCCGGGGTCGGGATGAAACCCTGCTGCTCCCAGAACTCGAAGTAGCCCGAGCGGACCGCCAGCTCGACCGTGTCGCCGAAACCCTCCGGCGGGGCCGTCAGCTCGACCACCCACGGCGCGTCCAGGCCCGCCCGCGCGGTCCGGGGGTGGGTGACGGTCAGCTCGTAGCCGCCACCGCGCTCGGTGACGGAGGCGCTGCGGACGCCGAACAGCCCGGCCGCCCCGGCGGCCACCACGAGCACCAGCACCAGCAGGGAGAGCCGCCGCAGCAGCTGCACGACCGGGCCGCGCGCGCGGGTCCCGATGCCGGCCAGCGTGTCCCCCGTCGTCACAACGCCCCCGTCAGCGCCGCGAGCTGGGCATCCCCTGCGGTGGCCGCCGCCCGGGCCGCCGCTGCGGCCGCGGCCCGCCCGTCCGCCGACCGGCACCACGCGAACCGCTCGTCCAGCCGGTCCCCGTCCACGTCCTCGGCCGCCAGCAGCGCCGGCCAGCCCCACGCCGCGGCCTGCGCGCTGACCTTCCCCCCGCCGTCCACCGGGTCCACGGCCAGCGCCGGGACCCCGCACCGCAGCGCCAGCACCAGGCCGTGCAGCCGGGACGTCACGACGACGTCGAGGCGGGAGACCACGGCCAGGACGTGCCCGGCGCGCGCCGGCATCCGCCAGTCCCGCGGGTCCAGCCGCGTCTCCAGGTCGAGCCGGGCGACGTCGAGCCCCCCGAGCCAGTCCCCCACGGCCGCCGAGACCGCCTCGTGCCGGCGCCGGGTCCCGTACTCGCCCTGCCCGTGGGTGAGGAACACCCCGACGACGTCGACGGCGCCGACGGCCGGGCGCGCGGCCAGGTCCGGTTGCGGCGCGGCGCCCTGCGCGTCGCGGGGGACGACGACGTGGAAACCGGTGACGGCCGGGTCGGCGGCGTCGAGCACCGAGACGCCGACGGCGATCCGGCGCAGCGGGGCGAACCGCTCGTGGAACTCCCGCACCGGCTCGCCCGTCAGCGGCCCGCACACCCACAGCGCGGCGTCGAACCCGGCGGGGTCGACGTCGTCGTAGCGGGCGTCGGCCCAGCCCGGCCCGCGGGTGCGGTGGGCCAGGGACATCGCCGGGCTCCAGGTGCGCACGACGTCGTGCCCGCCGGCGGTGAGGTGCGCGGTGACGGCCTCGACGGCCAGCACGTCCCCGGCGGTCGCCTCCCCGTGCAGGACGCTGGACCAGCCCGCGATCAGGACCCTCACCGCTCCCCCGTCCCCACGTCCCGCAGCAGCTCCTGCTCGCGCACGAGGTCCAGCGCGAGGGTGCGGTACCCGGCCTGCTCGAACAGCACCGTCACCCGGTCGTCCTCGTAGTGCATGACCTGACCGGCCCCCCACTCGGGGTGCTCGACGGCCGACCCGACGGCGAAGGGTTCCTCCCCGCCGGACCGGGCCTGCGCCGTGCCCGCGCGGCAGGTGTCGCAGTTCCCGCACGGGTCGGCGAGCGTCTCGCCGAAGTACCCCAGGAGGAACTGCCGGCGGCAGGCCGTCGTCTCGCAGAACGACCGCACCATCTCCAGGCGGGAGCGTTCCACGGTGCGCTGGCGCTGGGAGACCTCGACCCCGGCCTGCGCCGCGCGGGCCGGGGCGGGGGCGTCGTCGGGCACGACGAGGCGCCCGCGGTCGTCCTCGGTCAGCGCGCCCACCTCGGCGAGCAGGTTCACCGACCCGGCCAGCCGGGTCGCGGACACGTCGAGTTTGCGCCGCAGGTCGGCCGGATCCACCGGCCCGTCGTGCGCCCGCACCGCGGCGGCCGTCCGGCGCAGCGGTTCCTCCTTGGCGACCGCGGCCGAGAAGAACGTCCGCAACCCCAGGTCCTCGGGCCGGTAGAACAGGGTCGCGACGGCCGGGGAACCGTCCCGGCCGGCCCGCCCGACCTCCTGGTAGTAGCTGTCCGGGGAGTCGGGGACGGCGGCGTGCACGACGGCCCGCACGTCGGGTTTGTCGATGCCCATGCCGAAGGCGCTGGTCGCGACGACGACGCGCAGGTCACCGTCGAGGAACCGCCGTTGCACGTCGTCGCGGTCGGCGCGCCGGCGACCGGCGTGGTAGTGGTCGGCGCCGGGGATGAGCCCGGCGAACTCCTCCGCGTCGGCCCGCGTCGCCACGTACACCAGCACCGCGCCGTCCTGCGCGGCGACCGCGTCCAGGACGCCCTGCCGCTGGGTGCCGGCGTCGGTGCAGCGCACGACGCGCAGGTCGATCTCGGGGCGGTCGAAACCCTCGACGAGCACGAGGGGGTCGTCCATCCGCAGGTGCTCGACGATCTCGGCCCGCACCTGCGGGCTGGCGGTGGCGGTCAGCGCGATGACCGGCGGGTTCCCCAGCCGGGCCCGCGCCGCGCCCAGCCGCAGGTACTGGGGGCGGAAGTCGTGCCCCCAGGAACTGACGCAGTGCGCCTCGTCGACCACCAGGAGCCGGGGACCGGCCGCGGCCAGTTCCGCCGCGACGTCCTCGCGGCCCAGCTGCTCGGGGGCCAGGAACACGAACCGCGCCCGCCCGCCGCGCAGGTCGGCGCGGGCCTGCCGCCACGCCTGCGCCGACAGCGTCGAGTTCAGCATCACCGCCCCGCCCACGTCCTCCAGCAGGCCGTCCACCTGGTCGCGCTGCAACGCGATGAGCGGGGACACCACGACGACGGGGCCGTCGAGCAGCATCGCCGGCACCTGGTAGACGGCGGACTTGCCCGCACCCGTGGGCATCACCGTCAGGACGTCGCGCCCGGCCAGGACGGCCCGCATGGCCTCCTCCTGCCCCGGGCGCAGCGCCTCGAACCCGAACGCGTCCCGCGCCACCCGCAGCAGGTCGCGCGCCGTCCCCCGGCCGGTCACGGGGTGGGCGTGCCGCCGTTGACGTTGAGGACCTCGCCCACGACGTAGCTGGACTCCGGGGAGGCCAGGAACACGTAGGCGGGGGCGAGTTCGGCGGGCTGCCCGGCGCGACCCAGCGGGGTCGACTGCCCGAACTCCGGCATCGCGTCGTCGGGCTGGCCGCCGGCGACCTGCAGCGGCGTCCAGACGGGGCCGGGGGCGACCACGTTGACGCGGATCCCCTTGGGCGCGAGCTGCTGAGCCAGCGCCTGGGACATCGTGGTGATGGCCGACTTCGTCGTGGCGTAGTCCACGAGGTTCGGCGAGGGCTGGTACCCCTGCACCGAGGAGGTGTTGACGATCGTCGACCCCGGGGGCAGGTGGGGCACGGCCTCCTGCACGATCCAGAACAGCGAGTGGACGTTGGTGCGCAGGGTCTCGTCGAACTGCGCCGACGTGAGGTCGGCGATGTCCTCGACGTGCTGCTGCTTGCCGGCCACGTTCGCGATGAGGTCGATCCCGCCGAGTTCGCGGACCGTCGTGGTGACCAGGCTGCGAGCGAACCGCTCGTCGGTCAGGTCCCCGGGGGCCAGGACCGCCTTGCGCCCGGCCTCCTCGACCAGCGCCGCCACCTCGCGGGCGTCGCTCTCCTCCTCCGGCAGGTGGTTCAGGACGACGTCGGCGCCCTCGCGGGCGAACGCGATCGCGACCGCCCGGCCGATGCCGGAGTCGGCGCCGGTGACCAGGGCCTTGCGGCCGGTGAGGCGGCCGGTGCCGCGGTAGGTCGACTCGCCGTGGTCGGGTTTCGGCGTCTGGCGCGAGGCCAGGCCCGGGCCGTCCTGCGGCTGCGGGTCGAAACCGCCCTGGTGGTAGAGGGTCACCGGGTTGCTGAAGGTGTACTGGTCGGTCACCGCTTCACCGTAGGCAGACCTCGGGTGGCGCGCAGCCGGGAGCGGGGGTCGACTGGGGGCGTGACCGACGACAACGCCCAGAGCACCCCGCAGAACGCCGAGAAGGACCCCGCGGACTGGACCACCGGCGACGAGCCCGTGACCGGCCCGCAGCTGAGCTACCTGCAGACCCTGGCCCGCGAGGCGGGCCGGGAGGTCCCCGAGGGCCTCACGAAGGCCGCCGCCTCCGAGCTCATCGACGAGCTCCAGCAGCAGACCGGGCGGGGCGCCTGAACCTCGTCGACGTCACCCGGATCTACTACGAGCCGGCCGCGGCGGAACTCCCCCGCGGCCGGCAGGTCCTGGACCGCTGGCCGGGGGCCACCCTGGTGCCCGTCGAGAGCCACTGGCGCATCCCGGAACTGCACGGCGACGAGGCGAACGTGGACCGCTGGGTGCGCATCAAGCGCGAGGCCCTCGTCCTGGGGATCAAGAAGTCGTTGCAGGCCAGGCCGAACGGCCGCTCGGCCGACTTCATCGCCCCGTCCACCGCGAACGGCTGCGCCATGGCCTGCGCGTACTGCTACGTGCCCCGGCGCAAGGGGTACAGCAACCCGATCACGGTGTTCGCCAACATCGAGCAGATCACCGGGTACCTGCGCCGGCACGTGCAGCGGCAGGGTGCGAAACCCGAGCCGAACCAGTGCGACCCGGTCAGCTGGGTGTACGACCTCGGGGAGAACAGCGACTGCTCGGTGGACGCGGAGATCTCCGACAACGTCGACGACCTCATCACCCTGTTCCGTGACCTGCCCACGGCCAAGGCGTCGTTCGCGACCAAGCACGTGAACCGGCGGCTGCTGACGCTGGACCCCCGGGGCCGCACCCGGGTCCGGTTCTCCCTCATGCCCGCCCGGGTCGCCCGGCTCCTGGACATCCGCACCTCCCCCGTGCCCGAACGGCTCGCCGCCCTCGACGACTTCGTGGCCGCCGGGTACGAGGTGCACCTCAACTTTTCCCCCGTCGTCGTCCACGACGACTGGCTCGCGCGGTGGGCCGAACTGCTCGACCAGCTCGGCGACGCCACGAACGCCGCGACGAAGGCGCAGCTGGCCACCGAGGTGATCTTCCTGACCCACGAGGAGAACCTGCACCGGGTGAACCTCGGCTGGCACCCCAGGGCCGAGGACCTGCTGTGGCGGCCGGCGATGCAGGAGTCGAAGCGGTCGCAGTCCGGCGGGACGAACGTGCGGTACCGGACGGGTGACAAGGGCCGCTACGTGCGGGAACTGCTGGAGCTCATCGAGCGGCGCGCGCCGTACCTGCCGGTCCGCTACGCCTTCTGACCCCCTGGCGGACCCCGCGGCGGACCCCGCGGCGGACCCCGCGGCGGACCCCGCGGCGGACCCCGCGGCGGACCCCGCGGCGGACCCCGCGGCGGACCCCGCGGCGGACCCCGTGGCCGGGCCGGGCACGGCCACTCGATCGGGGGATCGAGGACGGGCTCCGGTGAGCCGTTCTAGAACACGACAGCGATCGTCGGCCGGCCCAGCGGAACGCACGGGCAGCAGCGGCCGCCTCGATCACGGACCTCCGAGCGCTAGGGAGACGGCATGCCCGCGGCCCCCCCGCACCCTCGGGAGCGGGAACGCCTGGCGTCCCTGCGCAGCTACCGGGTCCTGCCCGGGCAGTCCGCCCCGGGACCCGACGCCGCCCTGGACGCCCTGACCGCCGCGGCCGCCGCGGCGACGGGGTTCCCCGCCGCGTGGATCAGCGTGGTCGACCACGAGCGGCAGTGGCTGATCTCCACCGCCGGGGTGCGGGAGGTCGCCGGTCACCCGCTGCGGGACAGCGACCGCGACTCCTCCCTGTGCGCCCACGTCGTCGCCGGGGAGCGTCCCGTGGTGGTCGCCGACGCCAGCGCCGACGCCCGGTTCGCCGACAGCGCCCTGGTGACCGGGCCCGAGCACCTGCGCGCCTACGCCGGGGTCCCGGTGATCGGCCGCGACGGTCTGCCCCTGGGCAGCCTCTGCGTCCTGGACCGCCGGCCCCGCAGGCTGCGCGACGACGGGCTCGCGCTGCTGCTGGGCCTGGCCGACGCCGTCGCCGAACTGCTGGAGCTGCGCCGCGGCGACGCCGCGGCCGGGCTCGGCGCCCACCGGGTGCTGGCCGAGAGCCGGGACCTGCGCGCCGGCCTGGACGCCGGGCAGCTGACGGTGCACTACCAGCCGGTGGTGGACCTGCCCTCGGGCCGGTGGCTGGGTCTGGAGGCGCTGGTGCGCTGGGACCACCCCGAGCGCGGTCTGCTGCCGCCCGGCGCGTTCCTGCCCCTGGCCGAGGGCAGCGGCCTCGTCGTCCCCCTCGGCCGGCAGGTGCTCACGCGGGCGTGCGCGCAGGTGGCGGCCTGGCGCCGGGAGTTCCCCGCCGCCGCGGACCTGCACGTCGCCGTCAACGTCTCGGGGCGCCAGCTGGGCGAACCCGGCATCGTCGACGTCGTCGCCGGGGCGCTGGCCGCCGGCGGGCTGCCGGCCGACGCCCTGGTCCTGGAACTCACCGAGACCGCCCTGGCCGGCTCGGGGCCGGAGGTGGACGCGACCCTGCAGCGCGTCCGCGCCCTCGGCGTCGCCCTGGCCCTGGACGACTTCGGCACCGGCTACGCCAGCTTCCGGTACCTGCAGCGCTTCCACCCCGACATCGTCAAGATCGACCGCTGCTTCGTCGGCGCCCTGGGCCGCTCGGCCCTCGACGACCTGCTGGCCCGGTCCCTGGTCGACCTCGGGCTGCAGCTGGGCTGCGACGTCGTGGCCGAGGGTGTCGAGGAGCACGAGCAGGCGCGGGCCCTGGCCCGGCTGGGGGTCCGCAACGCCCAGGGGTACCTGTTCTCCGAGCCCCGCGACGCCGCCGACGTGCGGGAGCTGCTGGCCTCCACCGGTGGGGGTCTGGGCACCAGCGCCGCCTGACCGGGCCGGCGGGGGGGCCCAGGGGCCCAGGACCGCGTCCGACGTGGCACCGGGCACGGACGGGTGCGCCACCCGTCCGTGCCCGGTGCCCGGCGGGGGTGCCGCCGGTCGGTCGTCCTCAGCCGCGGGCGCTGTCCTTGACGTCCTGCGCCGCGCTGGTGCCGTGCTCCTTGACGTCCTGCGCCGCGCTGGTCCCGTGGTCCTTGACCTCCTGCGCCGCGCTGGTGCCGTGCTCCTTGACCTCCTGCGCCGCGCTGGTCCCGTGCTCCTTGACGGCACCGGCCCCCTCCTGCGCGGTCTCCTTCACCGAGGCGGCCGCTTCCTTGGCCTTCTCCCCCAGCGACGAGCCCACGTCGGACGCGGTGGCCTTCACCTGGTCCAGCAGCGGGGCGCCGTCGGTCTTCGCCTTCTCCACCAGCGCGCCGGCGGCGGTGGTCTCCTTCTCGGAGGCGGGGATGAGGGAGGAGATGAGCCACCCGGCCCCGAAGGCGATCAGGCCGGCCGCCACGGGGTTGCCCCGCGTGCGGCCCTTGACCGCGGCCTTGCCGCCGGCCACGCCGTCGGCGACGCCGGCGCGCCCGGAGGCCGCCGTGTCACCGAGCGAACCGCGGGCCTGGCCCACCGCGCCGCGGACGTCGCCCACCGCGCCGCGGACGTCGTCCGCGGACCCCATGATCCGGTCCTTGACCCCGGCGATGCCGGTGGCCACGTTCGCCTTGGCCTTCTCGACCTGGCGCTGGGCCACGTTGGAGGGGTTGAGGCGGTCGGTCAGCGCGTCCAGGTCGTTGCTCAGCTGGCTGCGCGTGCCCTCGATGTCCTGCTTCAGCTGTTCCGATTCTTCAGCCACTGCGCGTCCTCCTTCAGGCTCTGCTGGGTCTTTTCCAGGGGCGGGGGGATCTGGCGGAGCTCCTTGCGGCCGGCGCTGGCCAGCACCGCGGCGATGACGGCCCACACCACGGTCACGATGAGCGCCGACCAGCCGTAGCCGATGAGCCCGCCGAGGGCGATGACGACGAGGGCCGAGAGCGCGATGAGGAACAGGTGCCCGGCGACCCCGGCGCCGGCCAGCATGCCGACCCCCTTGCCGGCGGTCTTGGCGTCCTGGGTCGCCTCGGCCTTGGCCAGGGCGATCTCCTGACGGACCAGGGTGGAGAACTCCCCGGTGATGCTGCCGACGATGTCGCCCAGGGACCGCTCGTCCTGCGGGCCGTGCGGGTCGGCTCCTCCCGGCGGCGTGGCCGCTGTCGCGCCGCTCACGGCCGGGGATCCGGGGAGGCGAACGGGTCGGCCTCCGGCACCGGCAGGGTGCTCGGGGCGGTCCGGGCCAGGATGGCCTCGGACTCCGAGTACGGCAGGACCTCCTCCGTCACGGGCCCGGTCGCGTGCCGGCCGCCGAGCGACGCGGTCGCGGAGCCGGTCGAGGCGCTGGTCTCGTCGTGGTGGGCCTTGGCCCCGCGGGTCAGCCGCCCGGCGACCACGCCCGCCAGGACCGCTCCGAGCAGGAAGGTCCCGGGCTTGCGCCGGGCGAAGTACCGGCCCTGCTCGAGCAGGTCGGAGGCGTCGTGGTCGCTCAGGTGCGCGCCCCAGCTGGAGGCGCGGTCCCCCACCTGGCGCACGACGTTCGTCGCGTAGCCCGAGCCGCCACCCGCGCTGGCCATGTCGGACAGTTCCGACCCGGCGGTGGTGAAGAACTCGGCGAGCCGGTCGCGGATGCCGTCGGACTGCTCGGCCAGCTGCCGGCGCAGGTCCTCCAGGAGGTCGCCGGCCTGCGCCTTGGCCTCGCCCAGGACGTTGCCGGCCTGCTCCTTGGCGGTCCCGGCCACGGCCGACGCCTGCTCCTTGGCGGTCCCGGCGACCGCGGACGCCTGCTCCTTGGCGGTCCCGGCCACGGCGGACGCCTGCTCCTTGGCGTTGCCCGCGACGTCGGCGGCCTGCTGCTGCGCCTCCTGCTTGGCCGCGCCCGCGCGCTCGGAGGCGCTGGTCGCCTGCCCCGGCGAGGACTGCTGACCGCCCGACGGGGTCCCGGTGCCGGCGGCGGTCGCTCCGGTGGTCGTCGCGGAGGGTCCCGACTGGCCACCGATCAGCGCCTCGTAGGCGATCTCGGAGGCGGCGGGCTCGCGGCCCGGCACGGCGTTCCCTGGTTGCTGGGTCATGTCTCTCCTTCTCGACGGTGCCGTCGAGGTGTCGACGGCAGGTGCTGGACAGGACGATCGGACGGGCTCACGCCCGAGGGGGGTGCGGCTGGTGGAGCCGCCGGGGCTCAGCGCCCCAGGCCGGCCTTGTCGACGCGCCGGTGGAACCGCATCCCGGCGAGCCCGCCCAGGACGGCCCCGACGAGGGCGACGACGACGGCCGCGACCAGCGCGACGATCGAGCCCGTGGTGAGGGTCCCGGAGTCGACCGGGATGCGCGGGAAGCTGTTCAGCTGCCCCAGCACGTCGTACCTGCTGCCCGCCACGGCGGCGAGGACGGCCACGACCACGGCGATGACGACGGCCCACACCCAGACGGCCACACCCTGCTTGACCCCGTTGAACCGCGCCATGCGACCGGCGACGTAGCCGCCGCAGAAGTAGGCGACCAGGAGCACCACGAGCACCCCGATCGCCCCGGCGACGCCGATGGTCCCCGCGTTCCCGCTCACGCTGTCCTGGGCGCCGGCGATGGCCTCGCCCACGCTGCCCGAGCCGGCGACGCCGATGGCGGTGCCGGTCGCGGCGAGCAGCGCGGTCAGCAGCACGGCGGTCCCGGTGGCGGTCAGCCAGCCGAAGAAGGCGGAGCCGACCTTCACCCCGCCGTGGGCGTTCTTCTCCCGGTTCACGACCGAGGCGCGGTCCATCGAGTCGTGGACGGTGTCGCGCTTCGGGGTCTCGTGGTCGGGGCGGTGGCGGTGCAGGATCCGCGGCTTGTCGTCACCGACCTGCTGGCCGGCCGCCGCGGCACCGCTCCGGCCCTCGGCGTGGGGCCGGTCACCGGCGGCGTGGGCGCCGTCTCCGCTGGATGTGCTCATCGCTGCTCTCCTGGTGTGCCGTGCTGCGCTGCGGTCGGGTGTCCGGTGGGCCCACGCAGGGCGCCCCGGACGACGGGGGTCGTACGGGGCGCTGGGCTGCACCACTTCGCGTCGGTCCACGTGCTGGTCGAGCCGTCGTGCGGAGTTCCGAACCGCTCCCACCCCCGCTGCTGGACGGTGTCGGCAGTTCACCTTCGACCTGCTGGCCCCGTCATCCCCCTGCCCCGTGGGCAGGGGGAGCACTCGGTCCTCGGGAATCTCGTGGATCCCGCGGTGAGGGCCGTTCCGCTCCGAAGCTTGCCCCCGCAGCACGCACCCCGCCACACGAAACCCACCGGTCCCGCGCGGTCACCCCTCCCCGAGCGTCAGCACGGCCGTCAGGAGCGCCAGGTGGCTCAGGGCCTGCGGCAGGTTCCCCCAGGACGAACCGTCGGCGGGGTCGACCATCTCGGACAGCACCCCCACGTCGTTGCCCAGCGCGAGCGCCTGCTCCAGGAGTTCCACCCCCTCCTCGCGGCGCCCCACCGCGCCCAGGGCCGTGGCGAGCCAGAATGAGCACGCGACGAACGCCTTCTCCTCGGCCGCGGCGCCGGAGTAGCGGTGGACGAACGGGCCGTCGGACAGTTCGGCGCGGATCGCGTCGATCGTGGCGGACATCCGCGGCCCGGAGTCGAAACCGGAGGAGGCGTGCAGCAGGACCGACGTGTCGAGGTCCCGCGTCCCGGGGTACCAGACGTAGGCGCCGCGCTCGTCCGACCAGCAGTTCTCCTCGACCCACTCCCGGACCCGCCCGGCCTCGCGGCGCCAGCGGTCGACCGAACCGGGGATGTGGCCGCCCTCGGCGAGCTGGACGGCGCACTCCAGCGCCTGCCAGCAGGCCATCTTGGAACTGGTGTAGTGCTGCGGTTCGTGCAGTTCCCACATGCCGGCGTCCCGCCGCCGCCACAGGTCGCAGGTGCGGTCGGCGACGCCGGCGAGGAAACGGGCGGTCTCGACGTCGAGGACGTTGCCGTCGGCGACGTACTGGTGGACGAGGTCGAAGATGTCGCCGTAGACGCCGAGCTGCAGCTGCCCGGCCGCCTCGTTCCCCGACACCACCGGCCCCTGCCCGCGCCAGCCGGGGACGTCGTGCCGGGCGAGGCCGTCGGGCTGGTGCCCGTCGAGCCGGGACAGCACCGGCAGGTCCGGCTGGGAGCGGCGGGCCACCCGCAGCAGCCAGGACACGTTGGCGTGCACGTCCTCGAACTCCCCGAGCGCGATGAAGCAGTGCAGGCTGTACGTGGCGTCGCGCAGCCACGCCATCCGGTAGTCCCAGTTCTTCCCGCCGCCGGGGCTCTCCGGCAGCGACGTGGTCGCTGCCGCGGCGACCGCGCCGGAGGGTTCGTGGGCCAGCAGCTTCAGCAGGAGGGCGCTGCGCAGGGCGTGCTCGCCCCAGCGGCCGGTGTGCTTGAACTGCTCGCTCCAGGCGCGCCACTGCCGGACGGTGTGGTCGACGTTGCGGCGGATCCAGCGGGTGCCCGGCATCCGCAGGGGTTCGCCCTCGCTGGACAGCAGCGCCAGCAGGTGCTCGGAGCCCTCGCGGGTCCGGAAGCGGCCGGACACCTCCCGGTCCTGGAACGTCGTGTCGCCCACGTCGACGGTGCGGACGGCCATCGTGACCGCGCCCAGCCGCAGCACGGCCCCGTTGCCGGTGTCCTCGGCCCACGGCGAGTACGCGCCCAGCCCCGACCCGGGGGCCACGCACCAGGCCATCTCGACCTCGCCGGACAGGCCCTCCACGAGCCGGCACAGCTCCCCCCACGGCAGCCGCCCGGTGGTGCCCATGTTCATCGAGTCGGTGACCCGCACCGTCCCGGTGGGGGTGGTGTAGGTGCTGCGCAGGACGTTGGTGCCCTCCACGTAGGCGCGCCGCACGGTCCACGGCCCGGCCGGGGCGAGCGCGAGGTGCCCGCCGTCGTCGCCGTCGAGCAGCCGCGCGAACACCGGCAGGGAGTCCAGGTCCGGCAGCGGGAGCCAGTCGATCCCGCCGTCCTGCGCGACGAGGGCGACGGTGCGGCCGTCCCCGATCGCGGCGTAGGAGCGCAGGTCGACGTAGCCGTCGCGGTCGCGGCGGGCGGTGTCGGGGTGGCCGGGGTCGTCGGGGTCGTGCGGCACGCGGGGCTCCAGGGTCGGGGGTGGTCCCCCGACGAGACCAGCGACCCGCGCGGTTCGCACCCCGGGGGACCGGGTAGGGCACCGGCACGACCATCGAGCACCCTGCACGCACGACCGGGAGGAGTGACGTGAGCCACGACCAGCACGACCGCGAGGACGTCGTGAAGCGCTTCCACGAGGCGGTCAACATGACCCCGAAGGAACTGGAGGACTGGCTGGGGACCGAGGAGTCGCAGTCCGTGGGAGCCGGCGACGGGGACGGCGAGTCGGTGGGGCACCGCTCGGGCCGGCGCATCGTCGAGGTCCTGCGCACGAAGGAGGCGGACCTCACCGACGACGACGTCGAGCACATGGCGAAGGTGGCCGGGTACGTGGCCCGGCATTCCGCGCAGCGCCCCTCCGGCGACGTCACCGACACCCGCTGGCGGTACTCCCTGATGAACTGGGGCAACGACCCCCTCAAGCCCGCCTGAGGAACCGGGCGGTCGACGACGTCCCGGATCACCGACGTCCCGGATCACCGACGTTTCAGATCACCGGTGGGGGGAAGGATCCCGGCATGAGCAATGTCACGGAGAGCATCGACGTCTCGGTCCCCGTCCGCACCGCGTACAACCAGTGGACGCAGTTCGAGTCGTTCCCCGAGTTCATGGGCGGCGTGGAGTCGATCACCCAGATCGACGAGACCCACAACCACTGGAAGACGAAGATCGCCGGGGTCGAGCGCGAGTTCGACGCCGAGATCACCGAGCAGCACCCCGACGAGCGGGTGGCCTGGAAGAGCGTGGACGGCAAGTCCCACGCCGGGGTCGTGACCTTCCACCGCCTGTCCGACGACGAGACCCGCGTGACGGTCCAGCTCGACTGGGACACCGAGGGCCTGGTGGAGAAGGTCGGCGCCGCGATCGGCGCCGACGACCGCCAGATCAAGAAGGACCTCGAGCGCTTCAAGACCTTCATCGAGTCGCGCGGCGGCGAGACCGGCGCCTGGCGCGGGGACGTCACCCCGCCGAAGTGACCCTCCGCCCCTGAACGCGGCCCGGCACCCCTGCGGTGCCGGGCCGCGCCCGTCTCGGGAGGCGACTGCCCGTCCCCTCTGGCAGGGTTCACGCAGGCCCGAAGATCACGGGCCGCAGAGCACGCTCGAGCACTGGGCGCGGACACAGAGAGGTCGCCAGCGCATGCGCATCCTGGGGATCAACGCCGTCTTCCACGACACCGCCGCCGCGCTGGTCGTCGACGGGGAGATCGTCTTCGCCGCCGAGGAGGAGCGCTTCAGCCGTCGCAAGCACGGCAAGCGCCCCGTCCCGTACGCCACGTGGGAACTGCCCGACCTGGCGATCAAGCACGCGCTGGCGGCGGCCGGCCTCACCCCCGCCGACCTCGACCTCGTGGGGTACTCCTACGACCCCCGCCTGGTGCTGCCGAGCTCCGAGCTCGACCTCGGCGACCCCGACGACGCGATCCGCACGCGGTACGCCGAGCGCGCCCCCGAGGCCATCGCCACCGCGCTGCCCGGCCTGGACCCGGCCAAGGTCCGGTTCGTCCCCCACCACGTCGCGCACGCCGCCTCCGCGGCGCTGGCCTCCCCGCAGGCGGCCCGCGACGGCGGGTGCAGCGTCCTGACCGTCGACGGCCGGGGTGAGCGGATCTCCTCCCTCGCCGGCCGCTACCGCGGCGGGCGGCTCGAGGTGCTGCACGAGACGGGCCTGCCGCAGTCCCTCGGCTTCGTCTACGAGGACCTGACCCGGCACCTGGGTTTCACCCACTCCTCCGACGAGTACAAGGTCATGGCGCTGGCCTCGTACGGCAAACCCCGGTTCGCCGACGAGATCGCCGAGTTCGTGCACGCCACCGGCGACGGCGGGTTCGTCGCGAAGGTCCCCGACTTCTCCCGCTGGGCGCCGCCGCTGGCCGACGGCGAGAGCTGGGACCCGCGCCAGGACTCCGGCCAGGCCGACCTCGCCGCCAGCGTCCAGGAGGTCCTGGAACGCACCCTCGTCGACGTCGCCACCTGGCTGCACGGCCGGACCGGCGACCGCGTGCTGGCGATGGCCGGCGGCACGGCGCTGAACTGCGTCGCGAACTCCCGCATCTGGCGCGAGTCCCCCTTCGAGGAGGTCTACGTCCAGCCCGCGGCCGGCGACTCCGGCACCGCGCTCGGCGCGGCGCTGCAGCTGTCCGCGGACGCCGGTGAGATCGTCGCCCCCATGGAGTCCGCCGCCCTGGGCCGGTCCTGGACCGACGAGGAGCTCGCGCAGTGGCTCACCACCGCGCGGCTGAACTTCACCACCCCCGACGACCTGGCCGGGGAGGTCGCCGACGTCCTGGCCGCCGACGGCGTCGTGGCCTGGTTCGACGGCCGCGCCGAGTTCGGGCCGCGGGCGCTGGGGCACCGCTCCCTCATGGCGCACCCGGGGAAGAAGGAGAACCTCGAGCGCCTCAACGACGTCAAGGGCCGCGAGCAGTTCCGCCCGGTCGCACCCATGGTGCTCGCCGAGCGCGCCGAGGGGATCTTCTCCGGCGGGCCGATCCCCAGCGAGTACATGCTGTTCGTGCACGACGTCGCCGAGGAGTGGAAGGACCGCATCCCCGCCGTCGTCCACGTCGACGGGACCGCCCGCATCCAGACGATCCACGACGACCGCACCCCGCACGTCGCGGCGCTGCTGCGCGCGTTCGAGGAGCGCACCGGGCTGCCCGTGGTGGTCAACACCAGCCTGAACACCGCCGGCCGCCCCATGGTGGACGACCCGCGCGACGCCATGGAACTGTTCGGGTCGGCCCCGGTCGACGTCCTCGTCCTCGGCCCGCACCTGGTGCGCCGCAGCGACTTCACGAAGCCGTGACGGGTTTCTCGGTCGTCATCCCGTCGGTCGGGCGCCCCAGCCTGGGCGTCCTGCTGGGGAACCTCGCCGCCCAGGACGGCCCGGCCCCCGACCTGGTCGTGGTGGTCGACGACCGGCCGGGGCGGGACACCGGGCAGGACCCGTGCGAGCGGGCCTGCGCCGACGCCCGCGCCGCGGGCCTGGACGTGCGGCTGGTGCGCTCGGGCGGGCGCGGCCCCGCGGCGGCCCGCAACGCCGGGTGGCGGCGCGTCCGCAGCGAGTGGGTCGCGTTCGTCGACGACGACGTGGAACTGCCCGCCGACTGGTCGACGCGGCTGCTGGCCGACCTGACCGCGACCACCACCGCCGTCGGCGCCGTCCAGGGCCGCATCCACGTCCCGCTGCCCACCGACCGCCGCCCCACCGACTGGGAACGCGGCACCGCCGGCCTGGCCGACGCGCAGTGGATCACCGCCGACATGGCCTACCGGCGCGCCGCGCTGGAGCAGGTCGCCGGTTTCGACGAGCGGTTCCCCCGCGCCTTCCGCGAGGACGCCGACCTGGCCCTGCGCGTCGTCGGCGCCGGGTGGCGCATCGTGCGCGGGGACCACCGCGCCGTCCACCCCGTGCGTCCCGCCGCCGACCTCGCCAGCCTGAAGCAGCAGCGCGGCAACGCCGACGACGTCCTCATGACCGCCCTGCACGGGCCGGACTGGTACGAGCGCTCGAACTCGACGGTGGGCCGGATCGGCACGCACGTGGCGACCACCGCCGCGGCGGCCGTGGCCCTCGGCGCCCTGCTCACCGGGCGGCGCCGGGTCGCCGGGCTGGCCGCGCTGGGCTGGGCGGGGCTGACCGCGGAGTTCGCGTGGCGGCGCATCGCGCCCGGACCGCGCGACCGCGCCGAGGTGCGGCGGATGCTCCTCACGAGCCTGGCCATCCCGCCCGCCGCGGTGCTCCACCGGCTGCGCGGGGAACTGGCGGTCCGCACCGCCCCACCCGCACCGTGGCCGACCCCGGTGCGCGCGGTGCTGTTCGACCGCGACGGGACCCTCGTGCACGACGTCCCCTACAACGGCGACCCGGAGCTGGTGAAACCCGTCGACGGCGCCCGGGAACTGCTGGACGCGCTGCGCGCCCGGGGGGTGCGGGTCGGGCTGGTCACCAACCAGTCCGGCGTGGCGCGCGGTCTGCTGACCCGCGCCGACGTCGACGCCGTCAACGCCCGCGTCGCCGACCTGCTCGGCCCGTTCGACACCGTGCAGGTCAGCGTCGACGGGCCCGACGCGGTCTCGCGCACCCGCAAACCCGAACCCGGGATGGTGCTCGACGCCGCCGCCGACCTCGGCCTGGCGCCCGCGCAGTGCCTCGTCGTCGGCGACATCGGCGCCGACGTGGAGGCGGCGCTGTCCGCCGGGGCCCGCGCCGTGCTGGTGCCCACCGAGGTCACCCGCGCCGAGGAGGTCGAGGCGGCCCCCGTGGTCGTCGAGGCGCTGACCGACCTCGACGCCGCGTTCTGGGACCGGCTCACGGGGGTGGCGCCGTCGTGAGGATCCTCGCCTGCCGCCTCGACAACGACGGCGACGTGCTGGTCACCGGCCCGGCCGTCCGCGCGCTGGCCGCCTCCGGCACCGTCGACGTGCTGGCCTCCCCCGCCGGGGCGGCGGCCGCGCGGCTGCTGCCCGGCGTCGGCGACGTCCTCGTCTTCGACCCGCCCTGGTCGGGGTTCTCCCCCGCCCCCGTCGACCCCGCGGCCGTGGGCCGCCTCGTGGCGCAGGTCCACGCCGGCGGCTACGACGAGGCCGTGGTGTTCACCTCCTTCCACCAGAGCCCGCTGCCGCTGGCGCTGCTGCTGCGGATGGCGGGGGTGCCGCGGACCGCGGCCTCCAGCGTCGACTACCCCGGGTCCCTGCTCGACGTGCGGCACCGCCGCGAGGAGGGCCCCGAGCGGCACGAGGTGGAGGCGGCGCTGGACCTCGTCCGCGCCGCCGGGCACGACCTGCCCGCCGGGGACGACGGCCGCCTGCGGGTGCAGGCCCCGGCGAGCGCGGGGGTCGACCTGCCCGAGCGGTTCGTCGTCGTCCACCCCGGCGCCTCCGTCCCCGCCCGCGCGCCGCTGCCCGGGCAGGCCGCCGGGTTCGTGGAGGCGTTGCGGCGCAGCGGCAGGCACGTCGTCGTGACCGGCGGTCCCGCCGAGCGCGACCTCACCGCCGCCGTGGCCGGCGACGGCGCGCTGGACCTCGGCGGGCGCACCGACCTCGCCGGGCTGGCCGCGGTCCTGGCCGCCGCCGACGCCGTCGTCGTCGGCAACACCGGCCCGGCGCACCTGGCCGCGGCCGTCGGGACCCCGGTGGTGTCGCTGTTCTCCCCCGTCGTCCCGGCCGCCCGGTGGGCGCCGTACGGCGTGCCGCACGTCCTGCTGGGGGACCAGGACGTCGTCTGCGCCGGGTCCCGGGCCCGGGACTGCCCCGTCCCCGGCCACCCCTGCCTGGCGTCCGTCGGGCCCGACCGCGTCGTCGCGGCCGTCGACGCCCTCACTAGAGAACTGCTGGAGGTCACGCCGTGAGGATCCTCGTCTGGCACGTGCACGGCTCGTGGACGACCGCGTTCGTCCAGGGTCGTCACACGTACCTGCTGCCCGTCGACGACGAGCGCGGCCCCGACGGCCGCGGCCGGGCCCGGACCTGGGACTGGCCGGCCGGGGCGCAGGAGGTCCCGGTGGCCGACCTGCGGGAGGCCGAGTTCGACGTCGTCCTGCTCCAGCGCCCCCACGAGCTCGAGCTCGTCGAGCGCTGGACCGGGCGCCGCCCCGGCCGCGACGTGCCCGCCGTGTACGTCGAGCACGACGCACCCCGCGGCGGGGCCGCCGACAGCGTCCACCCGCTCGCCGACCAGGACGCCGTGCCCCTCGTGCACGTCACGCAGTTCAACCGCACCTACTGGGACAACGGCCGCGCCCGCACCCGCGTCCTGGACCACGGGGTCGTCGACCCCGGCTACCGGTACACCGGCAGCTCGGAGTCGCTGGCCGTCGTCGTCAACGAGCCCGTGCGCCGGCGCCGGGTGGCCGGGACCGACCTGGTGCTGGACCTCGCCGACGAGCTGCCCGTCGCCCTGTACGGCATGGGCGTCACGGAGCTGGCCGGGGTGAAGAACCTCAGCGTGTACGAGGACCTGCCGCAGGCGCGGATGCACGAGCTGCTGGGGACGCACCGCGTCTACCTGCACCCGTACCGGTGGACGAGCCTGGGCCTGTCCCTCATCGAGGCGATGATGATCGGGATGCCCGTCCTGGGGCTGCCCGCCACCGCCGCCCCCGAGGCCGTGCCCGCCGCGGCCGGGGTGCTGTCCAGCGACCCGGACGTGCTGCGCGCCACCGCCCGCCGCTGGCTGGCCGACCCCGAGGAGGCCCGCCTGCGCGGGCTCGCCGCCCGCGAGCACGCGCTGCGCGCCTTCGGGATCGAGCGCTTCCTCACCGACGTCGACGCCCTGCTGGCGGAGGTGGTGGCCTGATGCGCATCGCGATGGTCAGCGAGCACGCCAGCCCCCTCGCCGTGCTGGGCGGGGTCGACGCCGGCGGTCAGAACGTCCACGTCGCGGCCCTGGCCGGTGCCCTCGCCGACCGCGGCCACGACGTCGTCGTGCACACCCGCCGCGACGACCCGGACGTGCCCGAGCGCGTCTGGCTGCGCCCCGGCGTGGAGGTCGTGCACGTCGAGGCCGGCCCGGCCGAACCCGTCGCCAAGGACGACCTGCCGCCGTTCATGGAGCGGTTCTCGCAGGTCCTGCGCGAGACGTGGCAGCGGGACCGGCCCGACGTCGTGCACGCCCACTTCTGGATGTCCGGCCTGGCCGCGCTGCCCGCCGCGCGCGCCCTGCGCATCCCCGTCGTGCAGACCTTCCACGCCCTGGGCAGCGTCAAGAAGCGCTACCAGGGCACCGAGGACACCTCCCCGCCCGAGCGCGAGGACACCGAGCGCCGGCTCGCGCGGGAGGTCGACCTGGTCGTCGCGACCTGCCGCGACGAGGTGTCCGAGCTGCGCGCGGCCGGCTCCCCCCCGCACCGGGTGCAGGTCGTGCCGTGCGGGGTGGACGTGGAGCGCTTCGCCGCCGACCCGGCCGGCCCCGACGCCCGCACCGGCGTGGCCGGGCCGCTGGGCCCGGGTTGCCGGACGCGGCTGCTCACCGTGGGGCGGCTGGTGCCGCGCAAGGGGATCGAGGCCGCGATCCGGGCCCTGGAGTTCCTGCCCGACGCCGAGCTCGTCGTCGCCGGCGGGCCCGCCGCGCACGACCTCGACGGCGACCACGAGGCCGTTCGGCTGCAGAAGGTGGCCGTGGAGCTGGGCCTGTCCGACCGGGTCCACCTCGTCGGCCGGGTCAGCCCCGACGACCTGCCCGCGCTGCTGCGCTCCGCGGACGCGCTGCTCGCCACGCCCTGGTACGAGCCGTTCGGGATCGCCGTCCTGGAGGCCATGGCCGCCGGGCTGCCCGTCGTGGCCACCGCCGTCGGCGGGATGCTCGACACGGTGCGCGACGGCGTCAGCGGCCGCCTCGTCCCCGTCGACGCGCAGGGCCGGGTCGCCCCCGAGCACCTCGCCGCGGCGGTGGCCTCCGTCGTGACCGACCCGGACGTGGCGCACCGGATGGGTGCGGCCGGGCGCCGTCGCGCCCGGGAGCGGTACGACTGGGCGCGGGTGGCCGCCGCCACCGAGGCCGCCTACGAGCAGCTGCTGCGCACCGCGCCGGTCGTCCCCAGCACCCGCGAGTACCTGCGCGGGCACGTCGGGGAGCTGGCCGGGGTGGTGCGCGCGCTGGAGTCCGAGGCCGACCGCATCGACCGCTGGGGCCGTGAGCTCGTCGGCGTCGTCGACCGCGGCGGGCGGCTGCTGGTCGCCGGCAACGGCGGCAGCGCCGCCGAGGCGCAGCACCTCACCGCCGAGCTCGTGGGCCGCTTCGTCGGCGAGCGCCGGCCGCTGTCGGCGATCGCGCTGCACGCGGAGAGCTCCGCGGTCACCGCGATCGCCAACGACTACGGCGTGGAGGAGGTGTTCGCCCGCCAGGTCGAGGCGCACGGCCGTCCCGGTGACGTGCTGCTGCTGGTGTCCACCAGCGGCCGGTCCCCGAACCTGCTGCGGGCCGCCGAGCGGGCCCGCGAGCACGGCCTGACGGTGTGGGCGCTGACGTCGACCTCGCGCAACCCGTTGCGGGAGCTGGCCGACGACACCCTGGGGTTCCCGGGACCGAGCACGTCGGCGATCCAGGAGGGGCACCTGATGGCGGTGCACGCGCTGTGCGTGGCCGTGGAGGCGCACCTGCCGGCGCGGCGGGTCGTGGACCTGACGGCCGTCGAGGACGAGGTGCTGGCGTGAGGGGTTCGCGCACGGTCGTGGTGGTGGGTGACGCCCTGCTGGACCGGGAGGTCGTCGGGTCCTCGACGCGGCTGGCCCCGGACGCGCCGGTGCCCGTGGTCGACGTGGAGCAGACCCGGGAGTCCCCCGGCGGCGCCGCGCTGACCGCCCTGCTGGCCGCCGCCGACCCCTCGGTCACCGTGCACCTGGTGGCCCCGCTGGCCGACGACGCCGCCGGGCACCGGCTGCGGCAGCTGCTGCCGGGGGTGCGGGTGCACGCCCTGGGGCACGAGGGCCCCACCCGCACGAAGTCCCGCGTCCGCGCGAACGGCCAGGTGCTGACCCGGCTCGACGAGGGCGGTCCCGGGACGCCCACGTCCGGGGTCGACGTGCCGGCCGGTGTCCTGGACGGGGCGGACGTGGTGCTGGTGTCCGACTACGGCGCCGGCACGACCCGCGACCCGCGGGTGCGGGCCGCGCTGACGGAGGCGGCCGGCCGGGTGCCCGTCGTGTGGGACCCGCACCCGCGCGGGGGCGACCCGGTGCCCGGGTGCGCGCTGGTGACGCCGAACCTCGCCGAGGCCCGCGCCGCCCTCGGCCCCTCGTCGTCCGGGTCCGCCGCCGGGGAGCCGGGGGCCGTCGCGACCGCGCTGCGCGGGCGCTGGCGGGCCCGCGCCGTGGTCGTCACCGTCGGCGCGGCGGGCGCCTACTGCGCCGCCGGCGACGAGGTCCTGCACCTGCCGGCGCAGCCCGCCACCGGCGACCCGTGCGGGGCCGGGGACCGGTTCGCCGCGACCTGCGCCGTCGAGATCGCCCGCGCCGGGTCGCTGACGCCCGCCCTGGACCGCGCCGTGCAGGACGCCTCCGCGTGGGTGGCCGCCGGCGGCACCTCGGGCTTCTTCGCGACCGCGGCCGCCCCGCCGCGCCGGGTCCGCCGCCCGGGGCTGGAGAGCGCCCGCGAGGTCGCCGACCGCGTCCGCGCCGCCGGCGGGACCCTCGTCGCCACCGGCGGCTGCTTCGACGTCCTGCACGCCGGGCACGTCGGCTGCCTGGAGGCCGCGCGCGACCTCGGGGACGCGCTGGTCGTGCTGCTGAACTCCGACGAGTCCGTGCGCCGGCTCAAGGGCCCCGACCGCCCCGTGTGCGGGCAGGACGACCGGGAGCGGGTCCTGCGGGGCCTGGCCAGCGTCGACGCCGTCCTCGTGTTCGACGAGGACGACCCGCGGGCCGCGCTGGCCGAGCTGCGCCCCGACGTGTGGGCCAAGGGCGGCGACTACACCGAGCTGCCCGAGGGCGACCTGGTGCGCAGCTGGGGCGGGCGCGTGGAGCTGCTGCCCTACCTGGACGGCCGGTCCACGACGAGCATCCTGGGCCGCGCCCGGTGACCCTGCCGCCCCCGGTGGAGCTCGGCCCGCGGGACCTGCTGGTGCTGCGGGCCCTGGGGCTCGGCGACCTGCTCACCGGCGTCCCCGCGCTGCGGGGCCTGCGCCGCCGCTTCCCCGGCCACCGGCTCGTCCTGGCCGCCCCGCAGGCCGTCGGGGGTTTCCTGCACCGGCACGGGGTCGTCGACGAGGTCCTCGTGACGCGCGGTCTGGAACCGTTGCGCGTCACCGGTTCCGGCCACCTCGCGGTCGACCTGCACGGCAACGGCCCCGCGAGCCGGGACCTGCTCGCCGCGACCGGACCGGGCGACCTCCTGGGTTTCGGCACCGACGGGTACGACGGGCCCACCTGGTACCGGCACGAGCACGAGGTGGCCCGCTGGTGCCGGCTCGTGGCGGCCCGGGACGCGCACGGCGGCCCGGAGGACCTGCGGCTGCGGCCCCGCGGCCCGGTGCCCGAGGGGCCCGTCGTCGTGCACCCCGGGGCCGCGTACGCCTCCCGCCGGTGGCCGCTGGAGCGGTGGCGGGAGGTCGTGGGCCACCTCGTGCGGGCCGGTCACGACGTCGTCGTCACCGGCACCGCGGACGAGGCGGACCTGGGCGCGGACCTGGCCCGCGCCGGTGCCCGCGACCGCTGCGGCGCGTCCACGCTGGACGAGCTCGCCGACCTGGTGGGCTCGGCGCGGCTGGTGCTGTCCGGCGACACCGGGACCGCGCACCTGGCCACGGCGTGCGCGACGCCGTCGGTGCTGCTGTTCGGGCCCACGCCCCCCGCGTGGTGGGGCCCGGCGGTCGACCTCGACCGGCACACCGTCCTGTGGCACGGCGACCCGGACGCCCGCGACTACGTCGGGGACCCGCACGGGGCCGAGGTCGACCCGACGCTGGCGCGGATCACCGTCCCGGAGGTGCTGGCGGCGACCCGGCCGCTGATCGCGTCCCCGGGCGCGGCGGCCTGAGCGCGGTCAGCGCGTCACGCGGGACCGGCCGGCGGCCGCCTCGCGCACGATCTCGTCGGCGACGATCCGCAGCTTGCGGTTCTCGTCCTGGGACCGGCGCGACAGCAGCTCGAACGCCTCGTCCGGCCCGATGCCGTGCTCGGCGACGAGGACGCCCTTGGCCTGCTCGATGACCGCGCGGGAGCGCATCGCGATCTGCAGGTGCTCGGCCTTCTCCCCCGCGGCCGCGAGCGCGGCCGCGTTGCCGAGCGCGACGGCCGCGTACCGGGCGAACAGCCCCAGGTCGCGCTGCGCCCGCTCGGTGACGACCGGGTGCGGCGGGTTCCCGAAGCAGTAGACGTTGACGGCGCCCTGGCAGCGGTCGGGGTCCGGCAGCCCGACGGCCACGACGGACCGCACCCCCCGCCGGTGGGCGAGCACGCTGAAGTCGGTGAAGTCGGGGTCGTGCGCGGTGTCGTCGATGCGCACCGTCCCACCCGACTGCGCCGCGGCCACGCAGGGACCGAACCCCAGGGAGTACTGCCGTTCGTCGAGTTCCACCGCGAGGTCGCCGTGGAATGCCGCGGTGAACGGCTTCCCGTTGCGCAGCAGCGTGATCGACACGTCGTCGGCGCCGGGTACGCACTCGACGGCGAGGTCGGCGACCCGGCGCAGCAGCCCGGTGAGGGGCTGGTCGGCCAGCAGGCGCCCCAGTTCCAGGAGCGCGGCCTCGAGGGGCAACGGCATCGGACGTCCTTCCCTGCCCGACGCGTGGCGTCGGGCAGGGAGAGCGGTCGGGGGGCGGTGAACCACCTCCTGACAGCCACCGTCGCCCGGGGCGTGCCAGGAGTCGAAGCGGTCGTGCTGTGGGGCTGGGGGTTCAACCGCTGGTGAAGCTACACCACGGCGGTCACCGGGCGCTCACTGCGCGTTCTCGGCCTGCGGGCCGTCCTGCTCGTCGTCCTGCTCGGCCTCCTCGGCGAAGCCGGTGTCGTTGCCGTACCCCGGCTGGGTGGGGCTCTCGGCGGCTTCCTCGGACCCGGGTTCCTGCGACGGCTGCGTCATCACGACGTTCCTCTCCTCGCTCGCTCGACCGGCTGGCCCGGACGTGCTCCCCGGACCGGTGTTCCGCGGTCGACGCTAGGGGCTGGGACGCCACCCCGCTCCCCGAGATCCTCCGCCCCTCCCCGCCCCTCCGCGATCGAGGACACCCGCCCCGCGATCGAGGACAGCGAGCAGGCTCGGGGCACAGGTGTCCTTGATCGCGGAGCGGGTGTCCTCGATCGCGGGGTCAGCCCTCGAAGGAGCCGGTCCGGGCCAGCCGCTCGGCGAGGTGGTGGAGCTTGACGTTGCGGTCCTGGCTGATGCGGGTCAGGACGGCGAACGCCTGGTCGGCGTCGACCTTGAACCGCTCCATGAGGATCCCCTTGGCCTGGCCGATGAGGTCGCGGTTGCCCAGCGCCGTGCGCAGGTCGTCGAACTGCTGGGCGTCGGCCAGGGCCACGGCCGCGTGCGCGGCGATCATCGACCCGACGGCCTCGGACTCGGCGTCGAACGCGGCGGGTTCCCGGGACAGCAGGTTGAGCCCGCCGAGGGTGTTGCCGTGCACGAACAGGTGGAAGCAGAGGACGCTGCGCACACCCAGCTGCCGGGCCGGGGCGGCCAGGGCCGGCCACCGCGGGTCGGCGCCCAGGTCGTCGGTCCGCACGACCGGTTCGGCGGTCATCGCGTCCAGGCACGGGCCCTGCCCGGCGTCCTCCTGCGCGGCGTCGACCCGGCGGGCGACGTCGTCGGTGACGGCGGCCGACCAGATCCGGCGCCGGCCCCGCACCAGGCTGATGGAACCGCCCCCGGCCCCGTCGACCATCGCGACCGCCGCGTCCAGCACCTGCTGCATGACGCCGACGGGGGCCTTCTCCCGCTGCAGGTCCCGGGCCAGGGCGGCCAGCGCCGCCGCGACGGGCTCGGCCCCGTCGCCGGTGGACACGGGGGGCAGCGTCGACTCGGTCATGGTCCGGGCTCCTTCGGGACGTCGGCCGCGTCTCGACCTCGGTTCCCCGCCACAGTAGCCCCGATCACACGACGGGGGGCAGCGCTCCCTCGGCCTCCCGCAGGTCCACGACGCGGCGGGCGTGCGCCTCCTCCTGGTCGGCGGCCGCGCGCTGGTCCCGGAACCACTGCACGGTGCGGGCCAGGCCGTCGGCCCAGTCCACGCGGGGTTCCCAGCCCAGGACGGTGCGGGCCAGGGTGGTGTCGGGCCGGCGGACCTGCGGGTCGTCGACGGGCCGGCCGACGAACTCCAGGGGGGACCTGGACCCGGCGGCCGCGATGACGTCCTCGGCGATGGCGCGGACGGTCATCTCGGTGGGGTTGCCGATGTTCATCGGGCCCGGGTGCCCGCTGGCGGCCAGGGCGAGGATCCCGGCGACGAGGTCGTCGACGTAGCAGATGGAGCGGGTCTGCTGCCCGTCCCCGGCGACGGTGACGGGTTCGGCGGCGAGGGCCTGCCGGATGAAGGTGGGGATGGCCCGGCCGTCGGCGGCGCGCATCCGCGGACCGTAGGTGTTGAAGATGCGGACGATCGCGGTGTCGACGGCGTGGGTGGTGCGGTAGGCGGTGGTGAGGGCCTCGGCGTACCGCTTGGACTCGTCGTAGACGCCGCGCGGGCCGACGGGGTTCACGTGCCCCCAGTAGGTCTCCGGCTGCGGGTGGACCTGCGGGTCGCCGTAGGTCTCCGAGGTCGAGGCCAGCAGGAACCGGGCGCCCTTCTCCTTGGCCAGCCCGAGCGCGTGCCAGGTGCCGGTGGCCCCGACCTTGAGGGTCTCCAGCGGCAGTTTCAGGTAGTCCACGGGCGAGGCGGGCGAGGCGAAGTGCAGGACGAGGTCGACCGGGCCGGGGACGTGGACGTACTCGGTGATGTCGCACCGGCGCAGGTGGAAGCCGGGGTGCTCCATGAGGTGCGCGACGTTCGCGGGGGCGCCGGTGAGGAAGTTGTCCAGGCAGACGACCTCGACCCCGGCGTCCAGGAGCGCCTCGCACAGGTGGGAGCCGAGGAAACCGGCACCGCCGGTGACGACGGCGCGGCGGAACGGCAGGCGGTTCTCGGGCATGGTGCCGATGCAACCACCGCGCGCGGCCCTGCGCTCGTCGGTACGTTCGCGACCATGCCCGCCGCGCCGCACGCCGCCCAGCACGCCCCTCCCCCGGTCACGGTCGTCGTCGCCACCCGGGACCGCGCGGCGGACCTGCGCCGCACCCTGCCGCGGCACGAGGCGGAGGTGGTGGTGGTGGACAACGGCTCGACCGACGGCACCGCGACCGTGGTCGGCGAGGAGGCCGCGCGCCGCCGCGCGGCGGGGGCCCCGGAACTGCGGTCGGTGCGGCCGGGCCGGAACCTGGGCGCGACGGCGCGGAACCTGGGGGTGCGGGCCGCGCGCACCCCGCTCGTCGCGTTCGCCGACGACGACTCCTGGTGGGCGCCGGGCGCGCTGGCCCGGGCCGCGCGGGTGTTCGAGCAGCACCCGCGGCTGGCGCTGCTGGCGGCCCGCACCCTGGTGGGGCCGGCCGAGGAGCTGGACCCGGTGTGCACCGACATGGCTTCGGCGCCGTGGGGGCGCGACCCGGACCTGCCGGGACCGCACGTGATGGGTTTCGTCGCGTGCGCGACGGTGGTGCGCCGGGAGGCGTTCCTGGCCACGGGGGGTTTCGACCGCGTGGTGCACTTCGGGGGCGAGGAGGAACGCGTCACCTACGACCTGCTGGCCGCCGGGTGGGGGCTGGCGTACGTGGACGACGTGGTCGCCCACCACCACCCCTCCCCCAGCCGGGGGACCGCGCAGTCCCGGCGCCAGCTGTTGCAGCGCAACGCGTTGCTGACGGCCTGGATGCGCCGGCCGGTGCGGGTCGCGGCGGTGCGCACGGTGCGGGCGCTGGTGGCCGGCGGGGAACCGCGGCACGGCGCGCTGGCCGCGGTGCCGCGGGTCCCGGCGGCCCTGCGCGAGCGGCGCGGGACGTCCCGGCTGGTGGAGGAGAGGTTGAGCGTCCGTGGCTGAACCCGCTCAGCACCCCGTCGAGGACCTCACCGAGGACCCGCGCGTGAGCGTCGTGATGATCACCTGGCAGCGGCGCGAGGAGGCCCTGCTGGCCGTCGAGCGGTTGCTGGCCCTGCCCGAGCGTCCCCGCGTCATCGTCCTGGACAACGCCTCCACCGACGGCACCGCCGACGCGCTGCGGGCCGCGCACCCGCGCGGGACCGCCGACGGCGACCGGCTCGACGTCGTGGTCCTGCCGGAGAACCAGGGGGCGGTGGCCCGCAACACCGGGGTCGCCACGGCCCGGACCCCGTACGTGGCGTTCTGCGACGACGACACCTGGTGGGACCCCGGTTCCCTGGCGCGCGCGGCCGACGTGCTCGACGCCGACCCCCGGGTGGCGGTGCTGACGGCGCGGATCGTCGTCGAGCCCGGCGGGGTGGAGGACGGGATCGTCACC
Organism: Kineococcus lubricus; assembly: GCF_050871965.1. Lineage (NCBI taxonomy): Bacteria > Bacillati > Actinomycetota > Actinomycetes > Kineosporiales > Kineosporiaceae > Kineococcus > Kineococcus lubricus. The sequence continues at coordinate 29,029 of NZ_JBJLSK010000009.1, forward strand.
GAGCTGCGCGAGTCCCCGGTGCGGGGGGCGCCCGGTCTGCCCGGTCCGGCGCTGGGCAGTTTCCTCGCGGGGGCGTCGGTGGTGCGCCGCAGCGCGTTCCTGGCCGTCGGGGGGTTCTCCCGCCGGTTGTGGCTGGGCGGGGAGGAGGAACTGCTGGCCGCCGACCTCGCCGCCGCCGGGTGGGAGCTGTGCTACCTGGAGGACCTGCAGATCCACCACCAGGCCTCGGTGCTGCGCGAGTCGACGCGGCGGCGGCGCGACGGCATCCGCAACACCCTGTGGTTCACGTGGTTGCGCCGTCCACTACCGGCGGCGGCGCGCCGGACCCGGGACGTGGTGCGGTCGCTGCCGGCGGACCGCACGAGCGCGCTGGGGGTGCTGGACGCCGTGGCGGGGCTGCCGTGGGTGCTGCGGGAACGGCGCGTCCTGCCCCCGCACGCCGAGGCGCGGTTCACGGCCCTGGAGGACTCCCAGCGCCGGTCCCGATCGCGCGACTACAGCCGCTGACGTTCCCGGTTGCCGCCCCCTGCGGTCGGTGTTGGAGTGACACCCGTCGGGGTGCAGCAGCGTTGCCCGGGCAGCTCCGTCAGCACGATCCGAGGAGATCTGCATGCGCGATGACCGTGATGAACTCGTCAACGACCACCTGGGGCTGGCCCGGGGGCTGGCCTCGCGCTACCGCCACCGCGGCATCCCGAACGAGGACCTGGAGCAGATCGCCTACCTCGGGCTGGTGAAGGCCGCCGAACGGTTCCGGCCCGAGCACGGCTGCGAGTTCGGCGCCTTCGCGACCCCCACCATCAACGGGGAGATCCGCCGGTTCTTCCGCGACCACGGCTGGTGCGTCCGCCCGCCGCGACGGCTGCAGGAACTGCGGGCGCGCCTGATCCACGAGGACGCCACGGGCCTGACCGACGAGGAGCTGGCCGCCCGCCTCGACGCCACCGTCGAGGAGCTGCACGAGGTGCGGCAGGCCACCCACGCCTACTCCGCCCTGTCCCTGGACGTGCCCCGGCACGACGTGGCCGGCGAGGAGGACGCGACGGCGCGGGTGGACGACCTGGTGTCCCTCCAGGGCGCGGTCACCACGCTCAGCGAGCGGGAACGGCGCATCCTGCGCCTGCGCTTCTACGACGACGCCACCCAGACCCGCATCGCGCAGGACCTGGGCATCAGCCAGATGCAGGTGTCCCGGTTGCTGGCCGGGATCCTGCACCGGCTGCGCGAGCACCTGGGGGTTCAGGTGCCGGTCCGCGAGGTCGCCAGGCCGGTGCGCCGCCGCATGGCCCCCGAGGGCGTCCCCGCGTGGTCGCGGATGCCGTCGAGCAGTTCGACCAGCACGTCGCGCGCGGCGTGAGCCGGGCGCCAGCCGAGCTCCTCGCGGGCCCGGCCGGTGTCCATCACGGGGACCCCGAAGCCGAGGTCGACCCACCCGGGCTGCACGGGGTGCACGTGCGCCCGGTACGTCAGGTCCGCGGCCGCCCGCACGACGCGGCGGTCGACGTCGACGTACCGGGGGGAGTTCAGCGCCAGCGCGAGGTCGCGGTTGCCGAGGACGGGTTCGTCGGCGACGTTGAACGCCCCGCCGGGGGCCCGTTCGAGGATGCGCGCCAGGGCGTCGGCGAGGTCGTCGGCGTGCACGACCTGGAACCGCACCTTGGTGGGCAGCGGCAGCACGGGCAGCGGCACGCGGCGCAGCAGGCGGGTGGGGACGAGCGCGCCGAGGAAGTACCGGGAGATCTCGCTGCCGGCGTCGCGCTGGAACACCAGGGCCGGGCGCACGCGCGTGACGGTGAGCTCGGGGTGGTCGGCCAGCACCGCGTCCAGGTGCTCCTCGACGGCGACCTTCTCCCGCGAGTACTGCGAGCTGCGGATGCCGGTCGCCGGCCACGACTCGTCCACGCGGCCGTCGCCGACGGGGTGGGTGGCGTAGGCGCCGATGGAGGACAGGTGCACCAGGTGCGGGACGCCCGCGGCGAGCGCGGCCTGGACGACGTTGCGGCTGCCGCCGACGTTGACGCGCGTCAGCTCCTGCGGGTCGCGGGCGGGCTGGATGAGCCAGGCCGCGTGCACGACGGCGTCGACGCCGCGCAGCACCTCGGTGAGCCGGGGCACGGCGCCGGGGCCGGCGATGTCGAGCGACTCCCACCGGACGCCCTCGTAGGCCCCCTCGGGCCCGGGGCCGTCCGGCAGGCGCCGGCAGATCCCGACGACCTCGGTCCCCGTCCCGGCCAGGCGGCGCAGCAGCGCCGTCCCGACGTTCCCCGAGGCCCCCGTGATCGCGACCTTCATGCGCGTGCGCTCCTTCGTCCGCGGATCGGGTGAGCAGCGCCCACCCTGCGGTGCACCTACCCGTGCCCGGGCCGCCGAAACCGCTGTTTCACCGCGCGGGCCCGTCGGCGAGGGCGTAGCACGGAGCCATGGCCCTGCTCACTTCCCTCTTCGACGCCCCCTCGCGGTGGACCGCGCTGGACCCGCTGGCCGCCAAGGCGGCGGCCGTCGCGGACCGCGTGCTGCCCGGCGGGTCGGTGCGCGGTCTGCTGCACGGGCGCCCGGCCGGGCACCCCGCCCACCCGGCGATGGCCCAGGTGCCCATCGGGACGTCGGTGTCCGCGCTGGTCCTGGACGTGGCCGCGACCGTGCTGCCCGGGGCCGGGCCGCTGGAGGTGCCCGCGCGGGTGCTGGCCGCGGTGTCCGTCGCCTCGGTGGCCCCCACCGCGCTGGCCGGGTGGGCCGACTACGTGGACCTGCACCGCGACCAGCAGCGGACCGCGATCGTGCACGCCAGCGGGAACGCCGTCGCCGCGACGCTGTGGGCGGCGTCGCTGCTCTCGCGCCGGCACGGCCGGGCGCTGCGCACCGCGGGGACGGTGGTGGCCGGGGCCGCGGGCGCGCTCGGCGGTCACCTGGCCTACCGGTGGGCGGCGGGCGCCAACCACGCCGAGCACCTGCCGCACCTGGCCGGTGACGGGGAGGGGTTCACCGACCTGGGGCCGCTGGCGGACCTGCCGCAGGACCGCCCGCAGCAGCGGTGGATCGGGGACGCCCCGCTGTGCGTGCTGCGCCGCGGCGACGACGTCCTGGCCCTGACCGACACCTGCACCCACCTGGGCGCCCCCCTGCACGAGGGCAAGGTGTCCGGTTCGGGGGCGGCGACGACCATCACCTGCCCGTGGCACGCCAGCGAGTTCCGCTTCCGCGACGGCGCGGTGGTCGGGGGGCCCGCGACGGCGCCGCAGCCGACGGTGCGGACGCAGGTCCGCGACGGCCGGGTCCTGGCCCGCGTCGACGGCCCGCCGCAGTGACGCCGCCCCGGGGGTTCGGCTCGTGGTCCGGCGGGAGGGCCCCCGGTTCGGCGGGGTGCGGGAACTGCTCGTCCGGTTCCCGCGCCTGGGCCTGGCCGCGCGCACCGCGCTGGCCGCGCTGGTCGCCTGGCTCATCGCGCTGAACCTGCCCGGGGACGTTCCCGACACCTACCCGTACTTCGCCCCGCTGGGGGCCGTGGTCGGTTCCTACTCGACCGTGCGCAGCTCCCTGCGCAACTCGGTGCGGGCCGTCGTGGCCATCCTGTGCGGGGCGCTGCTGTCGCTGACCCTGGCCGAGGTCTTCGGCCGGGACCTGCTCGTCGTCCCGGCCGTGGTGTTCTGCGCGACGCTGCTGGCCGGCTGGCGGGTCTTCCAGAGCCAGGGCAGCTGGGTGCTGACGGTGGCGCTCTTCGTGCTGGTGGCCGGAGCGGACCACCCCGTCCGGTACGCCGTGGCCTACACGACGCTGACCCTGCTCGGGGGGTGCGTGGCGGTCGCGCTGAACGCGGCCCTGCCCTCGGTGCCGCTGGCCCGTTCGGCCCGCGCCCTGCACGAGCTCGCCACGACCCTGGCCGACCAGCTCGACGACGTCGCCGACGGCCTGCGCGCCGACGTCCCCCCGGACCTGGAGGACTGGCAGCGGCGCCTGCGGTCGGTCGCGCCCGTCCGCGACTCCCTGCGCCGGTCCCGCTGGGAGACCGAGGAGTCGTTGCGGGGCAACGTGCGCGCCCGCGCCCACGTCGACCGCGTGCGGTACCAGCACGTCGCCGGGGTGGCCCTGGAGAACGCCGCCACCCGCGTCGAGGAACTCACCGAGCTGCTGCTGGAGGCGCAGGCCACCGCCGGCCGCGACGTCGCCCTGGACGCCGCGCTGCGGCGCCCGGTGGCCGCGGTCCTGTCCGCGCTGGCCGACGTGCTGCGCGCCGACGAGGACGCCGACCGGCGGGCGCGGGGCCTGGAGCGGGTCCGGGAGCGGCTGCGGGACCTGACCGCGGTGGAGGCGGCGCGGCGGTCCGGCACCGACCGGGACCGGCAGACCGCCGGGGCCGTCGTCACGGCGCTGCGCCGGTCCCTGGGCGCCCTGGCGGCCGACACGGTGCGGGCCGACCCCGAGCTGACCGACCCCGAGGCCGTCGTCCCGACGCCGTGGACCCGGCCGGACCCCGATCTGCCCGGTGGCCGTTTGCGGTCCCGGCCCCCGGGTAGGAGGTGGTCGCAGGTCTTCACACGACGCTCGCTGCGACTGCGACGAAGACGATGACGACGAGAGGACACCTCGTGTACCGCCACACCCGAGAACTCCAGTTCACCGCCAAGCCCGAGAAACCCGACGCGCTGTTCGCCGCCAAGTTCCAGGAGATCCTGGGCGGGCAGTTCGGCGAGATGACCGTGATGATGCAGTACCTGTTCCAGGGGTGGAACTGCCGTGTCCCCGGCAAGTACAAGGACATGATCATGGACATCGGGACGGAGGAGATCTCGCACGTCGAGATGCTCACCGTCATGCTCGCCCGGCTGCTCGAGGGCGCGCCCGGCGAGGCCACCGAGAAGGCCGCCGCGGCGAACCCGGTGCTGGCCGCCGTCCTGGGCGGGCAGAACCCGCAGCACGCCATCGTCTCCGGCGGCGGGGCCCGCCCCACGGACTCCCTGGGGAACCCGTGGAACGCGGGGTACATCGTCGCCAGCGGCAACCTGCTGAGCGACTTCCGCTCCAACGTCTCCGCCGAGGCGCAGAGCCGGCTGATGACCAGCCGCATCGCGAACATGACCGACGACCGCGGGGTCAAGGACATGCTGGCCTTCAACCTGGCCCGCGACACCTACCACCAGCAGCAGTGGCTGCTCGGCATCCAGATGCTCATCGAGGACGGGTACGTCGAGACCCAGATCGAGCAGTCGAACGGTGACTGGGAGAACAAGGACGCCGCCCACGTCTTCTACACCTCGACCAACGGCAGCGCCGCGGGTGAGGGGCTGTGGGCCACCGGGAACAGCCTCGTCGACGGCGAGCCGTTCCGCACCGAGGAACTGCGTCCGCTCACCGACGACGACGGGACGCTGCCCGCCCCCGACCCCCTGCAGTACGTCACCTACGACGGCAACGCCGGACCGGCGAAGCCGGGCACCGGTGCCGGAGCGCACCTGCAGGGCGCCCAGAACGTCGTCACCAAGGTCAAGGACGCCCTCACCGGCGACAACCACTGACCCGGCCACCGGTCTCCGGGGCCTGCCCGGAACCGGTCACGCGCTGAGGTCGTGCGCCAGCTCCGCGGGCGCACGGCCCAGCAACCGGCTGCTGGCGAGGACCGGGAACTCGGTGGAGGTGAGCACCCGCGCCCCGGGCAGTTCCCGCACCCGCTCGGCCAGGACCCGGTCCTCGTGCGCCGGCAGCGGGGGGAACCCGCCCGCGGCGCGGTACACCGAGGCGCGGACGCCGAGGTTCGCCCCGTGCACGTGCCGGTGCCCGCTGGTCCACTCCCCCGCCGCGTAGCGCTCGCGCCAGCGGCTGTGCGCGGTCACCACCCCGTCCAGCCGGACGACCCCCAGCAGCAGGTCGACACCGGAGTCGGCGGCGGCGGCGTGGTGGTGGAGCCACTGCGGCGGGACGCGGGAGTCGGCGTCGGTGCTGGCGATCCACTGCTGGGACAGCGGCACCCCGGCGAGCGCGGCGGTCACCCCGGCCCGCCGGGCCGACCCGACGCACCCGGCGCGCGTCGTGACGACGCGGACGCCCGCGGCGCGGGCGAGGTCGGCGGTCCCGTCCACGCACCGGTCGGCGACGACGACCACCTCGACCGGCACGGGGCACTGGCGGGCGGCCCGGTCCAGGGAGGTCAGGCAGTCGCCGATCGTCTCCTCCTCGTCCCGGGCGGGGACGACGACGCAGATCCTCACGGCACGCGCTCCTCGACGCGGGCGGGGGATCCCGCGGCCGGGGCGCCGGTCGTCCCCCCGGTCCGGTCCGACGGCGGACCGGTGCGCGAGACGTGACGTGCCACCGCCACATCTTTGCGGTGCCGAGCCCCGCTGTCCAGGGCCCCGTGGGGGGGCGGGCGGTGGGCGGTCCGGGGCGCAGCCGTGACGGCCACGGCACCTCCTGCGACGTCGGCGGGTCCGCGTCGGTCTGCACGGAAGTGTCCGGCGCACGCTAGCGGTCCCCGGCGCGGTCGGCACGTCAGACCACCAGGCGGCTCCAGACGGTCTTGCCGCCGGGGCGGGTGCGCACCCCCCACTCGTCGCTGAGCACCGCGACGAGGTTGGTGCCGGGGGCGCCCTCGGGGCCGACGGTCTGGAAGTGCGGCCCGTTGGGGTCGCGGTCGCTGACGGCGACGACCACGCCGTCGGCCCCCTCGCAGTCCACGCTGAGGACCACCGGCGGGGCGCCGTGGGCGACGGCCTCGGTGACGAGCTCGCTGACGACGAGGTCGGCGTGACCGCGCAGCAGGGCCGCGTGCTCGACGCACCAGTGGTCGTCCAGGAAGCGCCGTGCGTGACGGGCCGCGGAGCGGTCCCCCACGACGGCGACCTCGGCACTCGGGAACCACTCGCACATGGCTCCCGATCGTCGCCGACGATCGGGGTCCGCGCGCGTCAGGACCGGTCGGCGGCGTCCGGCGCGGGCGCGTCGACGACGTCGACGACGTCGGACAGGCGCGTCACGTCCAGCAGGAAGGCCACCGGCCGGCTGGGGTGGACCGTCAGCCGCGCCGGGCGCACGGTCACGGCGAGGCGGGCCAGGAAGGCCGCGCCGGCCGAGTCCATGAAGGTGACGTCCCCGGCGTCGACGGCCACGGGGCGGGTGCGCTCGCGCAGCCGGGCCGTGAGGTCGTCGACGGCGTCGTCGAGGTGCGGGCGCAGCTCGTCGTCGACCTCCCCGGCGAGGTGGACCACGACGCGGCCGGGTTCGTCGTGCACCCCCACCCGCCCGGTGGCCCCGGGCACGGGGTCGGTCACGAGGCCCGGCGAGGGGTTCGGCACGGGGTTCGGCACGGGGTCGGGGAACGGCGTCGCCACGCTTGTCCTTCCCGTCACCGCTGCGGTGACTGGATCCTGTCGGCGTGATGTCGATCGACTGTCGGCCCGCCCTGTGCTCGAGCTGGTCGCTCGACCGTACCTCCCGATCCGTCCCCCGTCAGCACCCGGTGGTCGCGGCGGCCGCCGCCGGGCGGCGCCGCGACCGGTGGGATCACGCCCCGGCGATCAGGTCCCGCAGCGTCCGCAGCTGGTACTGCGACGTCTCGTGCGCGGTCTCGTCCTCGGCGAACACGTTGGAGACGACGATCGCGTCCTCGCGGTCGAGGAACCCGGTGCCGCGGAGCGTGGCGAACAGTTCCGTCCAGTTCACGTCGCCGTCGCCGATCTTGAGGTGCTGGTGGATGCGCGCGGCGTTCCCGGGCGGGTTGGAGATGTACCGCAGGCCGTGCGAGCGGCGGTGGTCGAACGTGTCGGCGGCGTAGACCGCGCCCAGGCGGCCCGCGACCTGCGGCAGGAAGGAGGTGGCCCGGTCGCCGTAGTGGAACGTGTGCGAGGCGACGTACACGACGCCCACGCGGTCGGTGTTCAGGCCGCGGACCACGCGCCACGCCTCGAGCGCGTCCTCGACGAAGTCGTCGGGGTGCGGGTCGAAGTTCAGCGTCAGGCCCTCGCGCTCGAGGATCGGGACGATCTCCTCCATCGAGCGGTGGAAGGCGTCCTCGGAGTCCTCGCTGCGCTCGGGGCGGCCGGAGAACTCGGTGTTCAGCACCGGCACCTCGAGGTCGACGGCGATCTGCAGGACGCGCCGGAAGTTGCGCACCGCCGCGACCCGCTGCGTCTCCTCGGGCCAGGAGATGCGCTGCACGGGCAGCAGCGAGCTGATCCCCACCCCCGCGTCGGCCGCGCGCTTGCGGAACGCGGCGACCAGGGCGTCGTCGGCCTTGGGGTGGCGGAAGAAGGGGGCCACGTCGGGGTGCGGGGCCAGCTGCAGGTACTCGTACCCGGCGCGGGCCACCAGGTCCGGAAGTTCCAGCAGGTCGTGGTCGGGGTGGAACGGGGTCGGGTCGAGAGCGATCTTCACCATGCCTGGAGGCCTCCGTGTCGCGCGTGGACTGCACTGCCGGCAAGGGGCGACCTTGCCTCCGAGAGGATAGAGCCACGTGCATATGTCTTGACAATCCCCTGGCGGCGGGGAGTACGACGGCGGAGCGGCCGGCGGTTGCTCCGAGCGGGTGGCCGGCCTCTAGAAGACCCGCCGGGACTCCGACGGAACCAGCGTGGTCCGAACGCCCTCCCCCTCCGTCATCGCCACCCCCCGCATCATGGCGCTGACCGCGGGAGCCTTCTACACCGCCGGCGGGGCGGCCTCGCTCGCGGTGATCCTCAGCGCCACGTTCCCCTCCCCCGGCCCGCGCCACGTCCTGCTCGCCCTCGCCACCGTCGCCCTGCTGGGCGGCGTCGGGCTCCTGACCCGCGGCCAGCACCTGCCCCGCGACGCCTTCCACGGCGTCGTCGGCGGCGGGACGCTCCTCATCACCCTGTCGGTCCCGCTGTGCCCCACGACCGCGACCGCCCTGGCCATCTCGACCGTGTACGCGTTCGTCGCCATCGACGTCATGTTCTTCTTCCGCTGGGCCCCCGCCACCGCCCACCTGACCGCGATCTTCCTCGGCGCGGCCTGGGCCCTGCACGACCGGCCCGGGGTCACCGTCGGCGTCGCGTTCGCGCTGGCCACCGTGCTCGTGGTCGTCACCGCCGTCGTCGGGGTCCTCGTGCGGGTCGCCTCCGACGCCCACCACGACAGCCTCACCGGCCTGCGCAACCGCCGCGGTTTCGACGCCGCCCTGGACGCGGCCCTCCTGCGGGCGAGGACGGGCACCCCGCTGGCCGCGGTCCTGCTCGACGTCGACCACTTCAAGACCGTCAACGACGCCCAGGGCCACGCCGGCGGCGACCGGCTCCTGCAGTCGCTGGCCCACGAGCTCACCCGCGGCCTGCCCGCCGCCGCCGTCCTGGCCCGCTACGGCGGCGACGAGTTCGCCGTCCTGCTGCCCGGCACCACCGGCGGGCAGGCCCTCGACCTCCTCAGCGGGCTGCGGGAGTCCCTGACCCTCGCGGGCTTCTCCGCCGGCGTCGCCGGCCACCTGCCCGGCGAGACCGGCGCCGACCTGCTGCGCCGCGCCGACACCGCCCTGTACGCGGCCAAGACCGCCGGCCGCGGCCGCTGCCGCCTCGACGACCGCGACAGCGCCGACCTGGCCCGCGACCTCGCCGACGCCCTCGCCGCCGGGGACGTGCGGGCCTGGTTCCAGCCGATCGTGGAACCGGCCACCGGCCGGGTCGTCGGCGTGGAGGCCCTGGCCCGGTGGACGCATCCCACCCGCGGCCCGGTGCGGCCCGACGAGTTCGTCGCCGTGGCCGAGACGACCGGCCTGGTCGCCGAGCTCGGCGCCGCCGTCCTGGCCGACGCCTGCCGCGGGGCCAGGGCCCTCACCGCCGTCCACGGCGACGACCTGCTGCTGACGGTCAACGTCTCCGGCCGGGAACTGGTGTGCCCCGACTACGCCGACCGCGCCCTCGGCCTCGTGGCCGCCGCCGGCTGGCCCGTCGCCCAGCTCGTCGTGGAGGTCACCGAGAGCCTGCTCGACGGGTCCTCCGGCCCGGCCCTGCGCACGCTGGAACGGCTGCGCGCGGCGGGCGCGGCCGTCGCCATCGACGACTTCGGCACCGGCTACTCCGCGTTCAGCCGCCTGGACACCCTGCCCGCCGACTACCTCAAGCTCGACCACGGCTTCACCGCCCAGATCGCGACCTCCCAGCGCCGCGCCGCGCTGCTCACGGCCCTGCTCTCGCTGTCCGGGACGCTGGGCCTGACGGTGATCGCCGAGGGCGTGGAGACCCCCGAGCAGGCCGACCTGCTGGCGCGCGCGGGCTGCCCCCTCACCCAGGGGTACCTGTTCTCCCGCCCGGCGCCGGCCGAGGAACTGGTCCGCCGCGCCGGGCGGCCCGCCGCGCTCCCCGACGGGCACCCCGAGGTGCCCGCGCTGCCCGCGCGGGCCCGGTGACCCCGTCCGCGGGTGCCGCCCTCACGACCGCCTTCGCGGTCGCGGCGCTGCTCAACGCCGCCACCGCCGCCCTGGCCTGGCGCTACCGGGGACGGACCCCCGCGGCCCGGGCCCTGGCCGGCGGGGGCCTCAGCCTCAGCGCGTGGTCGGTGCTCGCCGCGCCGCAGAACCTGCCGCTGCCCCGGGCGGTGCACGACGTGCTCCTGTACGGGTCGCTGGTGGGCGTCCTGGGGGCGGTCGTCAGCCTGCACCTGCTGGCCCGCTTCGTGGCCGACCCGCACGGCCGGCCCTCCCGGCGGCACGTGGCGCACCTGGTCGCCGTCCCCGCGCTGATCCTCGCGCTGACCGCCACCGACCCGCTGCACCACCTGGTGTTCAGCAGCATCACGCCGCTGGACGCCGCACCCTGGTACGCCGACGACTTCGGCCCGGTGTTCTGGGCCCACACGGCCTGGTGCTACCTGCTGCTGGCCGACGCCGGGCTACGGCTGGGCCGGGCGTGGCTCGCGGGCTCGCCGCTGCTGCGTTCCCAGGCGGGGGTCCTGCTGCTGGCCGGCGCGTTCCCGCTGGTCGGGAACGTGGCCGTGCTGGTGGGCGAGGACCGGCTGGGCGGTCAGGACCTCACCCCGTTGTTCTTCACCGCCACGGCCGTCCTCGACGCCTGGGCGGTGCTGCGCGGCGGCCTGCTGCGCACCGTGCCGGTGGCCCGTGAGGCCGTCCTGGAGACCATCGGCGACCACGTCGTCGTCATCGACGCCGGTGGGGTGGTGGTGGACGTGAACCCCGCCGGGCGCGCCTACCTGCGCGACCGGCGGCCGGACCTGCCCGCCGACCCCGTGGGGGTGCGCGCGGCGGAGTTCCTCAGCGCCCGCGCCCTGGGCGACCTGCCGGGCGGGCGGGCCGAGTACGTCGTGGAGCACACACCCGGCCTGCACCTCGACGTGCGGGTCACCGCCCTGACCGACCGGCGCGGCCGGCCCCTGGGGCGCGTCGTCGTCGGCCGCGACATCACCGCGCTGGTGCGGGCCCGGGAGCGGCTGGAGGAGGAGGTCGCCGAGGTCGAGCGGCTGCGCGCGCGACTGGCCGAGGAGGCGGTGCGCGACCCCCTGACCGGGCTGCACAACCGGCGCCACTTCACCCCGGCCGCGCGGGACCTCGTGGGCCGGGCCTCGGCCGTCGACCCCGTCGCCGTGCTCGTCGTCGACGTCGACCACTTCAAGGCGGTCAACGACACCCACGGCCACGCCGCCGGGGACGAGGTGCTGGTCGCCGTCGCGCGGACCCTGGCCGCCGGGACGAGGGAGGGGGACCTGCTCGCGCGCACCGGCGGGGAGGAGTTCGCCCTCGTGCTGCCCGGGGTGCGGTCACCGGACGCGGCGGGGCGCGCGGAGCGGTTGCGGGCCGCGTGCGCGGCCCTGGCGGTGGAACTGCCCTCGGGGGCGCGGGTCCGCCCGACCGTGTCGATCGGGACGGCGCTCACCGAGGGGACGCGGCCCCTGGACGACCTGCTCGCGCGGGCCGACGAGGCCCTCTACGCGGCCAAGGCCGCCGGTCGCGACCGCGTGGTCGCGAACCGGCGGCCCTGAGGGGACGTCGAGCGGTCCGCTCGCGGTCAGGCGTGGCTGCGGCGGCGGACGGAGATCCAGATCAGCAGCGCGATGATCGCGCCGATGATCGAGCCGATCCACCCCGACGGCTGGACGAAACCCGAGCCGGAGTCGGCCCCGAAGATCAGCTTCCCGAGGAAACCCCCGATGAAGGACCCGACCAGACCCAGCAGGATGGTCGCCCCGATCCCCATGTGCTGCCGGCCGGGCACCAGGGCCCGCGCGATGAAACCGGCGACGAGGCCGATGACGAGCAGTCCGACGATGGTTCCGAGCATGGTGATCAACCCTCTTCCTGCGGTGGTGGTGCCTGCGGTCCCCGGGGAACCGGGGCGCGCCGCAGACGTTAGACCCGCGGTGCCCACCCCGCACGCGGGAACGCCGGGACGCGGGCGGCGACGGCCACCGCCCCGGCCAGCCCCGCGGGCACCGCGAGCCGGGCCAGGTGCACCGGCCGCGCCTGCGGGGCGTCGAAGCGCCGCACCGCGCACCCGGCCAGTTCCAGCCGCTGCGGGTCCACCGCGAAACCCCAGCCCACCGCCTTCAGGACCGCCTCCTTCCCCGTGAAGGTCTCCGCCACCTGGTCCCGGCCGGTGGCCCGGTCGCGTTCGGCGGGGGTCAGGAACACCTCGGCGGCCGGGTCGTCCGGACCGCCGAAGGCGGTCAGTTCCTCCACGTCGACCCCGACGTCGGCCGTGCGGCAGAACGCGGCGACGACGTGCCGGCCGCTGTGCGAGATCGAGACGTCGGGGACCGTCTCCCCCGGCCACCCCTCGAACCGGGGTTTCGCCTCCCCCGCCGCGGTGGTCCGGCGGACGAACCGCACCCCGTCCACCGCGCCGCCGAGTTCCTCGCGGGCGTACCGCGCGACCAGGGCCCGGCCGGTGAGGAAGCGCCGGACGTCCCCGACGCGGCGCAGCCGCCCGATCCGTTCCCGGTCGTCGGCCACCAGCGGCAGCCACGCCGGGGGGCCGGGGCCCAGGAGTTCCCCGGCGGTGAGGACCGTCACCTCCACCGGTCCCGTCCCGCCGGGGGCCGGTAGTTCCAGGACGCGGCGCGCGACGTTCACCGGGCCCTGCGCACCAGTCGCCCACCGGTGAGGTCGTGGACCTCCCCGAGCCGCGCCAGCGTCGCCTCGCGGTGGGCGACGACGACGACGGTCCGCCCGGCGGTCAGGGAGTCGATGGCCCGTTCGAGGAGTTCGGCCGTCGCCGGGTCGACGTCCGAGGTCGCCTCGTCCAGCACCAGGACCTCGCTGTCGCGCAACGCGACCCGGGCCAGCCCCACGAGCTGGCGTTCCCCGGCGGTCAGGGTCGACCCCTCCCCCAGCGGGGTGTCCAGCCCCTCGGGCAGGCCGTCCAGCCAGCGCCCCACCCCCAGGCGGGCGAACGCCTCCCGCAGCGTCGCCCCGTCCGCGCCGGGCAGCACCAGCCGCAGTTCGTCGGCCAGGGTGCCGGACCCGAGCACGACCTCCTGCGGGACGAACGCGACGCGGGCCGCGCGCTCGGCGGGGCCGAGCGCGGCCGGGTCGGACCCGGCGCAGCGCACGGTCCCCGACGCGGGGGTCCGCAACCCGGCCAGCAGCGCCGCCAGGGTCGACTTCCCCGCCCCCGACGGGCCGGCGATGCCGCAGCGGGCACCGCGTTCCAGGCGCAGGTCAACCCCCGTCAGCACCGGTTCGTCCCCGTACCCGAAGGTGACCCCGGTCAGTTCCACCGCGGGGCAGGTGACCGGCCCCCGCGCCGCCTGCGCGGGCACCGGGACCGGCGCCGGGGCCGGCATCGGGGTTCGGCGCCCGGTGGCCTCCAGCAGTTCCCCGACGCGGGCCACCCCGGTCAGCGTCTCCTCGACCGGACCCACCAGGGCCACCAGGTCGGAGGTGCTGGAGAACAGGGTGACGCTGGCGAGCACGAACGTGACGACGACCCCGACCGAGACCCGGTCGAGCCCGGCCAGCCACGCCCCCGCGACGATGAGGACCACCAGGGTCAGGCCCTCGACCAGCGACATCGCGTTCACCCACCGGGACAGCGCCGCGGTGCGCATCTGCGCGGTCACGGCCGCCGCGTCGCGCTGCGCGTCCCGGGCCGCGGTCCGCGCGCGGGTGGCGGCAGGCGCGGTCCGCAGCAGGGCCCGCACCCGGATCGTCTCGGCGACCCCGGCCGCGACGTCGGCCTCGGCCTGCGCCTCGGCGCCGAAGCGGTCCGCCGCGCGGGACCGGAACCGGGCCGTGACGAGCAACGCCGGCGGGGCGAACACCACCAGCAGGACGGCGGTCAGTTCCCACGACTGGGCGGCGAGCACCACGACGAACAGGACCACGGTGCTGGCCCGCACGAGGAGCTCGGTCAGCGACTCCCGCACGAAACCCGACAGCTCGGCGACCTCCGCGGTGGACCGCTGCAGGAGTTCCCCGCTGGGGTGGGCGTCGAGGAACCGCAGCGGCGTCGTCGCCAGGCCGTGGGCGACCTCGTCGCGCACGTCGCGCACCAGGTGCTCCCCGGCCCGTGCGAGGCGGGCGCGGCTGAGCGTCGCGAGCACCGTCTGGGCCACCGCGAGCCCCACGCCCACCAGGCCCAGGGCCAGGACGGCGTCGCGGTCCCCGGCCAGCAGGGCGTCGGTGACGCGACCGACGACGACCGGGAACACCGCGGTCGCCAGACTCGCCAGGACCCCCAGCGCGACGGCCCCCAGCAGGGCCGCGGCGTGCGGGCGGGCGAAGCGGGACACGGTGCGGCGCACCGCGTCCCGCGACGGGTTCGGGCTGAGGGTGGGCGCGCTCACGCCGTCACCGCCGCCCGGTCGCGCAGGGCCACCACCCGGTCGGCGGCCGCCAGCAGCAGCGGCTCGTGCCCGACGGCGACCACGACGCGGCCCGCGGCGGCGCGGCGCGCGGCCGCGACGAGCCGCCGCGCCGTGCGGGGGTCGACGGCCGAGGTGACGTCGTCGAGCAGCAGGACGCCCGGGTCGGCGACCAGCGCGCGGGCCAGCGCGAGCCGCTGCCGCTGCCCGCCGGACAGCTCCGCCCCGCCCTCCCCCACGTCCAGGTCCAGGACGTCGCCGGCGCGGCCGTCGAGCTCGGCGTCCAGGCCGACGTCGGCCAGGGCCCGCCGGTACCGGTCGTCGTCCGCGGCGGGGTCGGCCGAGGCCGCGCCCAGGGCCAGGTTCTCCCGGACGGTGCCGGACAGCACCAGCGGTCGCTGCGCGACGAGCTGCACCCCCGGCAGCGGGCCGGTGACGGGCGCGCCGTCGGCCAGCAGTTCCCCGGTGGCGGGGGCCGCCTGCCCGGCGAGCACGGCCAGCAGGGTCGACTTGCCGCTGGCGACCGCGCCGTGGACGGCGACCAGCCGCCCCGGCTCCAGGTCGAGGTCGAGCGCGGCGGCGCCGGGCACGACGACGAGGTCGCGCGCCCGCAGCTCCCGCACGGCGGGGGCCCCGGCGGGGCCCGGTGCGGGCGCCGCGGTCAGCAGGGGGAGCAGCCGGACCGCCCCGACCCGCGCGTCCACGGCGTGCGTCCAGCGGGTCAGCCCCACCTGCACGGCCACCCCGACGGTCGCCATCCACCCGGTGAACGTCACGAGCCCGCCGACGCTCAGCCGGCCGTCCAGGACGGCGGCCGCGCCGACGAGGACACCGGCCGCGGCCGCGACCGCGGGCACGCCCTCCCCCAGCGACGTCCAGCGGGCCAGGACCCCGCTGGCCCGCACGGTCCGGCGGGCCAGGTCGGCCGACACCTCCCGGTGCCGCCGCACGAGGGTCTCCTCGGCGCCCACCCCGCGCAGCGTCACCGCGGCCCGCACGACCTGGTCGACGACGTCGGCGCGGGCGCCGTGGGCCTGCGCGGCGTGCGCGGAGGCCGCCTCGAACCGCCGCGGGTACACCACGGACAGCACGGCCAGGGCCGGGGCGGTCGCCGCGGCCACCAGCAGCAGCCACGGGTCGAGCGCGGCCAGGCCGGGCACGAGCACGGCGACGGTGACGGCGATGACCGCCCACGTCGGCAGGCCGTGCACCCAGGTGCGGACCAGCCCGACGTCGCGGCCGGCGCGGACCACGAGGTCCCCGGTCCCCAGCGTGGTCCGGCCCGCGAGCGCGCCCTCGCGGACGCGGGTGCGCAGCCACGCCCCGGCGCGGGCGTCGGCGAGGTTGGCGTACCAGTCCCACGTGCAGACCCCGGCGAACTGGACCGCGGCGGCCAGGGCCACCGCAGCGCACCACAGCGCGGTGGCGCCCACGTCGCCGGCGGCGACCCCGTCGTCGACGGCGAAGCTCAGCAGGTAGGGCGCGGCGAGGAACCCGGCCTGGCGCACCACGGCGCCGGCGGTGGCGGCGGCCAGCGGGCCGCGCACCTGCCGGACGGCCCCGTGCAGGACGTCCCCCGGCCCGGTCACGCGCTCCCCCCGAACCGGGCCGCCAGGCGGGGACCGAGCAGTTCCCAGGCGGCGGGGGCGACGATCCCGGCGTGGTCGGCGTCGAGCTCGACCCGTTCGACGTCCGGGCCGAGCAGACCGTCCCAGCTGCCGGGGTCGGGGTCCTCCCGGCCGGCGACGGCCAGCAGCGTGGGGACGTCGGTGACCGGCGAGGTGGAGGCCGCCATGAGCCGCGAGGCCCAGGCGTGGCTGGCGACGATGGCCTCCAGGGTCCCGCGGTCGTCCAGCCCGAGGACACCGCGGGAGGCACGGACCGCCTCGGCCAGGTCGGGGTCGAGGTCGTCGTCCCCGGCGAGGGCGGCGAGGAACTCGGACTGGTCGGAGCGGAGGGCGCGGCGGTCGGCGTCGGTCACCTGAGGTGCCCCGGCCCGCAGCGGCAGCGGGTCCAGCAGCACGAGGAGCTCCACGTCCTCGCCGGCCCGGCGCAGCCGGTCGGCCATGGCGTGCGCGACGTTCCCTCCGAAGGAGTACCCGGCGAGGCGGTACGGGCCGTGCGGGCGCAGGGCGCGGACGAGGTCGAGGTACTCGGCCGCGAGGTCGTCGACGGTCGCGGCCGGGCTGGTCCCGCCGGACAGGGTGGGGGCCTGCACGCCGACGACCCCGACCCGCGGCGGCAGCCACCGCAGGAGCGGGGCGAACTGCCAGGCGAAACCCCCGGCGGGGTGGACGCAGAACAGCGGCGCCTCCCGCGCCGGTTCGCGCAGGACCAGGACGCGGGCCAGGCCCGCGTCGCGGGCCGGTGCGGCCAGGGCCGCCGCGAGCGCCCGCACGGTCGGGTTCGTCATGACGGTGCCGACGGCGACGGGCAGGCCCAGTTCGGTCCCCAGCCGCGCGACGACGCGCATCGCCAGCAGGGAATGGCCCCCCAGGTCGAAGAACCCCGCGTCGCGGTGCACCGCAGCGGGTTCGACGCCGAGGACGGCGGCGAACGCGGCGGCGACGACCCGTTCGACCCGCCCGCGCGGGGGTTCCCCGCCGGCCGGGCCGGCCGGGGCGGGCAGCGCGGCCCGGTCGGTCTTGCCGTTCGCGGTGAGCGGCACGACGGGCACCGTCGCCAGGTGCGTGGGCACCGCATACGCGGGCAGGACGGCCCGCAGGTGCTCGCGCAGCGCGTCGGGGAACCCCCCGTCGGCGGCCCCGTCGGGGTGGGGCACGACGTGCAGGCACAGCACGTCCGAACCCGAGGCGCCGCGCTGCACCGACGCCGCGGCCTGCGCGACGCCCGGGTGGGTCTCGGCGGCGGCCTCGACCTCGGCGAGCTCGATGCGGTACCCGCGGACCTTCACCTGGTCGTCGCTGCGGCCGCGGTACTCCAGGCCGCCGTCGTGGCGGCGGTGCACGAGGTCACCGGTGCGGTAGAGGCGTTCCCCGGCGCCGCCGAACGGGTTCGCCACGAAGCGCTCGGCGGTCAGCGCCGCCCGGCCCAGGTACCCGCGGGCCAGCCCGTCCCCGGCCAGGTGCAGTTCCCCCGTCCCCCCGGGCGGGACCTCGCGCAGGGCGGAGTCCAGGACGTGCGCGCGGGCACCGAGGATGGGCCGGCCCAGGCACGGGGCGTCGTGGGCGCGCAGGTCGACGCCGAGGGCGTTGATGGTGAACTCCGTCGGGCCGTACAGGTCGTACGCGACGAGGTCGTCGCGCGAGCGCAGCGTCCGCCACAGACCTTCCGGGACGGCCTCGCCGCCGAGCAGCACCAGCGACGGCGGGTGGTCCTCCAGCAGCCCGGCGCGCACCAGTTCCCGGCCGTAGGACGGGGTGACGTTCACGACGTCGATCCCGACGCGGTGGTAGTGGGCGACCAGCGCCGGGACGTCGAGCCGCTGCTCCTCGTCGACGACGTGGACCTCGTGGCCGTCCAGGAGCCAGAAGAACTCCTCCCACGACATGTCGAAGGAGAACGAGACGGTGTGCGCGACCCGCAGCGGGGACCGGCCCGCGACCTCGATCGCGGGCCGGAAGATCGCCTCCAGGTGGTTGTCGTACATCGTCACCAGCCCGCGGTGCGGGACCGCGACGGCCTTGGGCTCGCCCGTGGAACCGGAGGTGAAGAGGGTGTACGCCAGCTGGTCCGGGCGGACGGCCGGGGCGGGGTGGGGCCCTTCGCCCGGGTGCGTCACGTCGAGCGCGGGAACGCCCGGCACCGGGTCGGTCCCGGGGGCGACCAGGACGAGCTCGGCGCCGGCGCGCCCGGCCAGCGCCTGCCGCCGGGCCGGCGGGAGCGCGAGGTCCAGGGGCAGGTAGGCGCGGCCGGCGCGCAGCACCGCGAAGATCGCGACGACGTGCTCCACGGTGCGCGGCAGCGCCAGCGCCACGACGGACTCCGGCCCGCGCGTGCGGGCGGCCACGAGACCGGCCAGCTCGTCGACGCGGCGGGCGACCTGCGCGAACGTCCAGCGCACGTCGGCGCCGGTCACGTCCCGGCCCACCAGGGCCGTGCGGTCGGGGTGGCGGCGGGCCACGTCGGCGAGCAGGTCGGCCACCGTGCGGGTCCCGCCCGCGTCGTGGCGCCGGTCGGCGGCCACGACGGTCGCCTCGGCGTTCACCCGGTCCACCAGGCCCTGCTCGGCCGCCAGGCCCGTGCGCAGCCGCGCCACCGGTTCCCCGGCGGCCCCGGCCCGGACCAGTTCGGCCAGGGTGGCGAGGTAGCGCTCCAGGTACCGCCCGGCGCGGGCGGCGTCGAGCAGGTCGGGCCGAAACGCCAGCGCCAGTTCCAGCCGGCGCCCGGGGTTCACCGTCATCGCCAGGGTGTAGTGCGTCCCGTCGTACGCCTCGGCCTCGCTGATGCGGTGCCGCGCGAACGTCGCCGACTGCTCCTCCTCGTCGACCGGCAGGTTCCGGAACACGTAGAGGGTGTCGAACAGGACGCCGTGCCCGGCGGCCTCCTGCACCGGTCCCAGCCCGACGTGGTGGGCCGGCATCGTGCGCGCCTGGTCGCGCAGGTGGGCGCGCAACTGCTCCGCCACGCCGTCGCCGGGCCGGATCCGCACGCGGACCGGAACGGTGTTCATGAGCAGGCCGACCATGCGGTCGACGCCGTCGAGCTCGGCGGGGCGGCCGGAGACGGTGGTGCCGAACACGACGTCGTCGGTGCCGCAGATCCCGCGCAGGACGTGCGCCCACGCGTACGACAGGACCGTCGACAGCGTCACCGCCGTCTCGCGCGCCAGGTCGCCCAGGGCGCTCGTCAGGTCCGCGTCGAGCAGGTGCGTCACCGCGTCGGACAGCACGGGGTCGGTGCCGGCCGCGCGGGGTTCGACGAGCGTCGGGCCGCGCAGCCCGGCGAGGGCGCCGCGCCACACCTCGATCCCGGCCGCGGTGTCCTGCCGCGCCACCCACGCCAGGTAGTCGGCGTAGTCGGCGGTGGGCGGCAGGCCGGCGTCGGAGACGGGCCCGGGGTTCTGCAGCGCGCGGTCGTACAGCGCGAACAGGTCCTCCAGCAGGATCGTCTGCGACCAGCCGTCGGTGAGCAGGTGGTGGTGCACCAGGCTCACCCGCCAGTGCGCCGCGCCCAGCCGGGCCGCGACGAGGCGGATCAGCGGCGGGTCGGCGAGGTCGAAACCGTCCTCGACCTGGCGTTCGGTGAGCCGTTCCAGCGCCGCGTCCTGCGCGGCGGGGTCCAGCGCCGACAGGTCCAGCTCCTCGAAGGGCATCGGGACGGCCGGGGTGAGGAACGACAGCGGACGCGGCAGCCCCGCGGAGGCGAAACCCGCGCGCAGGCTGGGGTGGCGGCGCAGCAGCGCGTCCCCGGCCCGGCGCAGGGCGTCGACGTCGACCTCGGTGCGGATCGTCAGCCGGTGCTGCACGACGTACACGTCGAGGGCGTCCGGCCCGGCGAGCAGGGTGTGGACGTACAGCCCCTCCTGCAGCGGGCCGAGTTCCCAGACGGCCTCGCGGTGCGGGGCGAGGCGGTCCAGGACGGCGCGGGCGGCGTCGTCGAGCTCGACCCCGGTCGCGGTGACCCCGTGCGGGACAACCTCCCCGGACGTTCCCCCCGGGGTCACCCCCGCGGCGGCCGCGATCGCGGCGACGGTCCGCTGCGCGAACACGGCGGTCAGGCCCACGTCCAGCCCGGAGCGGCGGGCCAGCGCCACCAGCCGGATCGCGGTGATGCTGTCGAGGCCGGCGGCGAACAGGTCGGTCCCGGGAGCGACGTCGGCGCCCAGGACGGCGCGGGCGATCTCGGCCAGCCGGCGCACCCCCGGGTCGGCGGGTTCCGCAGGTTCTCCGGGTCCCGCGGGTTCTGCGGGGTTCCCCCCGGCCTGCGGGGCCGAGCGCACGAGGTCCAGCGCCCGGCGGCCGTCGAGCTTGCCGTTGCCCGTGACCGGGACCTCCCCGACCGCCACCACCCGGGCCGGTCGCTGCGCCGCCGGCAGCAGCCGCGCGAGGTCGGCGGCGAACTGCGCCGTCACGTCCACCGGCGCGTCCGGCTGCGGTCCGGCGGTGCGCACGAGGGCGACGAGCCGGGGACCGTCGGGGTCGACGAGCACCGCGGCCCGCTGCACGCCGTCCAGGCCCTCCAGCGCGGCGCGGGTCTCCCCCGGTTCCACCCGCACCCCGCGGACCTTCACCTGGTCGTCGCGCCGGCCCCGGTGGATCAGCCCGCGCCCGGTGACCTCCACGAGGTCGCCGGTGCGGTACAGCCGGGTCCCCGCCCCCCAGGGGTCGGCGACGAAGCGTTCGGCGGTCAGCGCGGCCCGGCCGGCGTACCCCAGTGCGAGCTGCTCACCGGCCAGGTGCAGTTCCCCGACCCCGCCCACGCCGACGGGCCGCAGCGCCGCGTCGAGCACCCGCAGGCCCGTCCCCGGCACCGCGGACCCGATCGGTGCGGACACCCCGGCGGCCTCGTGGGCGTCGTCCCCGGCGGTGACGTCGACGGCGGCCTCGGCCGGGCCGTACAGGTTGTGCACCGGCGCCCCCGCGGCCCGGGCCGCGGCGCGGGCCAGCGCGGTCGGCAACTGCTCCCCGCTGCACAGGACGTGCCGCACCGACTCCCAGCGCGGGGCCGGGACGAGGTCCAGGTACGCGGCGAGCATCGAGGGCACGAAGTGCAGCGTCGTGACCCGCTCGGCGGCGATGAGCGCGTCGAGGGTCTCGGGGTCGCCGTGCGCCCCCGGCGGGGCCAGCACCAGCCGCGCGCCGGTGACCAGCGGCAGCACGAGTTCCCACACGGACACGTCGAAACCCACCGGCGTCTTGTGCAGGACGACGTCGTCGGCCGTGACGCCGTACCGGTCGCGCATCCAGGCCAGCCGGGTCTCCAGACCGCGCAGGGTGTTCACGCAGCCCTTGGGTCGGCCGGTGGTGCCGGAGGTGAACACGACGTACGCCCCGCCGGGACCGGCTCCGGGACCGGCCTCGCGGCCCAGCACGCCGGCGTCCGCGGCGCCGGTGAACCCCAGGGCGTGCGCCAGGCCCCGCGTGGTGGGGTGCACCACGAGCTCGTCGACGCCGCCGTCGGCGACCAGCCCGGCCAGCCGGGCGGGCGGCACGTCGGGGTCGAGGGCCAGGAACGGGCGGCCGCTGCGCAGGGCGGCCAGGACCCCGGCGACGAGCGTGGCCGAGCGCGGGGCCAGCACCCCCACCGTCCCCGTCCCGCGCAGGCAGGCCCGCAGCCCGTCGGCGAGGTCGTGCAGCGCAGCCGTGGTCAGGCGGGTGCCGCCGTCGACGACGGCGATCTGCCCCGCCCGGTCCGCGCGGACCGCGTCGAGGGCGGCGAGCAGGTCGAGCCGGGCCGCCGGGCCGCCGTCCAGGACGGCGGCGGGGGCGGCGGGGCCGGGTGCCGGGGCGGTCGCCAGGCGCGCGACGAGCACCGACGGGTCGTCCAGCACGGCGTCGAACACGTTGCGCAGCAACGACTCGACCGCCGCGCCGTCCACGCCGCGGGCGGTGATCTCGAACCGCACCCGGTCCTCGCCGAGTTCGGTGAGCAGGGCCAGCGGGTAGTGGACCGCGTCGCGCGCCCACGTCCCGGTGACGTGCGCGTCGCCGTGGCGCCAGCCCGACACGTCCCCGGGGTAGTTCTCCACGACGAGCAGGGTGTCGAACAGCGGGCCGTGCCCGAGCTGCTGCTGGACCGCGCCCAGGTCGGCGGCCCCGGCGTCGGCCAGGACCGCGTGGTGGCGGTGCGCGCCGCGCGCGACGTCGGCGAAGGGGGTTCCCGGGCGGGCCCGGACGCGGAACGGCAGCGTGGTGCCGAGCAGGCCGACGAGCCGTTCGACGCCGGGCACGTCCAGGGAGCGGCCCGAGACGGTGAGGCCGAACACGACGTCGGTGGAGTCGGTCAGCCGGCCCAGCACGACCCCCCACGCCGCGGACACGAACGCCGCCGGGGTGGTGCCGAGGTCGCGGGCCCGGCGGCGCAGTTCCGCGCCGCGGTCGCTGGTCAGGACGAACCGCTCGGCGGCCCCGGGGGTTCCCGCGGGAGTTCCCACGAGGGGTTCGCCGGGGGTTTGGCCGGGGGTTTCACCGGGGTTCCCCGGCCGGACCAGCGTCGGGCCCGCGAGCCCGTCCAGGGTCGCGACGACGGCCCGGGTCGCGGCCGGCCCGTGGTCGGGGTCGTCCTCGGGGACCACCGCGTCGAGGTAGTCCAGGTAGTGCGCCGGCGACGGCTCGACGTCGGCCCCCGCGGCCCGGTCGAGGAGTTCGCCCAGCAGCAGCGGACCGGACCAGCCGTCGAGCACGAGGTGGTGCACGGTGACCAGCAGGACCTGCCGCGCGGGCCCGGTGCGCAGCCAGCGGACCCGCAGCAGCGGCGGCCGCCGCGGGTCGAAACCCCGGTCCCACTCGGCCTGCGCCACGTCCCGCACGGCATCGGGGGTGGTGCGCACGACCTCCACGTCGGGGGCGAGGTCGTCGACCACGAACTGCACGGGTTCGGAGTCCCCTTCGGCGAAGAACCCGACGCGCAGGTTGTCGTGGTCGGCGAGGACCTGCGCGGCCGCCGCCCGGACCGCCGCGTCGGTGAACTCCCCCGTCACCTCCACCGCGAACTGCAGCAGGTAGGTGGGTGCGGCGCCCGTCTCGCGCTCCCACGTCGCGTGGAACAGCAGCCCCCGCTGCAGCGGGGTCAGCGGCCAGACGTCCGCGACGGTGTTCTGGGTGGTGGTGGTCACCGGTTCTCCTCCGGGGCGCTGGTGAGCAGTCGTTCGATGCTGCCGAGGTCACGGCTGCTGATGCGGGTGCGGGTCCGGCGCGCGGGCCGGGCCGGAAGCGCCCCGGAATCGGTCCCGGGGACGGGCACCGCGGCGGCGGCCAGGTCGGCCAGCCGTTCGTGGGTGAACACCTGCCCGGGGGTCAGGACGAGACCCCGGGCGCGGACGAGCGCGACGAACCGGATCGAGGAGATGCTGTCCCCGCCGAGTTCGAAGAACGCGTCGTCGACGCTCGCGCCGGGCAGGCCCAGGACCTGCACGACGGCCTCGACGACGGCGCGCTCGGCGGCGGTGGCCGGTTCCCGGCCCGCGACGGCCTCGGCCGCGGCGGGTTCGGGCAGCGCGTTCCGGTCGACCTTGCCGTTGAGGGTCAGCGGGATCACCGGCAGGACGGTCACGACCTTCGGCACGTAGGCTGCGGGCAGCGCCGCCGCCAGCGCCTCCCGGACCGCCGCGCCGTCCAGGGCCCGTTCACCGGCGCCCTGGTCGGTGCCCTCGTCGAGGGCGCTGACGTACCCCAGCAGCCGGTCGCGGCCGGCCGGGCCGGGCCGCACGACGGCGGCGGCCCGGTGGACCCCCGGGACCGCGCGCAGCGCCGCCTCGACCTCCCCGAGCTCGACGCGGTGCCCGTCGACCTTCACCTGGTCGTCGGCGCGGCGCAGGAACCGCAGGGTCCCGTCGGGGTCGCGGCGCACGAGGTCGCCGGTCCGGTACAGCCGCGACCCCGGCGGGCCGAACGGGTCGGCGGTGAAGCGGGTCGCGGTCAGGTCCGGACGTCCCCGGTACCCGCGGGCGACCTGCACCCCGGACAGGTGCAGCTCCCCCGCGACCCCGTCGGGGACCTCCCGCAGCCCGGCGTCCAGGACGTGCGCGCCGACGCCGGTGAACGGCACCCCGACGGGCACCGCCCCGGTCCCGGCCCGCGCCACCTCGGCGTCGGTGACGGCGGTGGAGGTGGCCCACACGGTCACCTCGGTGGGGCCGTAGACGTTGCGCACGGCCCGGCAGGACGCGACCAGCTGCGCGGCCAGGTCGCCCGGCAGCGCCTCCCCGCCCACGAGGGCCCGCACCCCCGCCCAGCCCCGCGGGTGGGCCTCCACCAGGGGCCGCCACAGCGACGGCGTCGCCTGCAGGACCGTGCAGCCCTCGCGGGCGGCCAGCGCGGCCAGCCGGTCGGGGTCGCGCACCTCGTCGCGGTCGGCGAGCACGACGGCGGCGCCGCTGAGGAGCGGGACGTACAGCTCCAGGGCGGCGATGTCGAACGACACGGTCGTGACGGACACCAGCCGGTCGGTGCGGTCCAGACCCAGGACGGCGCGCTCGTGGGCGACGAAGGCGTCGAGCGCGGCCCGCGGGACGACGACGCCCTTGGGGCGCCCGGTGGACCCGGAGGTGTAGATGACGTACGCCGCGCTGTCCCCGGAGTGACTGCCCCGCAACGCCTCCACCGGGTCGCCGGGGGCGGCGGGGAGCTCGTCGACGACGAGCTCGGGGCGGCCGCGACCGGCCCCGCGGGTTCCGGCGTCGACCAGGACGAGCGCCGGGTCGGCGTCGTCGAGCATCATCCGCAGCCGCGCGTCGGGGTACTCCACGTCCAGCGGGACGTAGGCGGCCCCGGCGGCCAGGACGCCCAGCAGCGCGGCGGGCAGGGCGGCGCCGCGCCCGGTGGCGACGGCGACCCGGTCCTCGGCGCCGATCCCCCGCTCCCGCAGCGCGTGCGCCACCGCCGCCGCGCGGGCGGCCAGGTCGGCGTAGCCGAGGCGGACGTCCCCCGCGACGAGGGCGAGGTCGCCGGGAGCGGCGACCACCCGGTCGGCGAACCCGGCCGTCAGGGGCCGGGCGGCGGCCAGGACGCCCGTGGTGACGGCGGGGCGGTCCCGCTCGGCGGCCGTGCGGGCGTCGTGGGCCCGGACGGGGAGCCCCGGCGCGTCCAGGAGCCGGTCGGCCCAGTCCAGCAGCCGCTGCGCGAGCAGACCGGCGGTGCCGGCGTCGAACAGGTCGGCCGCCGCGACGAGGGTCAGCGACTCCCCGCTGCGGTAGCGCACGGCGAGGTCGAACCGGGCGGAGTCGATCAGGCCCGCTCGTTCGGCGACCTCGGTGCCGGCGATCCGCAGGTTCGCCGCCACGGGTTCCTCGACGGTGACCATCGTCTGGAACAGCGGGTGCCGGGACAGCGAGCGCGGCGGGGCGACGGCTTCGACGATCGTCTCGAACGGCACGGCGGCGTCGTCGAGGGCGTCCAGGACGCTGCGGCGCACGCGGTCCACGACGGCGGGCAGGTCGGGCCGGCCGCCGAGGTCGACGCGCACCGGCAGGGTGTTCACGAGGTACCCGACGGTGCGGGCCAGGTCGTCGTCGGTGCGGGTGGAGACCGGGGTCCCCAGCACCACGTCGTCCCCGGCGCCCAGGGCCTGCCACAGCGTCGCGACGAGCCCCTGCAGGACCATCAGCGGGGTGGCGCCCCGCTCGGCGGCGAACCGTTCCAGCCGCCGCGCCAGGTCCGGCGCCACGGGCCGCGTCACGGTGTGCGCGCGGTACGTCGGGGTCGCCGGGCGGTTCCGGTCGGCCGACAGGTCCAGCTCGGCGGGGATCCCGGCGAGGCGGGCGCGCCAGCGCTCCACCGCGCCGGGGTCGGCGGGGTTCCCGGCGGGCTCGTGCGCGGCGGCCACCGCGAACGGGGTCGCCGGGGCCGGGGCACCGCCCGCGAGCAGCGCCGTCAGGTCCTCCAGCAGCACCGCGAACGACGTCTCGTCGACGGCGACGTGGTGCGCGGCGAGGACCAGCACGGCCCGGCCCGGGCCGCGGACCAGGGTGCAGCGCACCGGCGGGGCGGCGAACACGTCGAACGCCCGCGACTCCTCCGCGCGCACCGCGGATTCCACCGCGGCCGCGTCGGGGACGTCGAGCACCGCGAACGAGGACGGCGGAGCGGCCAGCACCCACGCCCCGAACCCGGCCGCCCCTCCGCCGGTGTCCTCGCCGGTGTCGCGCCGGTAGACGGTGCGCAGCACCGGGTGGTGGGCGACCACCCGTTCCCAGGCCCGTCCCAGGGCGGCGGCCCCGGCGTCGTCGGGCGCCGGGGTCAGGTCCAGCGACACCGGCACGGTGTACGCCGCGCCGGCCCCTTCGAGCTCGGCCAGGAACAGCAGCCGCCGCTGCGCGGCCGACACGGGCACCGGCCCGTCCTGCGGCACCGCCGGCCGCGGCGCGACGTCCAGCGGACCACCCGGCGAGCGCGTCATCCGTGCCGCGACCCGGTGCAGGACGCGTTCGGCGAAGACGTCCCGGACGGCCAGCGACCAGCCCTCCCCGCGCAGCGCGCCGAGCACCCGCAGCGCCGACAGGGAGTGCCCGCCGAGGGTGAAGAAGTCCTCGTCGGCCGACACCCGTTCCCGGCCCAGCACCGTGGCGACGGCCCGCACGAGGGCCTCCTCGGCCTCGGTGGCGGGGACCCGGGGTTCCCGCTCGTCCGGTTCCTGCGCGCCGGCCAGTTCCCGCAGCGCGCGGCGGTCCACCTTCCCGCTGGTGGTGACCGGCAGTTCCGGCAGCACGAGCACCCGGGACGGCACGAGGTGCTGCGGCAGGACGGCGGCGACGGCCTCGCGGACCGCGCGCCCGTCCAGCCCCGGGCCGGTGACCGCGGCGGACAACCGGTTCGCGACGGGTCCGGCGACGTCGGCGAACGCGGCGGCCTGCGCGACGCCCGCGACCGCGCGCAACGCGGCCTCCACCTCACCGGGTTCGATGCGGTACCCGGAGATCTTCAGCTGGTCGTCCAGGCGGCCCAGGTACTCGACGCGGCCGGCCGCGTCCACCCGCACCCGGTCCCCGGTGCGGTAGCGGCGGGTGCCGCCCGGTCCGGCGACGAAGCTCGCCGCGGTCAGGCCGGGCCGGCCCAGGTACCCGCGGGCCAGCTGCCCACCGGACAGGTGCAGTTCCCCGGGGACCCCCTGCGGCACCGGTCGCAGCCACGGGTCGAGCACCGTCGCGGTGGTGCCCGCGACGGGGACCCCCACGACCGGGTGGTCGGCGTCGGTGACGAACGCGCCGAGCGCGTCGACCGTCGCCTCGGTGGGGCCGTACAGGTTCAGCGTCCGGGTCCGCTCCGCGCGCTCGCGCAGCGCGTCCCACAGCGCGGGTGCGACGGCCTCCCCGCCGAGGAACACCTCCGGCAGCGGCCGGTCGCCGTCGAACAACCCCTCGCCGAGGAGCTGCTCGGCCAGCACCGGGGCGACGTCCACAACGTCGGCCCCCCGCGCCCGGCGGGTGAACAGCGCCGGGTCGCGGCGCTCCTCCTCGTCGAGGACGACGAGCTCGTGCCCGGCGAACAGCCAGTGCAGCTGGATCAGGGAGGTGTCGAAGGAGAACGCGGCGCTGTGCACGGCCACCACGCGGTCACGGCCTTCGGTGCGCCGCAACCGGTCCACCAGTTCGGCGTGCCGCCCGGTGCGCAGCCCCTCGAAGTGGGTGGCGAGCGCGCCGCGGGTCAGGACGACCCCCTTGGGCCGGCCCGTGGAACCCGAGGTGTAGATGACGTAGGCCGCCGCCGACGGCGGCACCGGGCGCGGCCGCAGGGCTTCCCCGGGTTCCACCGTCGCGGGGTCCAGGACGGGGCACCCGGTGTCGGCGGCCGGCCGCGCGAGCGGTCCGGGACCGGCGACGACGACGGACGCGCCGGCGTCGGCCAGCAGCGTCCGCACCCGTTCGGCCGGGGCGTCGGGGTCGATCGGCAGGTACGCCGCCCCGGCCGCCAGGCAGCCGGTGATCGCGGCGACGAACTCCACCCCGCGCGGTGCGGCGATCGCCACGACCCGTTCCGGTCCCGCGCCGGCGTCCTCCAGCGCCCGCTGGAAACCCCCGGCGAGCCGGCAGAACTCCGCGGTGCCCACCCGGCGGTCGCGGAACCGGACCGCGACGGCGTCGGGGTGCTCCCGCGCGGCCCGCAGCAGGTGGGTCAGCGGGGCGTCGGGGGTGGCTTCGGGGCGGGGGCCGTGCAGTTCGGTGCCGTCCGCCCCGACCGCGGGCGTGCCGGGCAGCTGCGGGGGGCGGACGTCGAGGCCGTCGGCGAGGCGGGCCAGGACGGCACCGAACTCGGCGGCGAGGGCGTCGGCCCGGTCGGCGGGGACCCGCGCCGCGTCGTGGTCGAGTTCCAGGCGGACGCCGTCGCCGGGCAGGGCCGTGACGCCGACCGCGTAGTGCGTCGACCCCGCGGCGCCCAGGCCGGTGACCGCCCACCGCTGGTCGCCGTCAGCGGCGGCGTCGGGGTAGTTCTCGACGACGACGAGGGTGTCGAACAGGTTGCCGGGCAAACCGCCCAGCCCCGCGGTGGCCTCGATGTCGGCCAGCGGCCAGAACTCGTGCTCCTGCAGGCGGGCGCGGTCCTCCTGCAGGGACCGCAGCTGCTCCCCGACCGCGCGGGCGGGGTCCTGGCGGACCCGCACCGGGACGGTCGTGGAGAACAACCCAAGGGCCTGCTCGATCCCCTCCACGGCCGCGCCGCGGCCGGAGGTCGTGAGCCCGACGACGATGTCGGTGCGGCCCAGCGCGCGGGCCACGACGTGCGCCCACGCCCCGGTGACGAGAGTCGCCAGAGTGAGCCCGGCGGCGCGCGCGGTGGCGGCCAGCCGGTCGGCGTGGTCGCGGCCCAGCGGCACCGCGACGGTCCGCGGGCGGGCGGGCCCGCCCGCGGGGGCGCCCAGGAGGGTGGGGGCCGCGACCCCGGCCAGGTGCCGCGTCCAGGCCTCGCGGGCGGCGTCGGCGGCGGTCCCGTGCGCGGCGGCGGCCTGGGCGAGCACCGCGCGCCGGGCCGGGGCCCAGCCGTCGGCGGCGAACGCGCCGGTGGTGGTCGACAGCAGCCGCTGCAGGAGCAGCGGGGTGGACCAGCCGTCGAGCAGCAGGTGGTGCGCGGCCAGGACGAGCGTCCCGGTCCGCTCCCCCGTCGGCACGACGTGCGCGCGCAGCAGCGGCGGGCGGGCCACGTCGAGGCGCCGGGACAGTTCACGCCGGGCCAGGTCCGCCGGGTCGGTCCCGGCGGGGTGGACGTGGACCTCGGCGCGCGGGGTGCGCGGCACGAGCTGCACGGGCCCGGTGCTGAGGTCGGCCACGAACGCGGCCCCGAGCTGCGGGTGGTCGGCGACGACCCGTTCCAGGGCGGTCACGAGTCCGGCGGGGTCGAACCGGCCCCGGGTCGCGGTCAGCTCGACGGTCGTGGTCGTGGAGTAGACGTCGTCGGCGCCGTCGCGCAGGGCGTGGAACAGCAGTCCCTCCTGCAGCGGGGTCAGCGGGGCGACGTCGCGCAGCGGCCCGTACCGGTCCTCGGCGGCGCGCAGCTGCGCCGCGCTCAGCCCGGGCCGGGCGCAGTCGGCGGGCACGAGGGTCCCGCGCGGGGTGGGGTCGGCGGCGAGGTCGACGAGCCGGGCCAGCGCCGCGTCCCACGCCGCGAGCAGCGCGTCGGCCTCCCCGTCCAGGTCGGGGGCGAGGGTCCACTCGACGTCCAGGCCGGTCCCGTCGGGGGTGACGAACACGGCGACCTCGATCCGGTGCTCCAGCCGCAGGTCCGCGGGCAGGTGCACCTGGAACGGGTGGTCCCCGCGCAGCCCGTCGCCGGCCTCGAAGCGGCCGAGGTAGTTCAGCAGCACGGCGGGTCGGGCGCCGTCCCCGGCCGGTTCCGCGCCGTACCCCTCGCGGGGGGCTTCCGCGCGGGCCTGCCGCGCGGCCCGGACGGTCTCGGCGAGCCGGTCGGCCGGGTCCACCGCGCCGACGGGCAGGTCGACCGCGACGGGGAACTCGGTGGTGAACCAGCCGACGCCCTCGACGTCCTCGCCCTCGTGCAGCGGGTCGCGGCCGTGGGTCTCCCAGCGCAGCAGGAACCGGCCGTCGGCCACGTCCCGCCAGGACCGCAGCGCGTCGGTGAGGGCACCGGCCAGGACGGTGTCGGGGCGGGCGTCGAGCGCGGCGGGCAGCCGGTCCAGGACGGCGGCGGCCACGTCGGCGCCGGCCCGGCGGACGACCCGCCGTGACCGCGAGACCGACTGCGGGGCAGCGGGTTCACCGAACACGGCGCAGGTCGTGGCGGCGAGGTCGCGCCAGTGGCGCTCCTCGTCCGCGCTCGGGGTGAGCGCGGCCAGGGCCAGGGCCCGGGTGCGCCAGGACGACTCGGCCCCGACGGGCAGCGCCGCGCCGTCCAGGAGGGCGCCGAGCTCGGCGGCCAGGGTCCGCCAGGAGACGCCGTCGACGACGAGGTGGTGGGCGGCCAGGAGCAGTTCGCCGTCGGTGCGGGCGGCGACGAGGACGGTCCCGGCGGCCGGGTCCAGCCGGTCCACGGCGGCCCGGCGCAGGACCTCCACGTCGTGGCCCTCCAGCAGCGGCACCGCGGCGGGGCGCTCGGGGATCGTGAGGCCCCACGCCCCGTCGGGCGCCGGGGCCACGCGCAGCCCCAGCACGGGGTGGCGGCGCACGAGCGCGTCCAGCGCGGCGCGGAACCGGTCGGCGCCCACGCCCGGCCGGTCCAGGACGACGCTGTGCGCGTACCCGCGGACGGCGTGCAGGTCGGGGGCCAGGCGCTGCAGGGACCGCACGACGGGCGGGGCGGGCACCGGGCCGTGCGGCGCGGCGGCGCGGTGGGCGCCGTCCGCGGCGAGCGGGCGCAGCAGGGCCGCGACCCCCCGCACGGTGCGGGCGGTGAACAGGTCGCGCGGGCGCACCACCCAGCCGGCGCGGCGCAGGGCCGCGACGACCGCGATGGCGGAGATGCTGTCCGCGCCCAGGGACACGACGTCGACGTCCACGGGCACCGGCGCCAGCCCGAGGACCGCACCGACGGCGTCGGCGACGAGGCGTTCGGCCGCGGTGCGCGGCGTGGCCCCGTGCACCGCGGCCGGGCCGGGGTCGGCCAGCGCAGGCACGTCGAGCTTGCCGTGGGCGGTGAGCGGGAACTCCTCCACGACGCCGAGGGCGTGCGGGACGAGGTGGTCGGGCAGCGCCTCGCGCAGCGCGGCCAGCAGCGTCGCGGCGTCCGGCTGCTCCCCGGTGGCGGGGACGACCCAGGCCAGCAGGCGCTGCGCCGTCCCCTGCCCGCGCACGGCGGCGACGGCCCGCGCGACCGCGGGCAGGGCGGTGAGGGCGGCGGCGACCTCGCCGAGCTCGACGCGGTGGCCGCGGACCTTGACCTGGTCGTCGCTGCGGCCCAGCGAGGTGAGCCGGCCGTCGTCCTCGACGCGCACGAGGTCACCGGTGCGGTACAGCCGCCCGCCGCCGCCGCGGGGGTCGGCCACGAAGCGGGACGCGGTGAGCCCGGGCCGGCCCAGGTACCCGCGGGCCAGGTGCGGACCGGCGAGGAACAGCTCCCCCACGACCCCGGCCGGAACCGGTTGCAGCGCGGCGTCCAGGACGAGCGCGTCGGTGCCGGCCAGCGCCCGGCCGATGCTGGGGTCCGGTCCCTCGACCGCGGCGCCGAGGGCGTCGACGGTGGCCTCGGTGGGCCCGTAGAAGTTGTGGCAGGTCATCGGAGAGCCCGCCAGCCGCCGCCACAGGTCCGCACCGGCGGCCTCGCCGCCGATGAGGAACAGCTCGGGCCGGTGCGCGGTGTCCAGGAGCCCGGCGTCCAGCAGCGCCGTCGCGAACGACGGGGTGACGTCGAGGGTGTCCAGGCGCAGCGCGTCGACGGCCTCGACGACGGCGCGGGCGTCCCGGCGGTCGTCCTCGTCGAGGACGACGAGCTCGTGGCCCAGCAGCAGCCACAGCAGCTGTTCCCAGGAGGAGTCGAAGGAGAACGAGGCGGTGTGCGCGGCCCGCAGGCGGCGGCCGGCGCGCTGCGCCGTGGGCGTGAACAGCGTCGCGGCGTGGTGGGCCAGGAAGAACGCCAACGAACCGCGGCTGACCCCGACGCCCTTGGGGCGCCCGGTGGAGCCGGAGGTGTAGACGACGTAGGCGAGGGTCCCCGGGTGCGGGTCCATGGGCAGGTCCACGGCGGGGGCGAGGCCCAGGTCCTCGAGCAGCAGCGCCCGCGGGTGCGCCGCGGCGCGGGTCCCGGCGGTCGTGACGACGACGACGGGCGCGGAGTCGGTCAGCAGGTGGTCGACCCGTTCGTCGGGGTAGCCGAGGTCCACCGGCGTCAGCGCCGCCCCGGCCCCCAGGACGGCGAGCAGGGTGACGACGAGGTCGACGCCGCGCGGCAGCGCGACGGCCACGACGCGGTCGGGTCCCGCGCCGGCGGCGACCAGGTGCCGGGCCAGGTCGCGCACCCGGGCGTGCAGGACGGCGAACGTCACCGACTCCGCCCCGCTGCGCACGGCGACGGCGCCCGGGGCGGCGGCCACGGCCCGGGCGAGCGCGGCGCTCACGTCGACGAGGTCGAGGTCGAGGCCCGGCTCGCTGCCGTCGGCGCCGTCCTGCCCGGCAGGCAGCGCGGGGACCCGGCCGGTGGGGACCTCGGGGGTCTCCAGGAGCCGGGTGAGCAGACCGGTGTGGCGGGCCGCGATCCTCGCCAGCTCGGCCGGGGTGGTGGTGTCCGGGTTCGCGTCCAGCCGCAGCGTCACCCGGCCCCCGGCGGCGGGGGCGACGGACAGGTCCACGTCGTCGACGGGGCCGGCGGCGACGGTCCGCAGGACGCCGCGCGCCCCGGCGAGGTCGAGGACGGGGGTGTACGGCTTGAGGTTCACGCCCGGCCCGCGCAGCAGGTCCGGGCGGTCGAGGTCGGCGGCGAGGTCCTCCCCGCGCACGGCCTGCGACCGGCGCAGGACGCCGAGGGCGGTCGCGACCCGCCGGGCCACGTCGAGGAACGTGTCGGCCGGGTCGACCCGCACGGGCAGCGGCAGGACGTTCACCGACGTCGAGGGGGTGGTGGCCGCGAGCCGGGACGTGCGGGCCGCGAACGGAACCCCGAGGACCGCGGTCCGCGACCCGGTCGCGCGGGTGACGAACACGGCCCACGCCGCGGTGTGGACGTCGGCCCAGGTGAGCCGCCGGTCCAGAGCGGTCAGCCGGTCGGTGGCCGCGGCCAGCGCGGGCCCGACCTCCACGTCGAGCCCGTGGGCCCGCCGCACCGCCGGGACGCGGCGCCCCGAGACGGTCGGGACCTGCGGCGGCAGGTCCGCCAGCAGCGCGCGGACCGGGCCGGGGTCGGCCGCGGCGCGTTCGGCCGCCTCGTGGGCGAGGAGCTCGGCGAACGAGCCGAAACCCTCCCCCAGCGGCCCGGCCCCGCACAGCGTCCGGTACCGCTCGGCGACGCGCTGGGCGATGAGGGAGACGGCGTACCCGTCGACCGCGACGTGGTGGTACCGCTGCACCCACACCAGGCTCTCGAGCCCGGTGCGGACCAGCAGGTGCCCGACGTTGGGGGCGCCGGGGTCACCGGCCCGGTCCAGCTCGGCCCGCACGAGGTCCTCGGCCGCCGCGGCCGGGTCCGGTTCCCCCTGGACGTCGACGCACCGGACGTCGGCCCGCAGCGGGCGCGGCACGGCGAACGGTTCCCCGGTGGCGGCGTCCCGCTCCACCGCGAACCCCAGGGTCCCCGCCTCGGCCAGCGTGGCCCGGACCGCCTCGGCCAGCAGCTCGGCCGAGACCGGGCCGGTGACGTCGACCCGGTCGGCGACGACGAACACGTCCGAGCCCGGGTCGAGGGCCTGGGCGTCGGCGATGCCGCGCTGGGCGCCGCTGAGGGCCCACCGCCCGGGGGCGGGTGCGGGTGCGGCGGGGTGGGGGGCGGGGAGGGTCATTCGGCCGTTCCGTTCAGCAGGAGGGGTCGGGGGTTCCACCGGGGTCGATCGGCCCCGGGTCAGCCCTCGTCGTCGTGGTCGTCGTGGTCGTCGTGGTCGTGGTGGTCGTCGTCCTCGTCGAGGTGCTCGTGGGTGTCGGCGGCGCCGCGCTTCCAGTACCCGGTGATCGAGGAGTGCTCCTTGCCCAGGCCCAGGTCGTCGCGGATCCAGCGGCGCAGCGGTTTGATGGCGCCCGCCTCCCCGGCCAGCCACGCGAACACCGTCGCGCCCGCGGGGACCTCGATGGCGCGGGCAGCGTCCTCCAGCAGCGTCGTGGCCCGGCCGCCGCCGTGCAGCCACGTCACCGTGAAACCCCCCGGCGCCTCCAGCGGCAGTTCGGACCCGGGCCCGTGGACCTCGACGACGGCCGCGCCGCGACGCTCGCGCGGGGACTCGGCGAGGAACCGGGCCAGGGCGGGCAGGGCCGTCTCGTCGGCGGCCAGGACGTAGAAGTCGTAGTCGTCGCTGACCCGGTACCCCCCGGGCGGGCCCGCCACGTGGACGGTCGAGCCGATCGCGGCGGTGCGGGCCCAGTCGGAGGCCAGGCCGTGGTCGTGGACCACGAAGTCGATGTCGATCTCACCGGCGTCCGGGCGGTGGGCGCGGATCGTGTACTCCCGGCTCGTCGGGAACGGCCGCGGCCACTGCAGGTCGTCGCCGTCGGGGACCGGCACGCGCAGTTCCCCGGTGTCGGGGTCGGGGAAGATGAGTTTCACGTGCTCGTCGAAGACGGCGCTCTCGAAACCCGCCGCACCGGGACCCCCGAGGGTCAGCCGCAGCATCGTGCCGGACAGCACCTCGCGGCGCAGGAGTTCCACCTCGCGGATGCGGACGGGGAAGTCGACGTACTCCACGGGCGCGGGGGCGGTCCGGGGTTCGGTCGGGGTGGCGGTCACCGGGCCCCCTCCATCGCCTCGCGCAGCGACCTCGGCCGCAAGTCGGTCCAGGTGCGTTCCACGAACTCCAGCGCCTGCACCCGGGTGGACTCCCCCAGGGCGACGGTCCAGCCCGAGGGGACCTCGGCGAAGGACGGCCACAGCGAGTACTGCTCCTCGTGGTTGACGAGGACGAGGAACGTGCCGTCCTCGTCGTCGAACGGGCTGGTGCTCATCGGTTCCCTCCGGTGGTCTCGAGTGCGGTGGCGACGATCTGCAGGGTGGGGCCGGCGACGAGGTCGGCGTAGCCGACGCGGCCACCGGCCTCGCCGACGCGGGCGACGAGGTCCATGACGCGCACGGAGTCGAGGCCGTAGTCGCGCAGGTCCTCGGTGGGCCCGGCGTCGCTGATGTCCTCGGGGACCAGCGGCGTCACGAGTTCTCGCGCCTTCTCCAGCGGGGTCATGCGGGGATCTCCTGGGGGTGGGGGACGGGGGTGGTGAGCACGTCGGCGATCTCCCCGGCGCGCACGGCGACGGTGGACAGCAGCGGGGACGTCATGCCGTGCAGGTGGTCGCTCTGCCCCACCAGCACCAGCCGCGCCCGGCCGGGGGCGGTGAGCTCGGCGCGGTGGTCGCGCGTCACGAGCGGGCGGCCGGCGTCGTCGCGGCGGAGCAGGTCGGCGTCGGGACCGAGCAACCGCGTCGTGTCGAGGGGTTCGTACCCGGTCCCGAACACGACGGCGTCGACGTCGAGGGCCTCCACCCGTCCGTCGAGGTCGCCGCGGACGGTGAGCCGCGCCGCGACCGGTCCGTCGCCCAGGGACACGACGCGGCTGACCCGGTGCAGCACGAGGCGTTCCCGACCCAGCCACCGGTCGCGGTAGACGCGGTCGAAGAACTCGGTGATGACCTCGGTGCTGGCGACGCCGTTGTTCGCGTTGCGGTGCAAGCGGTCCACCCGGGCGCGGACGTCGTCGGGCGCGGCGTGCAGCAGGTCCACGGTGGCGGGGTCGAAGATCTGGTTCACCAGCGGCCCCTGGTAGGAGGGGGCGATGCCGAACTGCGAGGACACGAGGTGGACGACGGCCGCGGGGAAGCGGTCGGACAGGTCCAGCGCCACCTCCACCGCGCTCTGCCCGGTGCCGACGACGGCCAGCCGCCGCGGGTCGCGCAGCTCCCCCACCCGGTGCAGGTGGTCGGCGGAGTGCCACCACCGCGGGCCCGGTTCGACCCCCGCCGGCAGTCGCGGCTGCAACCCGGCGGCCACGACGACGTCGCGGGCGCGAACCGTCGCGATCCCGTCGGCGGAGGTGACGGTGACTTCGAAGGCGTCCACCGCACCGTCGGCCGCGCGCACCGGGGTGAGCCGCTCGACGCGCGAGCCGTACCGGACGACGTCGGTGAACGCCGCGGCCGCCCACCGCAGGTAGGCGGCGAACTCGACGCGCAGCGGTTCGGCGGACCCGCGGTTCACGAAGTCGGCCAGCCGGCCCCGCTGGTGCAGGAACGCGACGAACGAGAACTCCGACGTGGGGTTGCGGAACGTCACGAGGTCCTTGAGGAAGCTGATCTGCAGGCTGGCGTCCGGCAGCAGCATCCCGGAGTGCCAGTCCGGGGCGTCCTGCGCCTCGAAGAACGTGACCCGCGGACGGTCGGGGAGTTCGCGCAGCGCGATGGCCAGGGCGAGGTTCGCGGGGCCGAAACCCACCCCCGCGACGTCGAGGTCGGTGGTGGTCATGCGTCCTCCGCGGGGGTGGCGAGGCGACGGCGGTCGACCTTGCCGACGCCGGTCGACGGAAGGGCGTCGACGAAGGTGACGACGTCGGGGACCTTGTAGGCGGCCAGGCCGCCGGCGGCGAGGAACCGCCGCAGGTCGACGGCCCGCAGGCGGGTGCCGGGGCGGATGACGACGTGCGCCCGGACCCGTTCGCCGAGCACCTCGTCGGGCAGGCCGCCGACGGAGACGTCGTGGACGTCGGGGTGAGCGAGCAGGGCGTTCTCGACCTCCTCGGGGGCGATCTTCTCCCCGCCGCGGTTGATCTGGTCCTTCACCCGGCCGACGACGGTCAGGTACCCGTCGGCGCGTTCGACGACGAGGTCACCGGTCCGGTAGAAACCGTCGGCCGTGAAGGAGCGGGCGTCGTGCTCGGGGGCCCGGAAGTACCCGCGGATCGTGTACGGCCCGCGGGTCAGCAGCGCGCCCGGGGTTCCCGGCGGGACGGGCCGGTCGTGCTCGTCGACGACGCGGACCTCGTCGTCGGGGCTGATGCGCAGGCCCTGGGTCGACACGACGGTCTCGTGGTCGTCCCCGGCGCGGGTGTAGTTCACCAGCCCCTCGGCCATCCCGAACACCTGCTGCAACCGGGCGCCGAGCCCGGGTTCGACGCGTTCGGCGACGCTGCGGCTGAGCTTGGCGCCGCCGACCTGCACGAGCCGCAGGCTCGACCGGTCCGCCGCGGCGACCTCGGCGGAGTTCAGCCAGGCGATGACCAGCGGCGGCACGGCCGGGACGATCGTGACGCCGTGCCGGGGCACGAGCCGGGCGAACGAGGCCGGGCTGGGGTCCTCGGTGAGGACGACCGCGCCGCGGGCGTGGAACACCCCGAGGATCCCCGGGGACGACATCGTGAAGTTGTGCGCGACCGGCATCGCGACGAGCATCCGGGCCGAGGCGTCGAGCCCGCAGATGCTGGCGCTCTCGCGCACCGAGTACAGGTAGTCGTCGTGGGTGCGCGGGATGAGCTTGGGGGTCCCCGTCGTGCCGCCAGACAGCTGGAGGAACGCCAGGTCGGCCGGCGACACCGGGACGGTCGCGGCGGGTTCACGGCCGGCGGCGGCGTCCAGGAGGTCGTCGGCGAGCAGGACCCCCCGGACCGTCGCGACGGCGCCCGCGACCTCCGCGGCCAGCGCGGCGTGGTCGACACCGGCGATCCGGGAACGAGTCACCAGCAGCACCGCGTCGGCGGTGCGGGCGAAGTGCAGCAGGTCGGTGCGCCGGTGCGCGGGCAGCGCGAACACCGGCACCGCGCCGAGGCGGAACAGCGCGAAGACGACGAGCACGAACTCGGCGACGTTCGGCAGCTGCACCACGACCCGTTCCCCGCGCGCGAGCGCGAAGCGGTCCCGCAGCAGGCCCGCGACCCGGCCGACGAGGTCGTCGAGGTCGGCGTAGGTGAGTTCGCGGTCCCCGTCCAGGACGGCGGGGTTCGCCGGGGCCTGCGCAGCGGCCTCGCGCAGCAGGTCGTCGAACGTGGTGCCCGTCCAGTACCCGGCGGTGCGGTAGCGCTGCGCGAACCCGGCCGGGTACGGGACGACGCCCTCGACCGGCAGCGCCTCCACGACCCCGCTGACGGCGCTGCTCACGAGGTCACCAGTTCCCGCTCGTGCCGCAGCCGCAGCCCGGGGGCCACCGCGGCCAGGGCGCTCAGGGCGGTGCGCATCTTGGCGGCGGTCTCGGCGTGCTCGGCGGCCGGGTCCGACCCGGCGACGACCCCGGCGCCGGCGTGCACCCGCGCGCGGTCGCCGCGGACGGCGGCGCAGCGCAGCGCCAGGGCCCACTCGCCGTCCCCGGCGGAGTCCATCCACCCGACGAGCCCGGCGTACGTCCCGCGGTCGCCGGGTTCGACCTCGGCGAGGAACCGGGCGGCGGCCGCGGCGGGCAGCCCGCCCACGGCGGGGGTCGGGTGCACGGCGCACGCGACGTCGAGGGCGCTGGTCCCCGGCCGCAGGGTCCCGGTGAGCGGGGTCCCGAGGTGCCACAGCCGGGGGGTGCCCAGGACCGAGGGACCGGCCGGGACGTGCAGCGCGGACGTCAGGGGGCGCAGGCCCGCGGCGAGGGCCTCGACGAGGAAGGCGTGCTCGGCGCGGTCCTTGGCCGAGGCCAGCAGGTCGGTGCGGGCCCGGTCGTCGCGGGCCGGGTCGGGTTGCCGCGCAGCGGTTCCCGCGAGCGGGTGCGAGCGCACGACACCGGCGGCCACCTCGGCCACCAGCTCGGGCGAGGCCCCCACCAGGACCGCGCCGTCGCGCAGCGGGACGTGGAAGGCGTAGGCCGCGGGGTTGCCGGCGGTGAAGGCCGCCAGCAGCGCCCCGGTGTCGATGGGCGCGTCGGCGCGCAGGTCGGCGCTGCGGGCCAGCACCACCTTCTGCAGGGTCCCGTCCCCGATGGCCGCCACGGCCCGGGCCACCGCCCGCCGGTACCCGGGGTCGTCCGGGGCGTCGAGGGCGTCGAGGGGTTCGACGGGGTGGGCGCTGCGCGGCTGCGGGACCTCGCCGGGCCCGGCCTCCTCGGCGCCGACCTCCAGAACGGTCCCGGGGACGACCAGGTGCGCCGGTGCGGCGGGGTCGAACGGGATCGACCCCATGAGGACGCGGGGCACGCCGTCGACGGCCTCCACCTCCCGCAGCAGGTCCAGGGCGGCCCGCGCGGCGCCCGGTCCGGTGGACCGGGCGGGGGCGAGGACGGCGCGGCGGCCGCGGCCGCGCAGGCGCCGGCGGCCGAGGAAGACGAGGTCGGGCTCGGGGTTCGTGTCGGGGTTCGTGTCGGGGTGTCCAGGCATGGGTTCTCCGTCCTGACGCCTCAGCGGAGGGTGGCTCCGCCGTCGACGTAGATCTCCTGCAGGGTGATGTGGCGGGCGGCGTCGGAGGCGAGGAACACCACCGCGTCGGCGATGTCGCCGGGTTCGGCGACGCGCTGCAACGGGATGCCGGTCTTGTAGCGGCCGGGGTCCCCGGCCACCGCGCGCGCGACGGCACGCTCGACGTCCTCGCCGGTCCGTTCGAGCATCGCGGTGCGGGTCGTCCCGGGCGCCACCACGTTGCAGCGGACGCCGTGGGCGGCCAGTTCCAGGCCGAACGACTTGGTGAACGCCGTGACGGCCGCCTTGGAGGCGGCGTAGGCGGCCATCCCGGCGCGCGGGACGCCCGCGGCGTTGGAGGAGATCGTGACGATCACCCCCCGCCCGCGGGGGACCATGCGGGCGGCGACGGCTCGCAGGGTCCGGGCGACGCCGACGGTGTTCACCGCCAGCAGCAGGTCCAGGTCCGCGGGGTCGCTGGTGAGGACGTCGCCGCTGCGCAGGACCCCGGTGGCGCTGACCAGCACCTCGACCGGGCCGTGGACGTCCTCGACGCGCTCGACGAGCGCGTCCACCGAGGCCGCGTCCCGCACGTCGACGACCTCCTGGGCGCCGGTCCCGGGCAGGTCGGCGCCCACGACCGGCGCCCCCGTCCGGGAGAACCGGTCGAGCAGCGCGGACCCGATGCCGCCGGCGGCGCCGACGACCAGGACGGTGCCCCTCACCGGGCCACCGCGGGACGGGCGCCCGAGAACTCGGCCAGCACGTCCTGCACGCCCAGGACGCGCGCGCACCGGCTGGCCGCGTACCGCACGGCGGTGAGGTGCTCCTCGCGGGAGAAGTCGGCGACGGCGTCGGCCACGAAGAACGCCTGCGTGTCGTGCATGAACGCGTCGGCCGCCGTCAGCAGGCAGCCGATGTGCGCGTACACGCCGGTCACGACCAGCTGGTCCCTCCCGCTGTCGCGCAACAGGTCCCGCAGCGGCGTGCGCAGGAACGCGTTGTACCGCCACTTGGTCAGGACGGTGTCGCCGGCGTGCGGGGCGAGGGCGTCGACGATCCGGGCACCGGCCCGCGTCTGCAACCCCTCCCCCCAGAAGTCGGTGAGCAGCCCGCGGTCGGCGGGTTCCTGCGCGGGGGGCTGGGCGGTGAACACCACGGGCACCCCGAGGGAACGGGCGAGCCCGGTGGTGCGGGCGATGTTCGCCACGACCTGCCCGATCACCCCGTCGCGCTCGGCGTACGCGTCGACGAAGTGGTTCTGCATGTCGTGCACGAGGACGACGGCCCGCCGGGGTTCCAGCGGCCAGTCCACCCGGTTGCCCGGGAGCTCGTCCCGGGCCGGGAGCGCGTACGAGGCGATGCGGGGCAGGCTCACGGCGGGTCAGCTCCCCGCGACGGCGGTGGCGAGCACCGGGACGAGCTGGTCGAGGACCCAGACCTCGCTCAGCGGGGTCGGGTAGGCCAGCGGGGAGGCGACGAGATCGTCGACGACGGCGTAGTGCTTCCCCGCGACGGCCGGCACCTGCTGGAACAGGGCGTCGGACTCCAGCGCGGACCGCGTGAGCAGACCCTCGTCGCCGAACGGGTACCCGACGAGCAGGACGTCGGCGTCGAGGACGTCGACGTTCTCCCGGCTGACGGCCTGGTTCCCGGCGCTGAACCGGGAGGCGGCGGCGGGCAGGGTGAACCCGAGCCGTTCGAAGAACGAGGTGTCGCTGCCGTCGTAGGACTCGTAGGTGATCTGCTCGGGGTGGATCACGGCGTACGTGTACGTCCTGCCCGCGAACTCCGGGTGCGCGGCGGCGGCGGCCTCGAACTTCGCGGCGACGCCGTCGACGACCTCCTGGGCCTTCGCCGCGAGGTCGAGGGCCTTCCCCGCCTCGGCGGTCCGCTCGGCCCACGTCATGCCGGTGAGCCCGTCGGCGCCCTGGAAGGACACGATCGGCGCGATCTTCGACAGCTGCTCGTAGTCCTCGTCCAGGGTCCAGCCGCTGGTGGCGAGGATGACGTCGGGCGCCGCCGCCGCGATGGCCTCGTAGTCGACGCCGTCGGTGGAGTCGTAGGTGGTGAGGTCGCTCTCCCCCAGCCCTTCGAGGGCGGTGGTCTCCCACGGGTCGAGCTCGGCCTCGCCGTACAGCGGGCTGATGACGGGCACGACCCCCAGGGACAGGGCGATGTCGAGGTCGACGGAGGAGACGACGGCGACCTTCTCCGGCTTCTCCTCCAGCGTGGTCTCGCCGAAGGGGCTCGTCAGCGTCAGCGGGTAGGTGCTGGAACCGCCCGCGGTGCTCTGCGCCGCGGCCTGCGTCTCCTCGGAGGTGGAGCAGGCGGCGAGGCCGCCGAGGGCGAGGGACAGGACGGCGGCCGAGCCGAGCAGCGCGCGGCGGGACGGGGTGGTGCGGGCGGGACGGGGCATGGCTCTCTTCCTGGTGGGGGTTTCGGGGTTTCTTCCCTCAGGCGTCGTGCCGGCCGCGGGGCAGCACGACGGGGGTCCCGGTGTCGGGGTCGGGGACGACCCGGGCGCGCAGGCCGAACACGTCGGCGACGACCTCGGCGGTGACGACCTCGGCGGGCGGGCCGGCCGCGACGACCCGCCCGGCCCTGAGGGCGACGACGTCGTGGGCGTACCGCGCGGCCTGGTTCAGGTCGTGCAGCACCACCACGACGGTGGTCCCGGCGGCGTTGAGGTCGACGAGCAGGTCCATGACCTCGACCTGGTGGGCGACGTCGAGGTAGCTGGTGGGTTCGTCGAGCAGCAGCAGCGGGGTTTGCTGCGCCAGGGCCATCGCGATCCACGCCCGCTGCCGCTGCCCGCCGGAGAGGGTGTCGACCCCACGCCCGGCGAACTCCGCCATCCGGGTGCGCAGCAGCGCCTCCGCGACGACCCGGTCGTCCTCGGCGGTGCGGGCGCCGAAGGCGCCGCGGTGCGGGTGCCGGCCGCGGCGGACGAGTTCGGCGACGGTGATGCCCTCGGGGGCGACGGGCGCCTGCGGCAGCAGCCCGAGGCGGCGCGCGACCTCCCGCGTCCGCAGGGAATGGATGTCCGCGCCGTCGAGGAGGACCGCGCCGGCGCGCGCGGGCAGCAGCCGGGCCAGCGTGCCGAGCAGCGTGGACTTGCCGCAGCCGTTGGGGCCGATGAGCGCGGTGATGCGTCCGGTCCCGATCCGCAGGTCGAGGCCCTCGACGACGAGGTTCTCGGGGTAGCCGGCGCTGAGCCCGACGGCTCGCAGGCCGTCCGGGGTCGTCGCGGGAGCGAGGGTCTCGGTCACCGGTCGGTCCTCCGGGAGATGAGCAGGAACACCAGGACGGGGGCGCCGACGAGGCCGGTGACGACGCCGGTGGGCACGGGGCTGACGAGGGGGGCGGACTGCGCGGCGACGTCGGCGAGCACGAGGACGCACGCCCCGACCAGGCCGGGCAGCAGCGGCCCGGGCTGCGGCAGCAGCCGCGCCGCGACGGGGCCGGCGACGAGCGCCACGAACGTGACGGGGCCGGTGACGCTCGTCGCGGTCGCGGCCAGCACGGCGCCCAGCAGCAGGGCGCAGACCCGCACGACGAGCACCCGGGTCCCCAGGGCGGTGGCCAGCGGGTCGCCCAGGCGCAGGGTCCGGAGGACGGGGTCGAGGGCGAGGACGGCGAGCACCCCGGCGGCCAGGACGGCGGCCGCGGTCCGCACGTCGGTCCAGGACGCCCCGGCGAGGGACCCGATCATCCAGCGCAGGGCGCGCTGGGAGGTGGTGGCGTCGGCGAGGGTGAGCAGGTAGCTGGTCAGGGCCGTGGCGCAGGCGCCGACCCCGATGCCCATGAGGACGAGCCGGTAGGTGGCCGACCGCCGTCCCCAGCTGAGGCCGAAGACGACGACGGCCGCCAGCGCCGCGCCGAGGACCGCGCCGGCCTGCACCGCGACGCCCGCCGCGCCGGTGCCCGCGCCCACCCCGACGAGGGCGGCGACCGCGCCGGCGCTGGCGCCGGCGGAGATCCCGATGACGTCGGGGGTGGCCAGGACGTTGGACGTGAGGCGCTGGTAGACGACGCCGGACAGGCCCAGGAGGGCGCCGGCGAGCGCGGCGGTCAGGGCGCGGGGCAGGCGCGTCTCGTGGACCACGAAGTGCGCCAGCCCGTCGGCGCGGCCGACGAGGGCGGTGGGGACGTCGGCGAGGTCGAGGTCGGCGCTGCCGCCGAGCAGGACCTCGCCGCTCAGGCCCAGGAGCAGGACGGCCAGGGTGGCGGCGGTGACGGTGAGGCCGCGGCGCCGTTCCCGCCGGCGGCCGAGGTGCAGGTCGCGGACGACCTCCGCGAGGCCGGGTGCGCTCACGCCTCGACCAGCTTCCGGGTGCGGGCCAGGGCGATGAACGCGGGGGTGCCGACGAGGGCGGTGGTGACGCCGACGGCGACCTCGCCGTCGCCGGGGGCCAGCCGGCCCACGACGTCGGCGGCGAGCAGGACGACCGCTCCGGTGAGCATGGCGACGGGCACGAGGACCCGCTGGTCGGCGCCGACGAGCAGGCGGGCGAGGTGGGCGGCGACCAGACCGACGAAGCCGATGGGCCCGCAGGCCGCGACCGCTGCGGCGCAGAGCAGGACGGCGACCAGGGCGGTCCCGAGCTGGGCGCGGCGGACGCGGACGCCGAGGCCGGCGGCGGCGGACTCGCCGAGGGCGAGCGCGTTGAGGGCCGGTCCGCAGGCCAGG
Organism: Kineococcus lubricus; assembly: GCF_050871965.1. Lineage (NCBI taxonomy): Bacteria > Bacillati > Actinomycetota > Actinomycetes > Kineosporiales > Kineosporiaceae > Kineococcus > Kineococcus lubricus. Next base: position 73,457 of record NZ_JBJLSK010000009.1, read on the forward strand.
GCGAGGACGAGGCCGGTCAGGGCGAACGGCCACAGCTCGGCGAGGGTCTCGCCGCGGCCGGACAGCTGCCCGACCGACCAGAACCGGTAGCGGGCGAACGCGGAGCTGTCGCGCACGATCAGGAGGTTGATGACGGCCCCGAGCAGGGCGGCGGTGGCGGCGCCGGCGATGACGAGGCTCACGGCGGTCGACGCGGACCGGGTGAGCCGGGAGATCGCGAGGACGACGGCGGCGGTGGCGAGCGCCCCGGCGAGGGCGAACCAGAAGGTGGCGATGACGCCGGTGACGCCGAGGACGACGATGCCGGCGACGACGGTGCAGGCGGCGCCGAGCTCGACGCCGAGGATGCCGCCGTCGACGAGGGGGTTGCGGGTCAGGGCCTGCACGACGGCGCCGGACCCGCCCAGGCACAGGCCCACGACGACGCCGAGGACGGTGCGGGGCAGGCGTTCGGTGAGGACGACGGTGGTGTCGTACCCGGTCCCGGGGGTCCCGGTCAGCGCCGAGGCGAGCGCGCGCAGGACGGTGCCGGGGGCGATGGGGCGGGCGCCGAGGGCGAGGGAGGCGACGGCCACGGCGGCCAGCGCGAGGACGAGCAGGAGCAGGCCGAGGGTCTGCCGGCGGCGGGTGGTGACGACCGCGCCGAGGACGGCGCGGGGGTCCTCGGGGTCCCCGGGTGGGCGGGCCGGGGTGGGGAGGACGACGCCGGGGGCGTCGTGTCCGCTCATCGCGTGGTCCGTCCTTGGTCTTCGGGGAGGTCTCGGGCATCATCCCGGGTATGGAGAGGCTAACCTCAACCGTTCACCCTGAGCGCTCACCCGTCCACACTCAGCGCTCGACTCCGCCGGGGTGGGCGAACCGGTGGCCGGTGACCTCCGTGGACCCCGGGCCCGGCGACGAGGACGACGGGTTCGGGTCCTGGGGGCACGCCCCGCACTCCCACCGGTTCGACCAGTTCCTCACCGCCACCGCGGGCACGGCCGTCGTCGTCGTCGACGGGGTGGAGCACCCGCTGAACGTCGCGGCGGGCCTGTGGGTACCGGCCGGGGTGGTCCACTCGGCGCGGTTCGAGCCCGGGTTCGCGCCGTTCGTGCACGACGTCGAGGCGGGGGTCCTGGCGGCCGGGTCCGCCGCGGCGGCGCCGGTGCGGGTGAGCGCGGCGCTGCGCAACCGGCTGCTGCGGGTGGCGTTCGACGGCGGGTGCCTCACGACCGTCCTGGCCGGGGTGCTCGGGGCGCCCGGGGGCGCCGACGCCGGGCCGCGGGGTGAGGACGCGCTGGCGGAAGTCCTGCGACTGGCGCGCCGCCGCTTCGAGGACCCCGTCGCGAGCGAGGTCGCGGCCCGGTTGCGGGAGAACCCCGACGACGACCGTTCGCTGGAGGAGTGGGCCGCGGCCCTGCACACCAGCAGCGCCACCATCCGCCGCGCCTTCCACCGCGACACCGGCGGCAGCTTCTCGACGTGGCGGACCGCGCTGCGGGTCGCGACGAGCGTCACGCTGCTGGGCCGCGGCGTCCCGGTCGGTCAGGTCGCCCGGTCGGTGGGGTTGAGCCACAACGGGTTGATCGCCGCCCACCGGCGCTGGCTGGGCCGCTCCCCCAGCGACGTCCGGGCGGGCGCGCCCCGCACGGGTGCCCCGCCCGCCCCCTGACGCCGACACCCTCTCGATCAAGGACTCCCGCCCTGCGATCAAGGACTCCCGCCCCGCGATCAAGGACTCGCACGGGCCGACACGTGGGCGTGTCCTTGATCGCCGCGCAGGTTTCCTCGATCGCGGTGGTCGCGGGAGTGGAGGTGGTCGGCGGGGCGCCGGGGGCGGGGACGCCCCGGGGTCAGGCCCCGCCGTTGACGGCGGTGGTGTGCAGCGCGCCGTCCTGCACGGAGTACTCCTCCAGGATCGCGTCGTAGGTGCCGTCGGCGATGGACTCCTGCAGCGCCCGCTGCACGGCGTCGCGCAGGTTCGTGCGGTCCTTGGCGAAGGCGTACCCCCAGGGCTGGGCCTGCCACGGCTTGCCGACGGCCTGCAGCCTCCCGCCGGAGTCGGCGACCATCTTCGCCGCCGCGGGCAGGCCCTCCACGCCGAAGTCGGCCCGTCCGGCCAGGACCTCCTCGCCGCTCTCGGTGAACCCGACGTCCACGAAGCCGATCGGGGCCTTCCCGGCGGCCACGCAGATGGCGGACTGGGAGTGGATGATGTCGGCGTCGGTGCTGCCCTCGGAGGCCGCGCCCGTCAGGCCGCACCAGTTCATCGGGTCGGTCAGGGCCGAGCGGTCACCGGCGCCGGTGATGAGCTGCTCACCGGCGTAGAAGTTGTCCACGAAGTCGACGTTGGTCTGCCGGGACGCCTTGTCGGTGACCGAGGACCCGGTGAGGTCGATCCGGTGCGCGGCGGCCCGGTCGCGCAGTTCGGCGAAGGGGACGTCGACGAACTCCGGCGTCAGGCCGAGGCGGTGGGCGATGTCGGTGAGGATGTCGACGTTCGCCCCGGTCACCTCCCCGCCCTCCTTGAACTCCATGGGGGCGTAGGTGGCGTCCACCCCGATGGTCAGGGTGCCGGCCTCCACCAGGTCCAGGTCGGCGGACGCCGGCGCGGCCGCGTTCGTGGTGGCGGCCCCTTCGGCCTCGCCCCCGCAGCCGGTCAGGGCCAGCAGGGGCAGGACCGCGGTGGCGGCGAAGAGCGCCGCTGCACGGGAACGGGTCACGGGGAACTCCTGGCGATCGGTGGGACGGCGGTGGGGGCGGGGCTCAGACGGTGAACTTGCGCAGTTCGTCCTCGAGGGCGGACGCGGCGGCGGCGACGCGGCCGGCGGTCCCGGAGGTCTGCTGGGCGACGTCGGTCGTGAGGTTCACGTCGTGCGCCATGGAGGAGATGGACCGGGTCACGTCGGCCGAGCCGACGGCGATCTCGTCGACGTTGCGGACCATCTCGCGGGTCGTGGCGGTCTGCTCCTCGACGGCGCTGGCGACGGTGGCCTGGAGGTCGCTGATGCGTTCGACGACACCGCGGATGGTGCGGATGGCGGCGTCGGCGGCGGCGGCGTCGCGCTGCGCCGCGGTGACCTTCACGACGATGCCCTCGGAGGTGCGGGCCGATTCGGAGGCCAGTTCCTTGACCTCGCTGGCGACGACGGCGAAACCCTTGCCGTACTCCCCGGCGCGGGCGGCCTCGATGGTGGCGTTGAGCGCGAGCAGGTTCGTCTGCTCGGCGATGGAGGTGATGACCTTGACGATGTCGCCGATCTCGGCGGAGGACTGGGCCAGGCCGCGGATCGTGCCGACGGCCTCCTCGACCGCGGCGACGGCGTCGGCGGCGACCGAGGACGCCTCGGCGGTGGCCGCGGCGATCTGCTCGATGGCGGCGGACATCTCCCCGCTGGAGTCGGCGACGCTGCGGATGGTCACGGAGATCTCCTCCGCCGCAGCCGATCCGGCCTCGGCCTGCGCGGCGGACCCGGCGGCCCGCTCGTGCAGGGAACCGGAGACGGAGGTGAGTTCGTCGGCCGAGGAGGACATCTCCCGCGACACGCGGCCGACCTCGGCGAACAGTTCGGCGAGCTTGTCGAGGGCGGTGTTCAGCGCCTTCACCATGCGCCCGACCTCGTCCTCGCGGCCGACCTCGCCGCGCCCGTCGAGACGGCCCTCGGCGACGGCCTCGAGGATCGTCACGGTGCTCTGCAGGCGGCGGCGCAGCCCGCGGGTGATGGTGGTGGCGACGACGGCCAGGACGGCGGTGACGAGCAGGCTGGCGGAGATCGTCAGGACCAGCCCCTCGCGGCGGGCGGCGGCGGAGTTCTCCACGGCGGTGCGCTGGGCGGTCGCGGCGGCCTCGACGATGCCCGGCACGGCCCCGCTGAGGACGTCGGCCTCCTGGGTGAACGCGGGCATCGCGGCCCGGGCCGCCGTCTGGGCGGGGTCGGTGATCTCGTAGTTCGACAGCGACACGACCCGCTGCCCCAGGGTGACGACCGTCTCGGTCCGGGCGAGCAGGTCGGCGGTCTGGTCGCGGACCTCCCCCTCGGACACGGCGGAGAGGTCGCGCAGGGCGGTGCGCAGGGCGGTGGCGTCGGCGCCGAGCGCGGCGATGGCGGACTGGCGCTGGGCGGTGTCGGCCGTCACGAGCGAGGTCATGACGTCCCCGCGGACGCGGGCCTGGGCGGCGTCGACGCGTTCGGCGAGGGAGGCGGCGCGGTCGGCGCGGATCAGCGCGTCCTGCGCGGCGTCCTGCTGCGAGGAGGCCACGACGCCGATGCCGCCGACGCTCACGACCCCCAGCACCCCGACGGCGGACAGCACGACGAGCCGGGCGGCGATGCTCGTCCCGCGTCGCGGGGCGGGGGCGCGGTCGGTGCGGGTCATCGTCGTTCCCATCTCGATGTGCCGGGTCTGGGGTTCCCATCGACGGGCCCGGACCCGACCTGAAGCGGGGACGACGACGCCCACCGCGCACGGGCGCGGTGGGCGTCGGGTGGGGGCGGGTCAGGCGGCGGTGCGGGTCCCGGCGGCCCGCAGCTCCTCCTCGACCTGCTCCAGGGTGCGGCCGCGGGTCTCGGGGACCCACTTGAGGGTGAACAGCAGGCACAGCACGGACAGCGCCACGAAGCACAGGAACGTGGCCCGCCCGCCGATGGCCTCCAGGACCGGCAGGAACACCAGCGAGATCGCGAAGTTCGACAGCCAGAGCGCCATGGTCGTCGCACCCCCGGCCAGGCCCTTGACGCGGGTCGGGAAGATCTCGGCGATGAGCAGCCACGCGACGGGGGCGACGGTGCTCTGCTGGAAGGCGAGGAACGCGGCCATCAGGCCGAGGGTGACGAAGCTCATCGCCGCCGACTCCCCCGTCCGCCCGATCACGAACGACAGCGCGAGCAGGCAGGCGGCGCCGCCGACCTGGCCGACGACCATGAGGGTGCGGCGGCCGTGGCGGTCCACGAGGGTGAGCCCGACGGCGGTCGCGGCGACGCTGATGACGCCGACGGCGATGGTGCTGACGACGGCGACCGAGGTCGACAGGCCGGTCGTCTCCAGGATGGTGGGGGCGAAGTAGATGATCGCGTTCGTGCCGGTGGCCTGCTGGACGAAGCCGATGCCGATCCCGATGAACAGCACGCGCCGCAACCAGGGGGTGCGGAACTCGGCCCAGCCGGCGGACTCCCGGCGGCGCCGGGAGAGGCGTTCGGCGCGCTGCTGGCGGTGGAACTCGCGTTCGGTCTCGCGTTCGCTGCGGCTCTTGCGCAGCACCTCGATGGCCTCGCGCCGGAACCCGTTGGCCTGCAGCCAGCGGGGGGTCTCGGGGACGAACGCGCAGCCGACGACGAGGGCCACCGCGGGGGCCGCGGCCAGGCCCAGCATGAGCCGCCAGTCCCCGGTGGGGGCGAGCGCGGCGTTGACGACGTAGGCCAGGAGCTGCCCGGAGACGATCATCAGGGAGTTCAGCGAGACCAGCCGGCCGCGGTCGGCGGCGGGGGCCAGTTCGGCCAGGTACATCGGCACCGCCACCGACGCCGACCCGACGGCCAGGCCGAGCACGAACCGGGCGGCGACCATGAAGGGGACGTCGGGGGCCAGCGCGACGGCGAGGGCCCCGGCGGTGAACACGATCCCGGCCCAGCCCATGGACCTGCGGCGGCCGACGCGGTCGGCGACGCGGCCCCCGGCGACGGCTCCGACGGCCGCGCCGACGAGCAGGGTGCTCGTGATGAGCCCCTCGTCGAGGGAGGTGAGGACGAGGTCCTGCCGCATGTACGGCAGGGCGCCGGAGATGACGCCGGTGTCGTAGCCGAACAGGGCGCCGCCGATGGCGGCGAGGGTCGTGACGCGGCGCAGGAACCGGCGCTGCTGGGGGCCGACGGCGTCGGGAGCCGGGGCGGGGGCGGTGGGTGCGGTGGGTGCGGTGGCCGGGCGCGGGGACGGCAGTCCGGCCCGCTGCTCGTCGGGGAGCGTCCGGGCGTCTTGTTCCGAGGCGGAGATGAGCTCTGTCCTTCCGACTTTGTCCTTACGTCCTGACAACGTTCCAGCTTACGCCCGGACGCTGCGGGACACCCCGACGCGGACCCCGCCCCCCCTCCGCGGTCGGGACGGCGGTGCCCTCGACCGCCGGGGAGGGGTCCTCGCTCACCGCCGGGGGCGGGAGGGGGTGCTGTGGCAGACTCGGGGGGCGCGCACCACGTGCACGCCCCCGTAGCTCAGTGGCCAGAGCAACCGCCTTGTAAGCGGTAGGTCGTCGGCTCGACTCCGACCGGGGGCTCTCAGCCGATCAGCCCGTCCTCGCGGGCGGCGGCGGCCGCGGCCGCCGAGGACCGCACGCCGTACTTGCGGCGCACCGCCGTCAGGTGCTGGGCGACGGTGTTGGCGGCCAGGCCCAGGCGCTCGGCCACGACCGCGCCCGCGTGCCCGGCGGCGACGAGCCGCAGCACCTCCAGCTCCCGGGCGGTCAGGGACACGCGGGCCGTGCGGGCACCGGCGGGGCGGCGCGCGGCCTCCTCCAGCTCGCGGTACCGCTCCTCGGACAGCACCACGAAGCGACGGCCGGTCGCGTCCTCGACGGTCACCCGGCGGTCACCGGAGGCGACGGCGCGCGCGAGGCCGTCCCACCAGCCACCCGGAGGGGCCCCGATCGCGTCCGGACCCGTCGTCCCCGCGCTTCCCGCCACGTGCCTGCTCCCCGTCCACCGGGCGACGTCCGCGCCGGTGGCCCCAGGGTGCGCCGTCCCCCGAAGAGATACAACCCTCAACCAGGTCGGTCACCCGGGTGGCGTCGCGGCCGCCGGTGGCCCCGCCGCCGGACGACGGGGCGCGCGGCCCTCAGGCGACCGCGACGGGCGCCGCCCCCAGCGCCGCCACCAGCCGCGCGGTGACGTCGGCGACCTCCCCGAGCCCGTCCACCGACCGCAGCAGGCCGCGCCCGGAGTAGACCTCCACGAGCGGGGCCGTCTGCTCGGCGTAGACGCGCTGGCGGGTGCGGACGACGTCCTCGGTGTCGTCCGAGCGGCCCTGCGCGAGGGCGCGCGCCGACAGCCGGCGCACCAGCTCGTCGACGTCGGCGGTGATCTCCAGGACGTGGTCCAGCGCCACCCCCGACTCCGCGAGCACGCCGTCCAGCTCACGGACCTGGTCGGTCGTGCGCGGGTAGCCGTCGAGGATGAACCCCGCGGCGACGTCGGGCTGCTGCAACCGGTCGCGGACCACCGCGTTGGTCACGGCGTCCGGCACGTACCGCCCGGCGTCCAGGTACTCCTGCACCGTCCGGCCCAGCTCGGTCCCCTGCGCGACGTGAGCGCGGAAGGTGTCGCCGGTCGAGACGGCGGGCACCCCCAGCCGGTCCGACAGCAGGGCCGCCTGGGTGCCCTTGCCCGCACCGGGCGGGCCGAGGAGGACGAGACGCGTCATGGTGGAACCTTCCGTGGGTCGGGCGGCGCGCCCGAACGGGGTGGAGAGGTGAGGGTACCCTCCGTTCGTGGCCGCTCAGGCGGTGGCGACGGCCGTGCCCTCCGGGGCGTGCACGGCCGGGAACACCGGGCGGTCCAGGCCCTGGAACGTCCGCGCCACCCGCAGCACCTGCTCGCAGTACCCGCGTTCGTTGTCGTACCAGACGTAGAGGATCGCGGTGTCCCCGGCCACGATGGTCGCCAGCGCGTCGACGACCCCCGTCTTGCGGGTCCCGATGAAGTCGGTCGAGACGACCTCGGGGGAATCGGTGTAGTCGATCTGGTCCTGCCACGGCGAGTCCAGCGACACCTGCCGCAGGTACTCGTTGAGGTCGGCGCGCTCGACCGGCCTTTCCAGCGTCAGGTGCAGCACGGCCAGGGACACGTCGGGGGTGGGTACCCGGATCGAGTTCCCCGTGAGCCTGCCCTCCAGTTCCGGCAGCGCCTTGGCGACGGCCTTCGCGGCGCCGGTCTCGGTGAGGACCATGTTCAGCACCGCCGACCGGCCGCGGCGGTCCCCCTTGTGGAAGTTGTCGATGAGGTTCTGGTCGTTGGTGAAGGAGTGGACCGTCTCCACGTGCCCGCGGACGATCCCGAACCGGTCGTTGACGACCTTCAGCACCGGCGCGATCGCGTTGGTGGTGCACGAGGCCGCCGAGGCGATCCGGTCGTCGGCGGTGAGCGTGTCCTGGTTCAGCCCGTGGACGACGTTCTTCACCGACCCCTTGCCCGGTGCGGTCAGCAGGACCCGGCCGACCCCGGTGCTGCGCAGGTGCTGCGACAGCCCCTCGGCGTCGCGCCACTTCCCGGTGTTGTCGATGACCAGGGCGTCGGCGATGCCGTACCGGGCGTAGTCCACGGTGGCCGGGTCGTCGGAGTAGATCACCTGGATCGTGGTGCCGTTGGCGTGCAGGCGCTCGTTCTCCTCGTCCACCGTGATGGTCCCGGCGAACGCCCCGTGCACGGAGTCCCGGCGCAGCAGGCTGGCCCGCTTGGTGAGGTCGTTGGCACCGGAACGGCGCACCACGACGGCGCGCAGCCGCAGGCCCCAGGGGTCGTCGCCGTGCTCGACGAGGATCCGGGCCAGCAGGCGGCCGATGCGGCCGAAGCCGTAGAGGACGACGTCGCGGCCGCCCCGGGGGTGCGGCGACCCGGCGACGGCGGGGTCCAGGGGCGCGAGCACCGGGCGCAGCGCGGCCTCGTCGGTGGTGCCGGCGCCGGCGAGCCGGGCCAGGTCGACCACCGCCGGCGACAGCGGCAGGCGGCACAGCACCTGCAGCAGTTCCAGGCTGCCCTCCAGGGACAGCTCCACGTCGTCGACGTGGCGGGCGAACCGGTGGGCCTTGATGAGCCCGACCACCGACTTCCCGACGAGGCTGCGGCCGTGGACGGTCACCGTCACGCCGTGGTCGCGGTGCAGCCGGCCGATGAACGGGACCATGGCCTCGGCGAGGCCGAGCTTCAGCGACCAGCCGAGGTCGTCGTCGGTCGGGTTCTGGGCGGGGTCGGGCATCGTCGCTTCCCTCGTCTCTCGTGGTGTCGGTGGCACTCACGATGCGCGAGCACCCGGGCCGTCACCAGGCGGCCCGGGTGAGAAGATCCGCAGATCTTCACGGAGGGTGCAGTTCGGCGCGGGACTCGACGCCGACGGGGTCAGGCGACGGCCACCACGCCGAGGGCGTCGAGGACGGCGGTCGCGACGGCGTCGGGGTGCGAGACGGCGATGGCGTGCGAACCGCCGGCGACGACAGTGCTGTTCCGGACCCCGGCGCGTTCGGCCATGGCCTCCTGCGCGGCCGCGGGGATGTTCAGGTCCGCGTCGCCGTACACCGACCACGACGGGACCCGCTTCCAGGCCGGGTCCACCGACAGCGGCTGCGCCAGAGCGGCTTCGGTCACCGGCCGCTGCGTGAGGGCCATGACCTCGGCGGTCGCGGCGGGGACGTCGGCGGCGAACTGGGCGCCGAACTTCGCCGGGTCGATGCGGAACTCCTGCCCGCCGCCGGTGAGCGGGTAGCTGAGCAGGGTCTCCCCGAGGGTGCTGCCCGGGTACCGGCCGGACAGCTCCAGCGCGCTCTCGCCGCGGTCGGGCACGAACGCGGCGACGTAGACGAGGCCGCGGACGAGGTCGCCGAGCGCGGCGGCGGCCTCGGTGACGACCATCCCGCCGTAGGAGTGCCCCACGAGGACGACGGGGCGGCCCAGGCCGCGGACGACGTCCACGAGGTAGGCGGCGTCGGAGTCGACCGAGCGCAGGGGGTTGGCGACGGCGACGGTCTGCACGCCGCGGTCGTGGAGGGTCTCGACGACCTCGGCCCAGGAGGCGGATTCGGCGAAGGCGCCGTGCACGAGCACGGCGACCGGGGCGTCCTCGGGCGTGTTCTCGGGGGCGTGCTGGGACATGGGTTCCACCTCTCGGGACGGGCGCTGCGCGGTCGTGGCGCCGTCCGGACGGGACGGCGCCCCGGGGGACGCTAGGTGCCGCACCGGGGGCGAGCCAGGTCCTGTCAGGGTCAGGACCAGGGGCCGGTGCGGGACCGCCGCCGGACGATGATGGAACCATCAACAACCGTCCGACCCAGGAGGACACCACCGTGCCCGGCAACCCGAAGAACCTCTCCCTCGAACCGGCCGCGCAGGCCTTCGTCGACGCCACCAGCGAACCGCCCTTCCTCTACCAGCTGCCTCCGGAGGAGGGGCGCAAGGCCGTCGACGGCGTCCAGGACGAACCCATCGACAAACCCGCCGTGGACGAGCAGTGGATCACCGTCCCCGGCGGCCCCACCGGCAGCGTCCAGGTTCGCGTCGTCAAGCCCGTCGGCGCCACCGGTCAGCTCCCGGTGGTCGTCTACACGCACGGCGCCGGCTGGGTCTTCGGCGACGCCCACACCCACGACCGCCTCGTGCGGGACCTGGCGGTCGGCACCGGCGCCGCCGTCGTGTTCCCCGAGTACGACCGCTCCCCCGAGGTGAAGTACCCCGTCGCCAACGAGCAGGCCTACGCGGCCGTGAAGTGGGTCGTCGACCAGGGCGCCGGGCACGGCCTGGACGCCTCCCGCCTGGCCGTGGCCGGGGACTCCGTCGGCGGGAACATGGCGATCGCCCTGACCCTCATGGCGAAGGAGCGCGGGGAGTTCACCTTCGCCGCGCAGGTGCTGTTCTACCCGGTGACCGACGCGAGCTTCGACACCGGCTCCTACCACGAGTTCGCCGAGGGGTACTTCCTGGCCCGCGAGGGCATGAAGTGGTTCTGGGACCAGTACACGACGCCCGAGACCGACCGCGGCGCGATCACCGTCTCCCCGCTGCGGGCGACCACCGAGCAGCTCACCGGGCTGCCCCCGGCCCTGGTCGTCACCGCCGAGGCCGACGTCCTGCGCGACGAGGGCGAGGCGTACGCGGCGAAGCTGCGCCGCGCCGGCGTCCCGGTCACCGCGGTGCGTTACCAGGGCATCGTCCACGACTTCGTCATGGTCAACTCCCTGCACGGCACCCAGGCGGCGAAGGCCGCTGTCGCGCAGGCCGTCGCGTTCCTGCGCGGGGCCCTGCAGGACTGACCGGGCCCGGTGCGGGCGGTGGTCAGGGTTCGTCGGGAACCGTGACGACCCGGTTCTGGTAGGCCCAGACCACCGCCTGCAACCGCGAGCGCACCCCGAGCTTCGGCAGCATCCGGGCCAGGTGCGACTTCACGGTGGTGACCTCCACGACGAGCTCGGCCGCGATGTCCTCGTTCGACATCCCCTGCGCCAGCAGCAGCAGGACGTCGCGTTCGCGCGGCGTCAGCAGGTCGCTGTCCTGACCGGGGCGCACCGGGTGCAACCGGCGGCGGGTGACGAACTCCCGCAGCACCCGGCGGGTCAGCGCCTGGTCGATCGTGCCGTTCCCGGCCGCGACCTGCCGCACCGCGCTGACGATGGTGTCGGGTTCGGCGTCCTTGAGCAGGAAACCCGACGCGCCCGCCTCCAGCGCGCCGAACACGTAGTCGTCCAGGTCGAACGTGGTCAGCACCAGCACCGGGACCTGCGGGTCGGCGTCGGGCCCGCACAGCGCCCGCGCGACCTCGATGCCGTCCAGGACGGGCATGCGGATGTCGAGGCAGGCGACGTCGGGGACCGTGGAGCGGGCCAGTTCCAGCGCCTGACCGCCGTCGGCGGCGACCCCGACGACGGTGATGTCGGGTTCGGCCCCCAGCAGGCTGGAGATCCCGGCCCGCACGAGGGGCTGGTCGTCGGCCACGAGGACCCTGATCACGTCGACGCCTCCCGCACCAGTTCCAGTTCCACCGACCAGCCCCCCTCGGGGGTCGGCCCGTACCGCACCCGCGCCCCGACGAGGTCGGCGCGCTCGCGCATCCCCCGCAGCCCGAAACCCCCGGTCTCCCGGCGCGGGGCGGGCCGCTCGGGCGGGGCGTTGACGACGCTCACGACGAGCCGGTCGCCGAGGTCGCGCAGCTCCACGGTGCACTCGGCCCCGGGGGCGTGCACGGCGGCGTTGGACAGCGCCTCCTGCACGGCGCGGTAGGCGGCGAGCTGGGCCAGCGGGCCGATCCCCTCCCCCGGGTCCGCCGGGCCCGACCGGCGCAGCACGACCGGCTGCCGTTCCCGCACGCGCTCGACGAGGTCGGGGAGGGTGTCCAGCGACTCCACCGACCGGGTCCCGGCGGTGTCCTCGCGCAGCAGGCCGACGAGCCGCCGCAGGTCGTCGAGCACGCCGGTGCTCTGGGCCCGGATCTGCCGGACCCCCTCGCGGGCGCGGGCGGGGTCGGTGTCGAGCTGCCGGTCCACGACGGCGGCCATGAGCGCGATGCCGGAGAGGTGGTGCGCGGCGATGTCGTGCAGCTCGCGGGCCATCGCGGTGCGCTCGCGGGCGACCGCGGCCTCGACGAGGGCGTGCCGTTCGCGCAGCAGCGCAGCCCGCTCCTGGTCCCTGGCCCGTCGCAGGTCGAGCCGGGTGCGGACGACCAGCCCGCCGAGGGCGGGCAGCCCCACCAGGCCCGCGGCCTGCCCGGCGGCCTGGAGCGCGGCACCGCCGGCCCCGGCGTCCGCGCCGGTCACCGCGCCGACGACCTCACCGACGGCGACGACGAGGGCCGCGACGGCCAGGGCGGGGCCGGTGCGGACCCGGGCGGTGGCCGTGGTCACCGCGACGGCGACCACGAGGGCGGGGCCGCCGATCCCGTGCAGGGCGGCGGGCGCGGTGGCGGCCAGGACGGCGGTGGACGCGGCCACCACCAGCAGGGTCGTGCGGGCGGCGGCGCGCAGCGGGACCAGGGCCGCGGCCTGGGCGGTGAGCAGCGCGGCGGTCAGCCACCACGGGCCCGTCCCGGCGGCCGGGGCGGCCTGGCCGGGCGCGAGGGCCTCCCCGGCGGTCAGCGCGGGTGCGGCGGTCAGCAGCGCGAGCGAGAGGAGCCCGGTGCCCGCCGCGAGGAGCACGTCCGGGCGCCGGACCGGACCGGTGGGCATCAGCGGAGTGTACGGACGTGGCCGAGCCGGCCGCGGGTCAGGACGAGGACGACGGCGGCCGCGACGGCGGAGGTGGCGAACAGCCCGGGCAGCATCCGGTCGGCCGGGATCGCGGGGTACAGCTCGGCCCACAGCAGGGAGGCGGTGTTGTTGACCCCGACGTGCAGCAGCGCCACGACGGGCAGGCTCTGCCCGGAGCGGTTGAAGACCCAGGCGATGACGACGTTGAAGCAGACGCAGAAACCCGCGAACCACGCGGCCTGCGTCCACGGCGCGTCGGGCCAGCCGCCCCACTCGGTGAGGAACAGCGGCAGGTGCCACAGCGCCCACACCGGTCCCAGGACGGCGGCGGCGCCGAGGGCCCCGAGGCGGTCCTGCAGGCGGGGCAGGGCGAAGTCGCGCCATCCGGGTTCCTCGGCCAGACCGGTGGTGACGAGCTGGAGCAGCAGACCGGGCACGACGGCGGCCAGCACCAGGGCCGAGGGGGTGTGGACGACGCCGCGGGAGAAGGGCAGCCCGGCGAGGACGACGAGGGCGGGGGCGCCGAGCAGGGCCAGGGCGTACCAGCCGGGGGCCACGCGCCAGCGCCACAGCCGCCCGGCCCACCGCCGCAGGCCGGGGCGGCCGTCGGCGAGGGCGGTGACGAGGAGCCCGGCGCCGAGCGGGCCGAGCAGGGCGCCCGGCAGGACCCCGGCGAACTGGGCGGTGCCGAGCAGTTCGGGGAAGCGGAACGACCACAGGCCCAGGCCGTTGGCGGACAGGACGTAGGGCGTCCAGACCAGCCAGCTGACCCCGAGGGCCAGGAGGAAGAACGCCACGAGCGGGCGGCGGGCGACGGCGGCGCGCAGTGGTCCCGGCGGGGCCGGCGGCGGGTGGAGGAGTGCGGTCATGCCCCTGACGCTAGGGACGGGACCGGGTCCTCCGCGCCGTGCGCGAGGAGGGTCCTGCGGTCCTGCTCCGAAAGGTGCAAGCCCGCCGCGGGGGGTGCTCAGCCGCGGGGCTGGACCTCGCCCATCGGCCCGAAACCCGGGGTGCCGGGGGCCTCGACGTAGATGATCTGCGGCTGGGCGGCCACGTAGTCGGGCATCTGGCCGATGGCCTTCTGGAAGTGCTCGGAGGCGACGTGGACCTTCCCGGCCTCGTCGTCGGCGAAACCCTCGACGAGGGTCCACAGGTTCGGGTCCTCGACGCTGCGGGACCAGTCGAAGAACAGGTTCCCCGGCTCGGCCCGCACCGCGTCGGTGAACTCGCGGACCAGCTCGGGCCAGCGGTCGGACAACTCGGGTTTGACGGGCCACTTCACGACGATGAGGATCACGCGCCCAGCGTAGGCAGGGACGGGGCCGGCGGCACCCGTGCCTCTCACAGGGCGAGAAACCGCGGGGCGGGCGGGCGGGCCGGTCGCAGCCCGGACCCGCCGGAGCGCCGGTGCTCCCGGACCGGGGACGTCGAGGACGCCGCGCGGTGGCACCATCGGGGGCGGGTGCGGGACGGCGACGGAGCGGGGAGGCTGCACCGGTGGGACGGGCGATCGTCAGGGACGCGGCGGTCCACGACGTGCGCGACTGGCAGCGCGTGGTCGGCGAGGCCTTCGTCCCCTTGGACGTGACCGCCACCTCGCACGGCTCCTTCCACGCCCGCATGCACGCCGTCAGCGTCGGCGGCGCCCTCGTCTCGGACCTGTCCACCGGCAGCGGGCACCTCGTCCGGCACACCCGCGCCGGCGCCGGCACCGCGCCGCCGGGGCAGGCCTACAAGGTGTCCCTGCAGTTGCGCGGCCGCTCCACCGTGCGCCAGCACGGGCGCGAGGCCGAGCTGGGGTCGGGCCAGCTCGCGGTCTACGACACCGCCGACGACTACGAGCTGTGCGGTGCGACGGGCCGGGACGGGGAGTTCCGCACCCTGGTGCTGATGGTCCCGCGCTCGCTGCTGGGCCTGGCCGCGGACCGGGTGCGCGAACTGCTGGCGGTCACGATCCCCGGGGACACCGGCAGCGCCCGGTTGCTGACGCCGCTGCTGCGCGAGGTCGCCGACGACCGCAGCCACCTGGAGCACGAGGGTTCCGGCGCCACCGTGCGCGCCGCGACGGCGCTGCTGTCGGTGACCCTGCTCGACGTGCTCGGGGCCGGGGCGGTGCCCGGCGGGCGGCTGGGGGTGGTCCAGGCGTGGATCGAGGACCACCTGGGCGAGCCCCTGGACCCGGCGGCCATCGCCGCGGCCAACCACGTCTCGACCCGCACCCTGCACGCCCTCTTCCACGCCGAGGGGCAGACCGTGGGCGGCTGGGTCCGGCGGCGCCGCCTGGAACGCTGCCGCGCGGACCTGCTGGACCCCCGCTCGGCCGGCACGACGGTGGCGGCCGTGGGCCGCCGGTGGGGTTTCCCGGACCCGGCGCACTTCTCCCGGGCGTTCCGCGGCGAGTTCGGCACGTCCCCGCGGGACCTGCGCCCCTGAGCGGGGTGGCAGCACCTGCCGATCACCCGAGCGGACGGTGCCGGCCGCGTCCCCGGACCGGGGTCGTGCCCCACCGGCGAACCCGGCTACCCCGCCCCGCGGCCGTGCCGGGCGAACACCAGGCAGGCTGCGCGGCCGATCGTCCCCCCGGCGCCGGTCACGACCGCCGTGCGCCGGCGGCAGCTCGACACCGCGTCCGCGGCAGTCGCGGCTGTACTCGTCGAGGTGCCGCTGCGCGTCGGGGACGGCGACGAGGTCGCCCTCGGCGTCGGTGACGAGCACGGCCCGGTGTGCGCGCGGGTGGCGAGCTGGACACCCGGCGCGAGGCGGATCCCGACGGCGAGCACTCCCCCTCGACGTCCGCCGTCAGCACCTCCACGTCGACCCCTCCGTCACCGCCGGAGGCGGTGGTCCCGGGGAACCGGCCGGCCTGCGCGAGCAGGGCCGGCGGGACTGCCTGCCGGTCCTGCGGTGCGGTGTCCACGGTGGGCGGCACGGTCCTGGCGATCCTCCTCACCGAGAGCCGGGCGACTCGCCCGGGAGGGTGGGCAGGTGCCCCGTCCGGGGCACTCGCCCCGGACGGACGGCGACGTGACGAGGACGGACGAGGCTCAGGCGTCGAGCGCGGCCACGTGCCGGGCGGCGAGGTCGACGTACGTGCGGGCGTTGGCCCGCACGCCCTCCAGCTCCTCGGCCGACAGTTCCCGGCGCACCTTGGCGGGCACGCCCGCGACGAGCGATCCCGGGGGGACGTCGGTGCCCTCGAGCACGACGGCGCCCGCCGCGACGAGGCTGCCGGCGCCGATGCGCGCTCCGTTGAGCACCCGGGCCCCCATGCCGATGAGCACGTCGTCGCCGACGGTGCAGCCGTGGACGACGGCGCCGTGACCGATCGACACCCCGCGCCCGACGGTGATCGGGAAGCCCGGGTCGGCGTGCAGGACGCACCCGTCCTGCACGTTGCTGCCGTCCCCGACGGTGATGCCCCCGCTGTCGGCGCGCAGCACCGCGCCGTACCAGACACCGACGTCGGCGCCGAGGTCGACGCGGCCGACGAGCGTGGCACCGGGAGCCAGGAAACCCCCGGGGCCGCGGCGGGGTTCGGCTCCTTCGAACGTCACGATCACGTGCTGTTCCTCTCCCTCGCGGTGGTCACGCGGTCCGCGGCGCGCGGGCCGAGCGCAGTTCCAGCCCGGTGGAGATCGCGTGGGCCGCGGCGGCGGTTCGATCGCCGTGCAGCGCACCGGGTCCGGGCTGGAGGCGGGACACCGGTCCCACCAGGCACACCGCGGCGAGGACCTGCCCGTCGACGACCACCGGGGCGCTCACGGAGGCGACCCCAGCCGTCCGGCTGGAGATCGACTCCACCCACGAGGGCCCGTCCGCCGACGGCGGCGCGGTGAGCACCGTAGCAGCGGAACCGCCGGCCGCCAGCGGCAGCGAACGCCCGACCCGGACGACGGCGAGGAGTTCGGAGGAGGACTCCACCGACGCCACGACGAGCCGCTCCCCACCGCGGCGGACCCACACCTGGGTGGTCTCGCCGGTGTCCCGGGTGAGCTGCTCCAGGACCGGCCGGGCGATCTCGGTCAGACCGGTGGTGCTGAGCCGGGGCCCGGGCCGGTGCAGCCCCGCGGGGTCGCGCGCGAGGAAGCCGTGGGCGACCAGCGCGGCGGCCAGCCGGTGCGCCGTCGAGACGGTCATCCCCAGCTCCCGCGCGAGGTCGGTGGCGCTGCTCGCCCGGGCCTCCGCCACGTCCAGCATGGCGATGCACTTGTCGAGCACTCCGACACCCGTTACGGTCGTTTCCACATCGCAGGACACTACTCCCACTATTTGGGAAGTGCAACGTCCGGCACGACCCCCGGCGAAGCAGCCGGGAGGGAACGCACTCGACGGGCCGAGGCCCGCCACGCGAGAGGCGGCACCATGGATCACCACGACACCCAGCGGGCACCCGGGCAGGGATCGCGTGGCCCCCTGACGGGCGTCCGCGTCCTCGACATCGGCAACGTCTTCGCCGCCCCCTTCGCCGGGGCCCTGCTCGGCGACATGGGCGCCGACGTGCTGAAGGTCGAGATGCCCGGCACGGGCGACCCGCTGCGCGGCATGCAGCCCTTCGACGGCGAGGAACCCCTGCTGTGGGCCGCGCTGGCCCGCAACAAGCGCTCCATCACCCTGGACCTGCGCCGGGAACAGGGGCAGGAGCTCCTGCTGCGCCTGGTCGCGGAGCACGACGTGCTGCTGGAGAACTTCCGGCCCGGCACCCTGACCGGCTGGGGCCTGACCGAGGAACGCCTGCGCGAGGCCAACCCCGACCTCGTCGTCGTCCACGTCAGCGGTTTCGGGCAGACCGGTCCCTACTCCCCCATGCCGGGTTTCGGCACACCGGCCACCGCCTTCAGCGGGTACCTCTACAGCACCGGTTTCCCCGACCGCGCGCCGGTGCTGCCGCCGATGAACCTCGTCGACTACGTCGCCGGCCTGTTCGCCGCGTTCGGCACCGTCACGGCGCTGTACCACCGCGACGCCCGCGGCGGCGGCGGCCAGGACGTCGACGTGGCCCTGTACGAGTCGATGCTGCGCTTCCTCGAAGGCATGATCACCGACTACGACCGGCACGGGAAGGTCCACGAGCGACAGGGGAACCAGGTTCCCGCGACCGTTCCGCTCGGGTTGTTCGCGAGTTCGGACGACGTGTGGATGGTGCTGTCCGCCAGCACCGACCGGACCTTCAACCGGCTGGCCGCGGCCATGGGGCGCGAGGACATGGTCACCGACCCGCGCTCGAGCAGCAACCGCGCCCGGGTCGAGAACCGCGAGCACGTCGACGGCATCGTCTCCGCGTGGTTCGCCGGCCGCACGGCCGCGGAGGCGCAGCAGGCGTGCGACGACGCCGGGGTCCCGCTGTCCCGCGTCAACACGATGGCCGAGGTGTTCGAGGACCCGCACGTCGCGGCCCGGGACATGCTCGTCGAGGTCGCCCACCCCAAGCTGGGGACGCTGCGCCTGCCCGGGGTCGTGCCCCGGCTGTCCCGGACACCGGGGACGATCCGCAGCACCGGCCCACGCCTGGGTGAGCACAACGCCGAGGTCTACGCCGCCCTGGGCATCGACGCCGTCGAACTCGACCGGCTCACCGGTGAGGGGATCGTCTGATGAGCACCACCGACCACCGCCACGCCTACCTGAGCGACGTCCGGCCCTCGCCGTTCGCGGTCCCCGCCCGCGTGGTCGTCAACGAGGTGGGGCCGCGCGACGGCCTGCAGCTGGAGGAGGTCGAGTTCCCGACCGCCTCGAAGATCGCCGTGGTGGACGCCCTGTCCCGCACCGGTCTCCAGCGCATCCAGGTCACGTCCTTCGTCCGGCCCGACGCCGTCCCGCAACTGGCCGACGCCGACGCCGTGATGGCCGGGATCGAGCGGGTTCCCGGCGTCGCGTACACCGTCCTGGTCCCGAACCTGCGCGGCGCCCAGCGGGCCCTGCCGCTGCAGGCCGACGGCTGGGACCTCATGCTGTCCTGCACCGACTCGCACAGCACCGCGAACGCGAACAAGCCCACCGCGCAGGCGCTGGCGGCGCTCGAACCCGTCGTGGAACTCGCCGGCGAGCACGGCGTCGAACTCACCGCGGGGGTCGCCACCTCGCTGGGCTGCCCGTTCGAGGGCCGGGTCCCCTACAGCCGGGTGCTGCAGGTCGCGGGACGGCTGCACGAGATGGGGGTGCGCCGGATGGCGCTGTGCGACACGGTGGGGGTCGCCGACCCCGCCCTCGTGCACGACGTCTGCTCGCGGTTGCGCGCCGACCTGCCCGACGTCGTCGTGACGCTGCACCTGCACGACACCCGCAACCTCGCGCTGGCCAACGTGCTGACCGGCATGGCCGCCGGGGTCACCGAGTTCGACGCCTCCGTCGGCGGGCTGGGCGGGTGCCCCTTCGCCCCCGGGGCCAGCGGGAACGTCGCCACCGAGGACCTGGTGCACATGCTCTCGCTGCTCGGCGTGGAGACCGGTGTCGACCTCGACGCGGTCGTCGGCATCGCCCGCGACCTCGTCGCGCCGCTGGTCGACCACCCGCTGGAGAGCTCGCTGTCCCGCTCCGGCCCGTCGTGGACGGTGCACGTCCCGCCGCTGCGCCAGGAACTGCCCGACCCGAGCACCCAGCTGACCGGGGCCGCCCGGTGACCGCTGCACCGCAGGAGGAGATCACCGTGAACAGCCCGACCGCCCGAACCCGCACCACCGCCGAGGCGTTCGTCGAGCAGCTCATCGCCCAGGGCGTCGACACCGTCTTCGGCATCCCCGGCGTCCAGACGTACCCGCTGTTCGACGCGCTCGCCCGCGTCCGCGACCAGATCGAGGTCGTGGTCCCCCGGCACGAGCAGGCCTGCGCCTACATGGCGATGGGCTACGCGCAGTCGACCGGCCGGCCCGGGGTGTGCAGCGTCGTCCCCGGGCCGGGCATCCTCAACGCCGCCGCCGGTCTGCTGACCGCCGCGGGCACGAGCACCCCGGTCGTCTGCCTCACCGGTGAGGTCCCCACCCCGTACATGGGGCGCGGCCTCGGGCACGTGCACGAGATGCCGGACCAGCTCGGCACCCTGCGCTCGTTCCTCAAGCACGCCGAGAACGTGCTGCACCCCGCGCAGGCCGGCGCCCGGCTGGCCGAGGCGTTCGCGCAGGCGACCAGCGGCCGGCCCGGTCCCGTCGCGGTCGCCGCGCCGTGGGACGTCCTCGGGGCGTCCGCACCGGTCCCCGAGCCCACCACGCCCCACACCCACCCCGCCCCGCAGGTGGCCGCCGGCGACCTCGCCGCCGCCGCTGACCTGCTGCGGGCCGCGCGCAACCCGATGATCATGGTGGGCAGCGGTGCCCGCGGGGCGGCCGAGGAGGTCCGCCGGCTCGCCGAACTGCTGCAGGCGCCCGTCGTGAGCCTGCGCGGCGGCCGCGGGGTCGTGGCCAACAGCCACCCCCTGGGGTTCACCTGCGCCGAGGGTTTCACGCGCTGGGCCGACACCGACCTGCTGCTGTCCATCGGCACCCGCCGCGAACTCGAGTGGTTCCGCTGGCCCGACCGCCCCGCCGGGCTGCGGACCGTCAACGTGGACATCGACCCGCGGCAGCAGGCCCGGCTGCGCCCCGACGTCGGGCTGACCGGCGACGCAGCCCAGGTCACGCGCGGTCTGCTCGACGTGCTCGGCCCCGAGGCCGGACGCCCCGACCGGACGGGGGAGTTCGCGCGCGCACGGGCGGGCAAGCGCGCCGAGATCGCCCGTTTGAAGCCGCACGCCGACCACCTCGCGGCGATCCGCGCGGCGCTGCCCGCCGACGGGTTCTTCGTCGAGGAGGTGTCCCAGGTCGGGTTCTCCTCCTACTTCGCCTTCGACGTCGAGGAACCCCGACGCTTCATCACCAGCGGGCACCAGTCGACGCTGGGGTTCGGGTTCCCGACGGCGCTCGGCGTCAAGGCCGCGCACCGCACCTCCCCGGTGGTCTCGGTGACCGGGGACGGCGGGTTCCAGTTCGCCCTGCAGGAACTGGCCACCGCCGTGCAGTTCGGGTTGGGCGTCGTCACGGTCGTCTTCGACAACGGCGCCTACGGCAACGTGCGCGCCGACCAGCAACGCCTGTTCGGCCGGCCGTTCGCCTCCGACCTGCGCAACCCCGACCTCCTCGCGCTGGCCCGTTCCTTCGGGGCCGAGGCCGTGCAGGCGCAGGACCCCGACGCGCTGGGCGACGCGGTCGAGGCCGCCCTGGCCAAGGACCTGCCGACGGTCGTGCACGTGCCCATGCCCCTGGACATGGACCGGAGCCCGTGGCCCTTCCTGGCCCCCGCTCCCACCACGCGCGGAGCGTAGGAACCAGCACCAGCACCAGCACCAGCACCAGCACCACGAGAGGAACGGCAAGACCGGGCGACCCGGTACGACCCCGCGGTCATCCTGCCCCGCGCAGTGATCCCCGCTCCCGCGACGAAGGAGTCGACGATGTCAGCTGCACCCGAGAGCCAGCACAGCACGATCCTCACGGCCGACCAGAACGCGACCTCGCCCGGCGTCTCCCCCTCAGCGGAGGCCACGCCCCCGGCCCGGTGGCGCACGGTCGCCGGCATCCCGCTGGGCTACTACGCCCTCTTCCTCGCTGTCCTGCTCACCGCCGCGGTGACCGGGAACCTGCCCCCCACGATCGTCGCGGGTTTCGCCACGACCCTGCTGGTCGGTGGCCTGTTCGCCTGGATCGGCGGTCTCGTGCCGGTGCTGCGCGACTACGGCCTGCCGACGGTGCTGTGCACGTTCGTCCCGGCGGTCCTGCTGTTCGCGGGCGTCGTGCCCGACGACCTCGCCACCGTGGTGTCGGGGTTCACCGACACCCAGGGGTTCCTCGACTTCTTCGTGGTCAGCGTCATCACCGGCTGCATCCTCGGGATGCCGCGCACCCTGCTGGTCAAGGCCGGACCGCGCTTCGCGGTGCCGCTGCTGGGGTGCCTGGCCGCGACGTTCGTCCTCGTCGGGCTGCTGGGGATCGTCACCGGTTTCGGTGCCGCCGAGGCCGTCATGTTCGTCGCCGCCCCGATCATGGCCGGCGGTCTGGGCCTGGGCGCGGTGCCCATGGCCGACATGTACGCCGCCCGCACCGGGGGCCAGGCCGGTGACTACTTCGGCGACCTGCTGTCGGCCGTCGTCCTGGCGAACGTCCTGTGCATCCTCATCGCCGGTTTCTACGGCGGTCTGAGCCGGGGCCGGCGCAAGCAGTGGTTCGCCGGGTTCAACGGGCACGGTCAGCTGCTGCGCGTGAAGGGCACCGCCGATGACCTCACGGCCCCGTCGCCGGTCACCGGGTCGCGGTTCTCGCTGCTGGCCCAGGGCATCGTCGTCGTCGGCGTGCTGGCGTTGGCCGGCACGACGCTCGGCGCGTACGCCACCTTCCTGCACCCCTACGCCTGGACCATCGTCGTCGCGGCGCTGGTGAAGGTGTTCGGGCTGCTGCCGCAGCGGCTCGAGGAGGCGACGAGCCAGTGGAGCGACCTCATGACGACGGCGTTCGTGCCCGCGCTCCTCGTCGGCGTCTCCCTCACCTACATCGACATCGCCGACGTGCTGCAGTCGCTGTCGAACCCGGCGTTCCTGGTGCTGACCGCCGCCACCGTCGTGGTCGCCACCGCGACCTCGGGGTTCCTCGGGTGGCTGGTCCGGTTCCACTTCGTCGAGGCGGCCATCACGCCCGGCCTGGTGATGGCCGACACCGGCGGCAGCGGTGACGTCTCGGTGCTGAGCGCGGCGAACCGCATGCACCTCATGCCGTTCGCGGCCCTGACCAACCGCGTGGGCGGGGCGGTCGTGCTGTTCCTGACCTCCCTCCTCGTCCCCCTGCTGGCCCGGTGACCGTCGTGGCGGGCCACGGGGGGACGGCTCGGGCGTGAGGAACTACGAGGTGGGGGTCCTGCCCGGTGACGGCATCGGCCCCGAGGTGACCCGCGCCGCCTGCCGGGTCGTGACCGCCGCCGCGGCGGGCGCGGGCCTGCGGGTGCGGATGACCGAGCACCCGGCCGGTTCGGCCGTGTACCGCGACACCGGCACGAGCATGGGCGAGGAGGTGTTCGCCGCCCTGGGGGCGGCCGACGCGGTCCTGCTCGGGGCGATGGGCCTGCCCTCGATCCGCCGGCCGGACGGCACCGAGGAGGGCCCGCAGGTGGACCTGCGGGACCGGTTCGGCCTGTTCGCCAGCCTGCGGCCGTGCCGGCGCTACCCCGGTGTCCCCAGCCGGGTGGACGCCCCGGACGTCGACCTCCTGGTGGTGCGCGAGACGACGGAGGGCCTGTTCGCGGGCCGTCACGACGAGGTCACCCCGTCGGCGGAGTCGAGCAGCGACCGGATGACCATCACCCGGGCCACCAGCGAACTGCTGTTCGAGCTGTGCTTCGCCCAGGCGCGCAACCGGCGGGACGCGGGCCGCTCGGTGGGCCGGGTGACGTTGTTCGACAAGGCGAACGCCCTGCGCAGCCAGGCGTTCCTGCGCTCGGTGTTCCTCGAGGTGGCCCGGCGCCACGCGGACGTGCAGTCGGAGTGCCTCCACGTCGACGCCGGCGCCATGATGCTCGTCACCGAACCCGAGCGCTTCGACGTCGTCGTGTGCGAGAACGTGTTCGGCGACATCGTCTCCGAGGTCGCGGCCGGTGTCGTCGGGGGGCTGGGCGTGGCGCCGTCGGCCGACGTGAGCCTGACCCGCGGCGTGTTCCAGCCCAGCCACGGCTCGGCGCCCGACCTGGCCGGGAGGGACGTCGCGAACCCGGTGGCCGCCGTGCTGTCCGGCGCGATGATGCTGCGCTGGCTGGGTGAGCGGCACGCCGACGACCGGGCCCTGGCCGCCGCCCGGGCCGTGGAGGCGGCGGTCGAGGCGGTCCTGGCCGGCGGCCCGCGGACCCGGGACCTGGGCGGCTCCGCCGGCACCGGGGAGGTCACCGCGGCCCTCGAGGACGCGGTGACCTCCCGGGTCGCCGTGCGCTCCTGACCGCGGCCGGTTCAGGCCCCCAGGGCGCGCGCCAGCTGCACCGCGGCCCGCGTCAGCCGGTCCACCAGCGGCTGCGGCGGGGCGTTCTCGCCGTCGAGGTGCACCACGGCCAGGGCGCAGGGTTCACCGAGGTGCGCGGGGACGGGTACCGCCACCGACCGCAGCCCCGGCACGACCTCGTCGTGGGACACGGCCCACCCCTGCCTGCGCACCACCTCGACCTCCGCGGCGCGGGCGGACGACCCCGCCGCCCCGGCCGCCTGGAGGGCGAGCCCGGGGGCACCGGCGGCCAGCGGGTGCACGGTTCCCGGCCGCTGCGCCAGGCTGGCCCCGTGGTGGCGGGGTTCGACGCTGGCCAGGGTGACGCACTCGGACCCCCGGGCCACCACGACGAACGCGGTCATCCCCACCTCCTCGACCACCTGCTCCAGCACGCGCTCGGCCGCCGCGCGCAGGTCCGGCAGCACGCCCCGAGACAGCACCGCCAGGCCGATGCCGGGGCGGTAGCGGCCGCCCTCGTCGCGCTCGGCCAGCCGGTGGTGCTCCAGCGTGCGCAGCAGCCGGTAGGCGATCGACCGGTGCACGCCGAGCGCGGCGGCGGCCTCGTCGACGCTCAGGCCGCGCGGCGCGGCGGCCAGTTCCTCCAGCACCCGCAACCCGCGCGACAGCGTCTGCGAGACGGCGGTCCCTGCTCCCACCACGGCGACTGCTCCGTTCCGTTCCTCGGGGAACCCGAGGAGGCACCTCGACGCCGTCCCCTTGACCGGCCCGTGGCCCGACCCTAGCGTCGTTCTGCCTGCGAAACACGAGTTCTCATGTCGAACTCGGCAGCGTGCTCCACGAGTGCCGCGACACCGACGTCCGGGAGGACCGACCATGCAGTTCCACCACCACGGTTACGTCTCCGGCGACCCGCGCGTCGCACCGGCCGCGCCCGGCGCGACGTGGACCGAGGGCCTGCCCGACGAGGTCGACGTCCTCATCGTGGGGGCCGGTCCGGCCGGCGTCCTGCTCGCCGCGCAGCTCGCGCAGTTCCCCTCCCTCACCACCCGCCTCGTCGAGCGCCGCGAGGGCCGGCTGGAGATCGGCCAGGCCGACGGCATCCAGGCCCGCAGCGTGGAGACGTTCCAGGCCTTCGGGTTCGCCGGCCGCATCACCGAGGAGGCCTACCGCATCACCGAGATGTGCTTCTGGGCGCCGGACCCGTCCGACCCCGCGAGGATCGTCCGCACCGCGCGCGAGAAGGACGACCCGCACGGCATCAGCGAGTTCCCGCACCTCATCGTCAACCAGGCCCGGGTGCTGGACCACTTCACCGAGGTCATGCGGAACTCCCCCACCCGCATGGGCACCGACTACGGCTGGGAGTTCGTCGACCTGCGGGTGCACGAGGGGCGCGAGCACCCCGTGGAGGTCCACCTGCGGACCACCGCGGGCGTCGACCGCACCGTCCACGCCAAGTACGTCGTGGGGTGCGACGGGGCCCGCAGCGGGGTGCGCCGCTCCATCGGCCGCTCGCTGACCGGCGACGCCGCCCTGCACGCCTGGGCCGTCATGGACGTCCTGGCCGTCACCGACTTCCCCGACATCCGCACCAAGTGCGCCATCCAGTCCGCCCACGGCAGCATCCTGCACATCCCCCGCGAGGGCGGGCACCTGTTCCGCATGTACGTCGACCTGGGCGACACCGCCGCCGACGACGCCGGCGCGGTGCGCACCACCACCGTCGAGACGGCGATCGAGCGGGCCAACGCGATCCTGCACCCGTACACCCTCGACGTGAAGGACGTCGCCTGGTACAGCGTGTACGAGGTCGGGCACCGGCTGACGGACAGGTTCGACGACGTCCCGCACGACCTGCCCGCGGAGCAGGAGCGCGACCCGCGCGTGTTCATCGCCGGCGACGCCTGCCACACCCACAGCGCCAAGGCCGGTCAGGGCATGAACGTGTCCATGCAGGACGCGTTCAACCTCGGCTGGAAGCTCGCGCACGTCCTCACCGGCCGCAGCCCGGCCTCGCTGCTGCGCACGTACTCGGCCGAGCGCCAGGTCATCGCGCAGAACCTCATCGACTTCGACAAGGAGTGGTCGACCCTCATGGCCAAGAAGCCGGAGGACTTCGACGACCCGGGCCGGCTCGGCGAGTTCTACACGACCACCGCGGAGTTCCCCGCCGGTTTCCGCACCCACTACCCCGCCTCGCAGGTCGTCGCCGGGGACGGGCACCAGGACCTCGCGAAGGCGTTCACGGTGGGCAAGCGGTTCAAGTCCCCCCGCGTGTCCCGCGTCGCCGACGGCAACCCCGTGCACCTGGGCCACCACGCCCGCGCCGACGGCCGCTGGCGGCTGTACGCGTTCGCCGACGCCGCCGGGGGTGCCGCCCCCGGGCCGGCGCTGGAGGCGTGGGCGCGGTGGCTGGCCACCGACCCGGCCTCCCCGGTCGTGGCGCACACCCGCGACGGTGAGGACCTCGACGCCCTGTTCGACGTGAAGGTCGTGTTCCCGGTGCCGCACACCGGGGTCGACCTGGGGACCGTCCCGGCGGTGTTCCTGCCGCGCACCGGCCCGTTCGGCCTGGTCGACCACGAGAAGGTGTACGCCCTGCACCCGGACGAGGACGTCTTCACCGACCGCGGGATCGACCCCGCCGGGTGCGTCGTGGCCGTCCGCCCCGACCAGTACGTCGCCGCGGTCGTCCCGCTGACCGACCGCGAGGAACTGCCGCGCTTCTTCGCCGGGGTGTTCTCCTCCCCGGCCTGAGGACCCCCGGCACGTGACGGGGCCCGCACCCTCGGGGGGTGCGGGCCCTGTCGCGTCGGGAGGACGGTCAGACCGCCGCCGCGGCGACCCCGGCGCCGGCGGTGGCCGCGATCAGCGCCCGGGCCGCCTTCTCGCCGATCAGGATCGAGGGCGCGTTGGTGTTCCCCGCCGGGATCGTCGGGATCACCGAGGCGTCGGCCACGTGCAGGCCGGCCAGGCCGTGGACGCCCAGGGTCCGCGGGTCGACGACGGCCAGCTCGTCGGTCCCCATCCGGGCCGTGCCGACCTGGTGGTGGTAGGTGCCGACGTTCTGCCGCACGTACTCCTCCAGCTCCGGGCCCTCCAGCCCCGCGGCGGGGTGCAGCTCGCGCGGCCCCCACCTGGCGAGCGCGGGCTGTCGCGCGACCCGGCGGGCCTGCTGCACCGAGGCGACGAGGGAGGCCACGTCGTCGGGGTGGGCCAGCGCGCCCAGGTCGATGGCCGTCGGGTCGGCCGGGTCCGGCCCGGTCAGCGTGAGCGTCCCCCGGCTCTTCGGGGTGACCAGGGCGGCGTAGATCGTGAACGCGTTGGCCGGGCCGCTGAGGGTGTCGCCGTACATCGGCACGGAGAACACCAGCGGCTGCGTGTCGGGGCGGTCCAGGCCGGGACGCGAGCGCCACCACCAGTGCACCTGGGTGGCGCTCTGGCCCGGTCCGGGCAGCGGGATCTCCCGCTCGGTCTCGACGATCACCGGGACGAGCAGGTGGTCGTGCAGGTTCTTCCCGACCCCGGGCAGGTCGTGCACGGGGTCGATCCCGAGGGCGGCGAGCTCGGCGGCGGGGCCGATGCCCGAGCGGAGCAGGATCCGCGGGGTGTCCAGCGCACCGGCCGACAGCACGACGGTGTCGGCCCGCACCTCGTGCACCGAGCCGTCTTCCACGGCGTACCGGAGCCCGCGCACGGCGCCGGCCTCGACGAGCAGGTCGTGCACCCAGGCGCCGGTGACGACCTGGAGCCGGGGGTGGTCCAGGACGGGGCGCAGGTAGGCGTGCCAGGTGTTGAAGCGGCGCCCGTCGCGGGTCGTGACCTGCTCGGGGGCGACGCCGTCGAGGCGGCCGGCGTTGTAGTCGGCGACGCGGTCGATCCCGGCCTGCTGGGCGGCGTCCAGGACGGCCTGCTGCAGCGGGTTCAGCGGGTAGTCGGCGACGACGTCGAGCAGCCCGTCGGCGCCGTGGACGTCGCTGGCCCCGTGCTGGAAGTTCTCGATGTCGCGGAAGACGGGCAGGACGTCGTCCCAGCCCCAGCCCTCGTTGCCGGCGCGGGCCCAGTCGTCGTAGTCCTCCCGGCAGCCGCGGACCCAGATGCAGGCGTTCAGGGCGTGCGAACCGCCGACGACCTTGCCGCGGGGCAGGAACAGCCGGCGGCCGGCGGCCCCGGCCTGGGGGACGGTGTGGTAGTTCCAGTCGACCTCGGAGCGCCACAGCTCCCCCAGCCGGGCGAGCTCGGCGATGGCGGGGTTCGTCTCGGGCGGGCCAGCTTCGAGCAGCAGCACGGAGCGGCCGGCGTCGAGCAGGCGCCGGGCGACGACGGACCCGGCCGACCCGGCGCCGACGACGATGACGTCGGGGTCCATCAGGACTCCTTGCGCCGGGTGACGACCTTGGGGACGGCGACGTGCTTGAGCCCCTCGACGCCGAACTCCAGGCCGTAGCCGGAGCTCTTGACCCCGCCGAACGGGGCCATGGGGTGCACGTTGCCGTGGGCGTTGATCCAGACGGTCCCGGCCTCGATGCGGTCGGCGACCTCCTGAGCCCTGGCGGGGTCGGAGGACCAGACGGAACCGCCGAGGCCCACGTCGAGCCGGTTGGCGCTGGCGATGGCGTCCTCGACGTCGGTGTACTTCACGATGGGCAGCGCCGGGCCGAACTGCTCCTGGTCGACGAGCGGGTCGCCGTCGTGCAGGCCGGTGACCAGGGTGATCGGGTAGAACAGCGGGCCGAGGTCGGTGGCGGGTGCGCCGCCGGTGACGATCGTGCCGCCGCGCTGCCTGGCGTCCTCGACCAGACCGGCGACGACGTCGAACTGCATGGAGTTCTGCACCGGACCCAGGACGCTGTCCTCGTCCAGGCTCGGGCCCATCGGCATGGCCTTGGCGACCTCGGCGAGGGCGGCGACGACCTCGTCGTGGATGGACTCGTGCACGTAGAGGCGCTTGAGGGCCGCGCAGGTCTGGCCGGTGTTGATGAACGCGCCCCAGAACAGGTCCTGGGCGATCGCGGCGGGGTCGGCGTCGGGCAGGACGATGCCGGCGTCGTTGCCGCCGAGCTCGAGGGTCAGCCGGGCCAGGTTCGCCCCGGAGCTCTCCACGATCTTGCGGCCGGTGGCGGTGGAGCCGGTGAACATGATCTTGCGGACGGCGGGGTGGGCCACCAGCCGGGCACCGACGTCGCGGCCGCCGGCGACCGCCGTGAGCACGCCCTCGGGCAGTTCCTCGGCGAAGATCGAGATGAGCGCCAGGACGCTCAGCGGGGTGAACTCCGACGGTTTGACGACGACGGTGTTGCCCATCCGCAGCGACGGGGCGACCTGCCAGACGGTGATCATCAGCGGCCAGTTCCAGGGGCCGACGGCGGCCACGACCCCCAGCGGGCGGTAGGTGAGCACCGAGACCTGCTGGCCGTCGTCGACGACGACCTCCTCCTCGAGCACGGTGGCGGCCGCGGCGCGCAGCCAGGCCGAGCAGGCGCCGACCTCGAAGCGGGCGTTCGGTCCGTTGAGGGGTTTGCCCTGCTCGCGGGCCAGCAACCGGGCCAGCGCCTCGGCCTGGGCGTCGATGCGGTCGGCGATGCGGTTCAGGCGGGCGCTGCGCTCGGCGTGCCCCAGCCCCGCCCAGGCGGCCTGCGCGGACCCCGCCGCGGCGAGGGCGCGTTCGAGGTCGTCGACGGTGTGGCGCGGCGCGCGGCCGAGCAGCCGGCCGGTGGCCGGTTCGAAGATCTCCTCGCCCTCACCCTCGCCCACGCTCACGCGGGCGAGCAGGGCGTCTTCGGGGGCGTCCACCGTCGCGGTCGTCCCCGTGGTGGTCGTGTGCTGTGCGGACACCGTGGTCCTCCTCGTCGAGCCTCGGCTGGGGGGGGGGGGGGGGGGGGGGGGGGGGGGGGGGGGGGGGGGGGGCGGGCCGGGGCGCGGGGGGGGGGGGGGGGGGCGGGGGGCGGGGGGGGGGGGGGCGGGTGTGCGCCCCCCCCCCCCCCCCCTGCTGGGAGTGTCCGCCGTCCACGGCCCCGCGGCTTGTCCCTGCGCGCACGACGCTGTGCGCGGGGTGCACTCCTGCGGGTGCGCTCCCACCGGGTTCACCCCGGGGGGCTGAACACCGCCGAGGCCGTCCGGGCGAACGCCTCGGCGGCGCGGCTGAGCCGGGCGCCGCGCGAGCGGGCCAGCAGGACCCGCACGTCGGGCACGTCGTCGGTGATCTCCAGGGCCGCGACGCCCAGCCCCTCGTAGGTGGTCCCGGTGCCGGGCCGCTGCACCAGGAAGCTCCAGCCGAACCCGCGGCCCACGAGGGCCCGCACGGTCTCCAGCCCCGCGGCCCGGTACCGCACGGCGGGTTCGACCCCGACGTGGCGGAACACCGAGAAGGCGTGCCGGGAGCTGGGCGGCAGGTCCAGCAGCACGAACGGTTCGGCCGCGACGTCGCGCAGCGACACCCGCCCGGCGCCGGCGAGCGGGTGGCCGGCGGCGAGCAGCACGTGCGGGCGGGTGCGGAACAGCTCCAGGCCGGCGACGTCGTCGCGCAGCTGCATGTCGTAGAGCACCGCGACGTCCACCTCGCCGCTGGCCAGGCCGTCCTGCAGGGAGTCCTGGTCGGCTTCGAGGAACCGCGCGGCCACCCGCGGGTGCTCGGCGGTGAACGCGGACAGCAGCGGGGGAAGGCAGGTGGGGGCCAGCGTGTGGTAGCAGCCGAGGGTCAGGTTCCCGCTGACGTCACCGCCGGTCCCGCCGCCCACCTCGGCCAGTTCCCCGGCGTGGTCCAGCAGCGCCCGGGACCGGCGCAGCAGGTCCTGGCCGGCCGCCGTCAGGGTGATGCCGTGCGCCTTGCGGCGCACGCACAGCTGCACCCCGAGGGCGTGCTCCAGCTTCTCCACCGCCGAGGCCACCGCGGACGGGGAGATCACCAGCAGTTCGGCCGCACCGGTGATCGTCCCCGTCTCGGCGACCGTGACGAAGTACAGCAGCTGGCGCAGCGACCAGGCCGGCGCCTGGCGCGCCGGCCCCGGGCTCGCCTGCGGGTTCACACCTGGTGCCCCACCTTGAACCCCTGCTCGACGACGCCGTCCGCGGCGTCCTCCTTGCGGGTGTAGGAGAACCCGTCGGCCCCGATCGTCACGTCGGACTCGCGGTCGTCGGTGCGCTCCACGACCTCGCGCGGGTTCCCGTCGAGGTCGAGCACCGTGGAGGCGTTCGCGTACCAGGACGGCACGACGGGGTTGCCCCACCAGTCGCGGCGCTGGTTGTCGTGAACGTCCCAGGTGATGACGGGGTTGTCGGGGTCGCCGGTGTAGTAGTCGTGCGTGTAGATCTCGATGCGGTGCCCGTCGGGGTCGAGCAGGTAGAGGTAGAAGGCGTTGGAGACGCCGTGCCGGCCGGGGCCGCGCTCGATCTGGTCCGAGCGGCGGACCGCGCCGAGGTGGTCGCACAGGTGCAGGATCTGGCTGCGCTCGTGGGTGGCGAACGCGATGTGGTGCATGCGCGGTCCGTCGCCGCCGGTGAGGGCGACGTCGTGGACGGTCGGCTTGCGGTACATCCAGGCCGCGTAGACGGTGCCCTCGTCGTCCTCGATGTCCTCGGACACCTTGAACCCCAGGCCCTCGTAGTAGTCCCGCGCGGCGGGCACGTCGGGGGTGACGACGTTGAAGTGGTCCAGGCGGGAGATCGCCCCGGCGCCGTGCAGGTCGTAGCGCTGGGTGAAGCGCTCGACGTGCTCGGCCTCGTGGAAGAACTCCACGGGGAACCCGAGCGGGTCGACGACCTGGACCGCCTCGCCGATGCCCCGGGTGTGCCCGGCGGCGACGCGGCGGACCTCGACGCCCAGCGCGCGGTAGTACGCCTCGGCCAGGTCGAGGTCCTGCGGGGTGCGGACGCGGTAGGCGAACTTCGCCAGCGCCGCGACGGGCCCCTGCCGCACGACCAGGGAGTGGTGCAGGTACTCCTCGAAAGCCCGCAGGTACAGGGCGTCCTCGGTCTCGTGGGTGACGACGAGGCCGAGCAGCTCGGTGTAGAACCACTTCGACCGCTGCAGGTCGGTGACGACGAGCTCGGCGTAGGCGCAGCGGATGACGTCGGGCGGCGTGGGCAGGTCAGCGGGCAGGTCGGTGCTCACGGGGTTTCCTCGTCTTCGAGAAGGGGTGGTCAGTGCTGGTCGGCCGCGCCGAAGCGGGCGGTGTGGACGTCGCCGAGGGTGATGTGGACGGCCTGCTGCTCGGAGTAGAAGTCCAGGGACCGGTACCCGCCCTCGTGGCCCAGGCCGGAGGCCTTGACCCCGCCGAACGGGCTGCGCAGGTCGCGGACGTTGTGGGAGTTCAGCCAGACCATGCCCGCCTCGATGGCGTGCGCGACGCGGTGCCCGCGGGTCAGGTCGGAGGTCCACACGTAACCGGCGAGGCCGTACTTGACGTCGTTGGCCAGGCGGATCGCGTCGGCCTCGTCCTCGAAGGGCGTGATCGCCACGACGGGACCGAAGATCTCCTCCTGGAAGATCCGCGCGGTGGGGGGCACGTCGGCGAACACGGTGGGGGCCAGGTAGTTCCCCACGGGCAGGCCGTCGGGGCGGCCGCCGCCGGCGACGAGCCGGCCCTCGGTCTTGCCGATCTCGACGTAGCCCACGACGCGCTCGTAGTGCTCGGGGTGGACGAGGGCGCCGACCTCGGTGCGCGGGTCGTGCGGGTTCCCGACGACGATGTTCTTCGCGCGGGCGGCGTACCGCTCGACGAACTCGTCGTAGATGCTGCGCTGCACCAGGATGCGCGACCCCGCGGTGCAGCGTTCCCCGTTGAGGGAGAACACCCCGAACAGGGTGGAGTCCAGCGCGGCCTCGAGGTCGGCGTCGGCGAAGACGACGGCGGGCGACTTGCCGCCGAGTTCCATCGACATGCCCTTGAGGTGGGTCGCGGAGTTCTGGAAGATCAGCTGACCGGTCGTGGTCTCGCCGGTGAAGGAGATGAGCCGGGTCTGCGGGTGCTTGACCAGGGCGTCCCCGGCCTCCTCGCCGATGCCGTTGACGAGGTTGAACACGCCCTTCGGCAGTCCGGCCTCGGTGAAGATCTGCGCCCACAGGCTCGCCGACAGCGGGGTGAACTCGGCGGGTTTGAGCACGACGCTGCACCCGGAGGCGATGGAGGGGGCCAGCTTCCAGCTCTCCAGCATGAAGGGGGTGTTCCACGGCGTGATGAGCCCGGCGACCCCGACGGGTTTGCGGTTGACGTAGTTGATCTGCTTGCCGGGGACCTTGTAGGCGTCGTCGGTCTGGGCGACGATCAGGTCGGCGAAGAAGCGGAAGTTCTCCGCGGCCCGCTGCGCCTGGCCGAGGGCCTGGGTGATGGGCAGGCCGGTGTCGAAGGTCTCCAGCTCGGCGAGGCGGGTGTCGCTGGCCTCGACGAGGTCGGCGATCCGGTTGAGGACGCGGGCCCGGGCCCGAGCCGGTCTCCCGGCCCACTCGCCGGAGTCGAAGGAGCGCTGGGCGGCCTGGACGGCGGCGTCGACGTCGGCCGCCTTCCCGGCCGCGGCGGTGGCGTAGTCCTCGTTCGTCACCGGGTCCAGGACGCCGAAGACGGCGCCGTCGACGGAGTCGCGCAGTTCGCCGTCGATGAAGTGCTGCAGGTGGGTGGGCAGGCCCTCGGGCACGTGCCGGGTGGTGGCCTGGGCGCCGGTCTCCACGGTGGTCATGGTCGTCTCCTCGGGTCGTGGGAGGTGGGCTGGGCGGTCGCGGGGTCGCGCGCCTCGTGGGCCAGGACGGCCCGCAGCGTCGCGGAGCGGTGCTCGCGGGCGGCCGCCTCGACGGTGGGCGCGTCGGCGCCGGCGGCGATGAGGTCGAGCAGCGCGTCGTGCTCGGCCACGGACTGGTGGGTGCGGTCGGGGACCAGGGAGAACACGCTGGTGCGCAGCGTCGCGAGCCGGTGCCAGCCGCGGTCCACGAGGTCCAGCAGGTGCGGGTTGGGGCAGGGCGCGGCCAGCGTCCGGTGCAGCCGCTGGTTGAGCTGGCTGAAGCGCTGGGTGTCGAACTCCCCCGCCGGCTGGCCGAGCTCGGCGCGCATCAGGTCGTTGAGCCGCCGGGCTTCGGCGAGGTCGGCGGCGGTCAGCAGCGGGAGCGCCTGGCCGACGGCGGCCCCCTCTACGACGGCCAGGGTCTCCATCGTCCACCGGTACTCCACGGGGTCGAGGCCGCGGACGGTGGCTCCCACGTTGCGCTCGAACTCGACGAGCGATTCCGCCTCGAGCCGGCGGATCGCCTCGCGGACCGGGACGGGGGACGACCCGAGCTCGCGGGCCAGGGAGCCGAGGACGAGCCGGTACCCGGGCGTGTACCGGCCCGAGACGATCCGTTCCCGGATCAGCTCGTAGGCCTGCTCGACCTTGGAGGTGGCGGCTCCCGCCACCGGGCCTGGACCCACGTGTCACCCCCGCTCCATCGCCGGACGATCGTATATCTTCGCGAATACGGTAAGCACCGCCCGCCGCCCACCGCAAGCCCCCGGCACCTCGACGTCGCCGAGGTTCTTCCTCACCCGGGGGCACTTGACGGCCCCGGGACGGCGGCCGAGGATCGTATACGGTTTCGGATACACCACGAAGGAGTGCGCAGATGCCGTCCTCGCCCCCGGTGCCCTGCACCGCGCTGCCGGAACGCCCCGGCAAGATCGTCGCGGTCCACCTCGCCTACGACTCCCGCGCGCAGCAGCGCGGCCGGCGGCCCGCCACCCCCTCCTACTTCTTCAAACCCTCCAGCTCCCTGGCCGGCAGCGGCGGCACCGTGGAACGCCCCGCCGGCACCGAACTGCTCGGGTTCGAGGGCGAGATCGCCCTCGTCATCGGGGCACCGGCCCGCCGCGTCCCCCTCGAGGAGGCGTGGGACCACGTCGCGCACGTCACCGCCGCCAACGACCTCGGCCTGTACGACCTGCGCGCCGCCGACAAGGGCTCCAACGTCCGCTCCAAGGGTGGCGACGGCTTCACCCCGCTCGGCCCCGCGCTGCTGGACGCCCGGGCCGTGGACCCGCGGGGCCTGCGGCTGCGGACCTGGGTCAACGGCGAACCCGCCCAGGACGACACCACCGCCGGGCTGATCTTCCCCCTGGCCCAGCTCGTGGCCGACCTGTCCCAGCACTTCACCCTCGAGACCGGTGACGTCGTCCTCACCGGCACCCCCGCCGGGGCGAGCGTGGTCGTGCCCGGCGACGTCGTCGAGGTCGAGGTCGACGTCCCCGGAGGCCCGAGCACCGGACGCCTCGTCACCACCGTCGTCCAGGGCGAGCACGGTTTCGACCCCGCGCTCGGGTCCGTCCCCGCCGCCGACGACCTCCAGCGCGAGGAGGCGTGGGGCTCGCGCGCCGCCGCCGGCCTGCCGCCGGCCGGGGACGCCCTGCCCGCGGAACTGCGGGACAAGCTCGAGCGCACCCCCGTCGCCGCCCTGTCCGGGCAGCTGCGCAAACGGGGCCTGGACAACGTCAGCATCGACGGGGTCCGCTCGAACCACCCGGACCGCAAGCTCGTCGGCCTCGCCCGCACGCTGCGCTTCGTCCCCAACCGCGAGGACCTGTTCGCCTCCCACGGCGGGGGGTACAACGCCCAGAAGCGCGTCTTCGACGCCGTGAACCCCGGCGAGGTCATCGTCATCGAGGCCCGCGGGGAGACCGGGTCGGGAACCCTCGGCGACGTCCTGGCGATCCGCGCGAACGCCCGCGGCGCGGCCGGCATCGTCACCGACGGCGGCGTCCGCGACCACGACGCCGTGACCGCCGTCGGGCTGCCCGTCTACTCCCGCGGCGCGCACCCGGCCGTCCTGGGCCGCAAGCACGTCCCCTGGGACACCGACGTCACGGTGGCCTGCGGCGGCACGACCGTGCAGCCGGGCGACGTCGTCGTCGGCGACGCCGACGGGGTGCTCGTCGTCCCCCGCGCCCTGGCCGAGGAGGTCGCCGACGCCGCCCTGGCGCAGGAGGCCGAGGACGCCTGGATCGCCGAGCGCGTCGCCGAGGGGCACCCCGTCGACGGGTTGTTCCCGATGAACGCCTCGTGGCGCGCGGAGTACGAGGCCCGACACGAGACGGAGGACTGAGACGTGCTGGAACCGGAGACCATCACCGCGATCGCCGACGAGCTGGCCGCGGCCGAGCGCGACCGCACCACCGTCCCGCTGCTCACCGCCCGGTACCCCGGCATGACCGTCGAGGACTCCTACGCCGTCCAGGCCGAGTGGCGCCGCCGGGGCGTGGCCGCCGGCCGCCGCCTGGTGGGCCGCAAGATCGGGCTGACCTCGAAGGTCATGCAGGCCGCCACCGGCATCACCGAACCCGACTACGGCGCGATCTTCGCGGACATGGTGTACGAGAACGGCTCGACGATCGAGCACGCGCGGTTCTCCAACGTCCGCATCGAGGTCGAGCTCGCGTTCGTCCTGCGGACCGACCTCGCCGGGCCGGACACGACGATCTTCGACGTGCTGCGGGCCACCGAGTACGTCGTGCCCGCGCTGGAGGTCCTGTCCTCCCGGCTGGAGATGCAGGGCCGCACCATCGTCGACACCATCAGCGACAACGCCGCCATGGGCGCGATGGTGCTCGGCGGGAACCCGGTCGGGCCGCAGGACGTCGACCTGCGCTGGGTCTCGGCCCTGCTGTACCGCAACGAGACCATCGAGGAGTCCGGGGTCGCGGCCGCCGTCCTGAACCACCCGGCGGCGGGCGTGGTGTGGCTGGCGCGCAAGCTCGCCCAGCACGACGACGGCCTCGCCGCCGGCGACGTCGTCCTGGCCGGGTCGTTCACCCGGCCGATGTGGGTCCACCCCGGGGACACCGTCCTCGCCGACTACGGGCGACTGGGGACGATCTCGTGCCGCTTCCGCTGAACCCCGCGCTGGGCCGCACGCTGCGGCAGCACCTCGAGGGGTCCGACCGCGCCCTGTTCGGCGGCTGGATCTGCTCGGGTTCCCCGGTGGCCGCCGAGATCCTGGCCGGTTCCGGGCTGGACTGGGTGCTCATCGACATGGAGCACGCCCCCAACGGGCTGGAGTCGACGCTGGCGCAGCTGCACGCCGTGTCGGCCTACCCCGTGACCCCCGTGGTGCGCGTCCCCGCCGCCGACGACGTCCTGCTCAAGCAGGTCCTCGACCTCGGCGCCCGCACCGTCCTGGTGCCCATGGTCTCCACGCCCGAGCAGGCGCAGGAGGTCGCGCGGGCCACCCAGTACCCGCCGGCGGGCCGCCGCGGCGTCGGCAGCGCCCTGGCCCGCTCGGCCCGCTGGAACCGGGTCGAGGGGTACCTGCGCGACGGCGCCGAGCACGTGTCGGTGGTCGTGCAGGTCGAGACGGCCGAGGGCGTCGCCAACGCCCGGCGGATCGCGGCCACCCCGGGGATCGACGCCGTGTTCGTCGGCCCCAGCGACCTCGCCGCCTCGATGGGCCTGCTCGGGCAGCAGACGCACCCCGACGTCGTCGCGGCCGTCCAGCAGGCCGTGCGCGAGGTGCGGGCGGCCGGGAAACCCGTGGGGGTCAACGCCTTCCACCCCGACGTCGCCCGCCGCTACGTCGCGGACGGGGTGCGTTTCGCCCTCGTCGGCGCCGACGTCGCCCTGCTCGCGCGCGGGTCCGAGCGGCTCGCCGCCGAGTTCATCGGCACGGGGCGGGACGAACGCTCCTCGTACTGAAACCCCGCGGTTCCCGAGGAGCAACCTCGGGAACCGCGGGTTTCCCGGAACCGGTACCGCTGCCAGGCTGGAGGGTGCGACGACCACGCGGGCGTGGTCGTCCCCGATCCGGAGGACCGCATGACCACCCCCACGACGCTCGCCACCGCGAGCCACTCCCCCGCGACGCGCCGCCGCGTGGCCGTCGCCACCCTGGTCGGCACCACGATCGAGTGGTACGACTTCTTCATCTACGGCACAGCCGCCGGGCTGGTGTTCTCGAAGGTGTTCTTCGCCCCCGCCGGTCCGCAGGTCGGGCTGCTGCTGTCCTTCGCGACCGTCGGGGTGAGCTTCCTGTTCCGGCCGCTCGGGGCGTTCCTCGCCGGGCACTTCGGCGACCGCATCGGCCGGCGGGCCGTGCTGGTCCTCACGCTCGTCCTCATGGGCGGGGCCACCGCCCTCATCGGCCTGCTGCCCACCTACGCCACCGCGGGCGTCCTCGCCCCGGTCCTGCTGCTGCTCCTGCGCATCGTCCAGGGCGTCGCGGCCGGCGGGGAGTGGGGCGGGGCGGTCCTCATGGCCGTCGAGCACGCCCACCCCGACCACCGCGGCCGGGCCGGGGCGTTCCCCCAGCTCGGCGTCCCGCTGGGCATGCTGCTGGCCTCGGGGGTCACCGCCCTGGTGTCCGGCGTCGTCGCGCGCGGCGACGCGTTCGTGGCGTGGGGCTGGCGCATCCCCTTCCTGCTGGGCGTCGTCCTGGTCGCCGTCGGGTTCGTCGTCCGCCGGGCGGTCGAGGAGTCCCCGGTGTTCGAGGAACTGCGCAGCACGGCCCGGGAGACGAAGGTCCCCGCGGCGCGGCTGCTGAAGGACCACTGGCGGCTCGTGGTCCTGGCCGCCCTGGTGTTCGCCGGCAACGGCGCCTCGGGGTACATGCTGACCGGCGGGTACGTCACCAGCTACACCACCGACCCCGACGGCCCGGTCGGCCTGGACCGCACCCCGGTCCTGCTGGTCGTCGCCGCGGCCGCGGCGCTGTGGGGGGTGTTCACCTTCCTGTCCGGCGCGCTGTCGGACCGGATCGGGCGGCGCACGACGTACCTGCTGGGGTACGCCGCGCTCCTCGTCGCGGTGTTCCCGCTGATGTCCGCCGCCGGCAGCGGCGACGTCGGCCTGCTGTTCCTCGGTCTCGCCGCTTTCTCGGTCGGGCTGGGTCTCACCTACGGCCCGCAGGCCGCCTGGTACAGCGAGCTGTTCCCCGCCCCTGTGCGGTTCTCCGGGGTCGCCCTGTCCTACGCGCTGGGGTCGATCCTCGGCGGTGCCTTCGCCCCGACCATCGCCCAGGCCCTCGTGCAGGAGTTCGGGTCCCTGCACGCCGTCGGGGCGTACCTGTGCGCCGTCGCGCTCGTCGCCGTCGGCGCCGTGCTCGCCCTGGGCCGCACCCGGCGGGTCGCGCTGCCCCGCTGAGCGCCGGGGCCCGCCGCGCTCCTCTGCGGCGACTCCGGGGACGGCGTCACAGGTGGTACAGCCGCGTCAGGCTCGTGGACTCGGCGGGCTGGGAGCTGATCGGTTCGCCGTCGAGGGTGACCAGCCCGGTCGGGGCGACCCGGACCTGCGCGAGCCGGGAGTTGCGCACCATGGAGGACAGCCCGATGCCGCGGGTCCCGCGGACCCCCACGCGCCGTCGTCGCGTGGTCATGGCGTCGTTGCCGTCCTCGGCGGCGGCGCGGGAGGTGAACGCCACCGACAGGTCGGCCGCGGTCGCGCCGTGCGCGCCGAACTGCGGCCCCAGGACGAGGGGCTGGGCGCGGTCGATGGCCGCGTTCGGGTCCCCGGTGACGCCGTAGGCGGGGAAACCCGCCTTGAGGACGAGTTCGGGTTTGGCCCCGAAGAACTCCGGGCGCCACAGCACGACGTCGGCGAGCTTGCCGACCTCCAGGGTCCCGACCTCGTGGGACAGCCCGTGGGCGATGGCCGGGTTCACGGTGAGCTTGGCGACGTACCGCAGCGCGCGGGCGTTGTCGTGGTCGGGGTGCTCGGCGCCGAGTTCGAGCTTCATCTTCCCGGCCATCGCGAACGTCCGCCGCACGGTCTCCCCGGCCCGGCCCATGCCCTGCGCGTCGGAGGAGGTGATGGGGATGACGCCGAGGTCGTGCAGGACGTCCTCGGCGCCCATCGTCCCGGCCCGGATGCGGTCGCGGGCCAGGGCCGCGTCACCGGGCAGGTCCTCCTTGAGCGCGTGCACCGACATGATCATGTGGTAGTGCTCGGCGACGGCGTCGCGGCCGAACGGCAGCGTCGGGTTAGTGGAGGAACCGATGACGTTGGGTTCGCCCGCCATCCGCAGGACGTTCGGGACGTGCCCGCCGCCGCAGCCCTCGATGTGGAACGCGTGGATGGTGCGCCCGTCCAGGACGGCGAGGGTGTCCTCGACCGACAGCGCCTCGTTGATGCCGTCGGTGTGCAGCGCGACCTGCACGTCGAACTCCTCGGCGACGGTGAGCGCGGTGTCCAGGGCGCGGGCGTGCGCACCCATGTCCTCGTGGACCTTGAAACCGCAGGCGCCGCCCTCGACGAGCGCCTCGACGGACGACCCCGGTTCGCTGGCCGATCCGCGGCCGAGGAACCCGATGTTCACCGGCCAGGCGTCGAACGCGTTGAACGCGTGCCGCAGCGCCCACGGGGAGTTCACCCCGACGCCCCAGACGGGCCCGAACTCCTGGCCGATGATCGTGGTGACGCCGGAGGCGAGGGAGGCCTCCATCACCCTGGGGGACAGCAGGTGCACGTGGGTGTCGATGGCGCCGGCGGTGGCGATGAGCCCTTCGCCGGAGACGATGGTGGTTCCCGTCCCGACGACGACGTCCACGCCGTCGAGGGTGTCGGGGTTCCCGGCGCGCCCGATGCCGCTGATGCGTCCCTCGCGGATCCCGATGGACAGCTTCCGGACGCCCTGCACGGCGTCGATGACGACGACGTTGGAGATGACGACGTCGCAGGTCTCGCGCACGGTGGCGGCCTTGAGGTGCAGGCCGTCGCGGGCGGTCTTGGCGAAACCGGCGAGGAACTCCTCCCCCGGCGCCTGGGCGTCGTGCTCGACCTGGACGACGAGGCCGGTGTCGCCGAGGCGGACCCGGTCCCCCGCGCGCGGGCCGTAGGTGGCGGCGTAGTCGCCGCTGGACAGGCTCATCGCGGGCTCCCGTCGGTGTCGGTTCCGGTGTCGGTTCCGGTGTCGGTGTGGTCGAGGTACCCGCAGGCCCGGGCGCGTTCGAGGGCCTGCTCGAACGCGCCGGGGGCGTCCAGCGGTCCGTCGACGAGGCCGGCGAAACCGATCGCGACGCGGTCCCCGCCGATGGGGGTGAGCCGGACCTCGCGGGTCTGGCCGGGGTCCCAGCGGACGGTGGCGCCGGCGTCGATCGCGGCGCGGCGGCCGTAGGCGGCGGCGCGGTCGAACGCGAGGCGGGGGTTCACCTCGAAGAAGTGGAAGTGGGAGGTGACGCTGACCGGCACGGTCGCGGTGTTGGTCACCGGCAGGGTCACGACGTCGGTGAACTCCAGCGGGGTCGGCGGCCCGGGCAGGACGGCGCCGGGGGCGTCGTCGCCGAGCGATCCGCCGGCGAAGGGGTCGACGACGACGACGAGGCGGGTGCCGTCGTCGAAGACGGCCTCGACCTCGACCCGCGGGACGACGTCGGCGACGCCGGGCAGGACGTCGCCGGGTCCGAGCACGGACCGCCCGGCCTCCATCGCCTCGGCCAGCCGCTTCCCGTCGCGGGCGGCCTCGCACACGGTGTCGGCGACCAGGGCCGTGGCCTCGGGGACGTTGAGCCGCAGACCGCGGGCGCGGCGGGCCCGGGCGAGCTCGGCGACCGTGAAGATCAGCAGCCGGTCGCGTTCGCTGGGCGTCAGGCGCATGGCGCGGAGAGTAACCCGCTGGACGGGTGGCCCGAGCCGTGACGGCTCGGGAACGTGGTGGAGACGTCGTCGAAACACACGTCCTCCACCCTAACCGACACGCTTTCGGTTATCGTCGACCCCGCAACGGCGCACCCGTCCCCAGGAGGACCCCGTGATGGACCCCGCCCTCTCCGCGCGCACGGACCCACCCGCACCCGCCGACGACCGGCTCAAGGCCGGTGCGCTCGGCGCCACCGGCATCACCGCGATGGTCGTCGCGGCCGCCGCCCCGCTCACCGTCATGGCCGGCATCGCCCCCCTGGCCATCTCCACCGGCGGGATCGGCGCACCGGCCGGCTACCTCGGCGCCGCGGTCGTCCTGGCCCTGTTCGCCGTCGGGTTCACCACCACGACCCGCCTGACCGGCGGCGCGGGCGCCTTCTACAGCTGCATCGCCCTCGGGCTGGGCCGCACCGCCGGCGCCGGCGCCGGCCTGCTCGCGGTCGTCTCCTACAACGTCCTGCAGATCGGCGTCTACGGCCTGCTGGGCGTGCAGTTCCAGGCCGCCTGCGCCCGGTCCACCGGGATCGAGCTGCCCTGGTGGGTGTTCGCCCTCGCCGCGATCGCCGTGGTGTGGGCGCTGGGCCGGCGCGGCATCGACGTGGGGGCGAAGGTCCTGGGGGTGCTGCTGGCCGCCGAGACCGCGATCCTCGCCCTGCTCGTCGTCGGCGTCGTCGCCCACGGCGGCCACGACGGCCTGCACCTGACGACGTTCACCCCCAGCGCCCTGTCCCACCCCGGTCTGCTCGGCGTCCTGGGTTTCTGCTTCGCCGCGTTCGCCGGTTTCGAGTCCACCGCGCTGTACCGCCGCGAGGCGCGCGACCCCGACCGGTCCATCCCGCGCGCCACCTACGCCGCCGTCGCCTTCCTCGGGCTGTTCTACGCCGTCGTCGTGTGGGCCGTCGTGCAGGCCGTCGGGGACGCCGACGCGGTCGCCGTCGCCGGCGCCGACCCGGTGGGGCTGTTCTTCACCGTCATCGGGACCTACGTCGGCCCGTGGGCCGCCCACCTGATGGACGTGTTCGTGCTGACCAGCGTCATGGCCTCGCAGACCGCGTTCCACAACGCCGCCAACCGGTACACCTTCACCCTCGCCCGGGACGGCCTGCTGCCGGCCGGTCTGGCCCGCACCCACCCCCGCTTCGCCTCCCCCGCCCGCGCCGGCACGCTCCAGACCCTGCTCGCGGCCGCCGTCGTCGCCGGGTTCGCCCTCGTCGGCGCCGACCCCTACCGGCAGCTGGTGCTGCTGGTGAACACCCCCGGCGCCATCGGGGTGCTGCTGCTGCAGGCCGTGACCTCCGTCGCGGTCGTCGCCCACCTGCGCCGCCACCGCTCGGTGCACCCGCTGGTGCGCTGGACCGCGCTGGCCGCCACGGTGCTGCTCGGCGCCGCGCTGGTCGTGCTGATCCGCAACATCGGCCTGCTGACCGGTGCGGGCACGGGCACCAACGCGGTGCTCGTCGTCCTGGTCCCGCTCGTGTTCGGGGTCGGCGTCGTCCTCGCCCGGGTGCTGCGCGCCCGCCGCCCCGACCTGTACACCCGCATCGGAGGAAACCCGTGACGTCCCACCCGGCCCCCCAGCTCGTCGTCGTCGCCGACACCGTCCACACCCTCGACCCCGCCCGGCCCACCGCGCAGGCCGTCGCGATCACCGACGGCACCGTGACGGCCGTCGGTGACCGCGCCGACGTCGCCGGCTGGCGCGGGAAGGGCACCGAGGTCGTCGACCTCGGGCGGGCCACCCTCACCCCCGGCCTGGTCGACGGCCACACCCACCCCGTCATGGGCGTCGACCTCACCGCCGGGACCGACCTGTCGGGCGTGCGCACCCGCGACGACCTCGTCCGGGCGCTGCGCGCCGGGGCCCGGAACCTGCCGCGCGGGAGCTGGGTCCGCGGCTGGGGCCTGGACCCCAACGCCTTCGAGGGGGCGCCGATCACCCACGCGCCGCTGGTGGACGCGCTCGGGCCCGACGTCCCGGCGCACGTGGTGATGTTCGACGCCCACTCCGCGCTCGTCTCCCCGCGGGCCCTGGAGATCGCCGGCGTCACCGGCGCCCGCCCGTTCCGCTCCGGGGCCCAGGTCGTCCTGGCCGACGGGACCCCCACCGGGCACCTGCTCGAGCTCGAGGCCATGGACCTGGTCTCCGCGCACCTGCCGGCCGACACCCCGCAGCAGCGCCGCGAACGGTTCCTCGGCATCCTGCGCGGCATGGCGGCCACCGGCCTCACCGCGGCGAACGTCATGGACTTCGAGGGCGACTCCCGCGACCTCGTGAGCACCGTCGCCGCCGAGCACGAACTGCCGGTCCGGTTGCGGTTCGCGCCGTTCGTCATGCCCGCGCACGGGCGCGAGCACCTGCGGCACGTCGTCGACCTGCAACGCCTCGGCGGGCGCCGCTGGGACGTCGACGGGGCGAAGTTCATGATCGACGGCACCGTCGACGGCGGGACGGCCTGGCTGGAGGAGGCCGACACCCACGGGGAGTCGACCACCCCGTTCTGGCCCGACCCGCGCGAGTACACCGAGGCGGTCGCGTTCCTGGCCGCGCACGACGTCCCGACCGTCACCCACGCCATCGGCGACGCCGGCGTCCGGCACGTCCTGCGCACGATCGCCGGGCTCGACCGGCAACCCCGTGTCCCGCACCGCGTCGAGCACATCGAGACGCTGCCCGACGACCTCGTCGGCCGGTTCGCCGAGCTCGACGTGACGGCCAGCATGCAACCCACCCACTGCACGCACTACACGAAGGCCGACCACAGCGACAACTGGTCGCAGCGGCTGGGGAAGGTGCGCGCGGACCGGGCGTTCCGCACCCGCGACCTGCGCGAGGCCGGGGCCCGGCTGGCGCTGGGGTCGGACTGGCCGGTCGCCCCGTACGACCCGCGCGCGGTCATCGCCGACGCCCGGCTGCGGCGGACCGCGGGCCGCCCCGAGGAGGAACCCGTGCTGCCCGGGCAGGCGCTGAGCGCCCGGATGGCCCTGGAGGGGTACACCACCGAGGCCGCGCGCGCGGCCGGGCTGGAGGGGGTGGCCGGTAGCCTGCGTCCCGGCGCCCGCGCCGACCTGTCCGCGTTCGCGCTCGACCCGCTCGTCGTGGGCCCCGACGAGTTCGCGCAGTCCCCCGTCCCCCTGACGGTCGTCGCCGGGACCGTCGTCCACCGGAACTGAGCTGGAGAAGAA
Organism: Kineococcus lubricus; assembly: GCF_050871965.1. Classification (NCBI taxonomy): domain Bacteria; kingdom Bacillati; phylum Actinomycetota; class Actinomycetes; order Kineosporiales; family Kineosporiaceae; genus Kineococcus; species Kineococcus lubricus. The sequence continues at coordinate 118,073 of NZ_JBJLSK010000009.1, forward strand.
CGTGACCGGACAGCACATGCCCGCCGAGTGGGCGCCGCACCAGCGCACCTGGATGGCGTTCCCCACCCCCAACCCCACCTTCGGCGAGGCCGGCGGCCCCGACCTCACCCGGGCCCGCCGCGCCTGGAGCGCCGTCGCGAACACCGTCGCCGCCCACGAACCCGTCACGATCCTGGTGAACCCCGGCGACCGGGCCGCGGCCCGCGAACTCCTCGACCCGCGCGTCGACCTCGCCGACGTCGCGATCGACGACGCCTGGTTCCGGGACTCCGGTCCCACGTTCGCCCGCGCGGCCGACGGTTCCGCCGTCGCCGTGGACTGGGTGTTCAACGGCTGGGGCGCGCAGTCGTGGGCCCGCTGGGAGGACGACGCCCGCGCCGCCCGCGCCGTCGCCGACCTCACCGGGACCCCCGTCAGCTCCTCCCCCCTCACCCAGGAGGGCGGGGGTTTCCACGTCGACGGCCGCGGGACGGTCCTGCTGACCGACACCGTGCAGCTGGACCCGCACCGGAACCCCGGCTGGACGCGCGAGCAGGTCGAGGCCGAGGTCCACGCCCAGCTCGGCACGACGACGGCGATCTGGCTGCCGCGCGGGCTGACCGCCGACTACGGCGAGTTCGGCACCCGCGGGCACGTCGACATCGTCGCGGCGTTCACCAGTTCCGGGCAGGTCCTGGTGCACACCCAGGCCGACCCCGGCCACCCCGACCACGAGGTGAGCCGAGAGGTCGCGGAGGTCCTGCGGTCCGCGACCGACGCACGCGGCAACCCGTTGCGGGTCACCGAGATCCCCGCACCGGAGACGTCCGAGGTCGACGGCGAGCTGGTCGACTACTCCTACGTGAACCACTACGTCGCGAACTCCGTCGTCGTCGCGTGCGCCTTCGACGACGCCCGCGACGCGCAGGCCGCGGCCGTGCTGGAGGCCGCCTACCCCGGCCGCCGGGTGGTCGCCGTGGACGCGCGCGACGTGTTCGCGTTCGGCGGCGGGATCCACTGCATCACCCAGCAGCAGCCCGCCTGACGATGGCGCGCCCCACCACACCCCTGCTCTCGCGCGACCAGATCGTCCGGGCCGCGCTCGACCAGCTCGACCGGACCGGCGCGCTGGCCCTGCCCCGGCTGGCCAAGGACCTCGGGGTCGGCACCTCCTCGCTGTACCACCACGTCAAGGGCGGGCGGGAGGAGGTCGTCGAGGGCATCCGGGGTCTGCTGTCGCAGGAGGGGATGGTCACCGACCGGGTCCCCGGGGAGGACTGGGCGCGGTTCGTGGACCGGTGGGCGTCGGGGTACCGCGCCGCGTTCGCCGCCCACCCCGCCGTCGTGCCGCTCCTGACGGCGCAGACGGTGAGCCACCCCGCCACGCTGGCGTCCTACGAGACCCTCGCCGACGTCCTGCACGAGGCGGGTTTCTCCGACGACGACCTGCTGCACGCCGTCACCGTCCTCGACGACTTCGTGCTCGGGTCCGCGCTCGACGCGGGCGCGCCCGTGGAGGTCTGGGCCGACTCCCCCGACCCCGGCTCCCGCCTGGCCCGCGCCGTGCGGGCCACCCGCGCCCAGCCCGGGGACCGGTCCGAGCGCGCCTTCCGGCTGGGGCTGGAGAGCCTCCTGGTGGGCCTGGAACGGTTGCGCGCCCGCACCTGAGCCCAGGGCCGACCGCCGGACCGCGGCGGGTCAGGGGACGGGCGGCAGCACCGCGGGCACCGACTCCGGGCCCGCCTCGGGCGGCCGCTCGCCCTCGCGCGGGTGCAGCCGCAGGGCGAGGACCGCGACGTCGTCCTCGTGCTCACCGGGCACCATCCGCTGCAGCACGCCGTCGACGAGGTCGTCCAGCGAGGCGCCGGCGAGGTCGGCGAGCGCGGCGTGCAGCAGGTGCAGCCCCTCCTCCAGGGGCCGGTCGCGGCGCTCGATCAGCCCGTCGGTGAACGCCAGGACCGTCGAGCCGTCCGGCAGGGTGCGCACGGTGTCCGAGCGCGACGCCGCCGGGTCGATGCCCAGCAGGAGCTCGGGGTGCTCCCCCTCCAGCGTGCTCACCGCACCGTCCGGGCCCACCAGCACCGGGCCCAGGTGGCCCGCGTTGGACCACCGCAGCCGGCGGGAGTCCTCGAGCAGTTCCAGCCGCGCCACCACGGCCGTCGCCGTCGTGCCCACCTCCAGGCCCTGCATGGCCGCGTCCAGGCCCGACAGGACCCGCGCCGGGCTCCCCCCGGTGCTGTAGGCGATCCCGCGCAGCAGGGAGCGGACCTGGCTCATCGCGGCCGCCGCGTCGACGTCGTGACCCATGACGTCGCCGATGACGAGCACCGTCGCCCCGTCGGGGGTGAGGAAGGCGTCGTACCAGTCGCCGCCGACCCGCGCGGCCCGCGCCGCGGGCCGGTACCGCACGACGACCTGCACGTGGTCGGGCTGGACGGGGTCGGTCAGCAGGCTGCGCTGCAACCCCTCCGACACCCGGTGCTGCTGGGAGTACAGGCGCGCGTTGTCCAGCGCCAGACCGGCCCGGTCGGCGACCTCGGAGGCCAGCAGCAGGTCCTCGGGCGAGAGCCGGTCACCGGAGTCGTCGTGGAACAGGGTGATGAGCCCGACGGTCCGGCCCCGGGCCCGCACCGGCAGGCACACGAACGCCTGCGGGGCCAGCGCGGCGATGAGGTCGCGGGCCGGTCCGTGCTCGTCGAGCTGGGCCGCGATCGCCTCGGTCGCCTCCACGGGGATCGCGACCGGCCGCCCGGTCCGCCACACGCGGAACAGGTAGGAGTCCGGCAGCAGCGCCGTCAGCCGGGCCTCGCGGTAGGCCCGCACCAGGTCCCGGCGGGCCGGGTCGACGTGGTGGCAGCCGAGGTCGCGCAACCCGCCGGCCTCGTCCACCAGGGTCACCAGGCACCAGTCCCCCAGCTCGGGGACGAGGTGCTGGGCCAGCCGCGCGTAGGCCTCCTCGACCTCCAGCGTCGAGGACAGGTCCTCGCTCACCCGGACGATCAGCCGCAGCCGCTCGGCGGCGGCGGCCGCGTCGGCGTGCGCCGCCTCCAGGGTCCGCTGCGCCCGGCGGCGCTCGGTGATGTCGAGGAAGTACACCGACACCCCATCGGGGTCGGGCCAGGCCCGCACCTCGTACCAGGCGTTCAGCGGCGCCGGGTAGAACGCCTCGAACGTCGCCGGCCGCCCCGACTCCGCGACGCCCCGGTAGTGCTCCTCGAAGGGCGACTCCACGGCGTCGGGGAACAGCTCCCACACGTCGCCGCCGAGGAGCTCGGCGCGCGAACGGCCCAGGACCCGTTCGGCCTCGGAGTTCACGTAGCTGAACCGCCACTGCCGGTCCAGGGAGAAGAACGCCGAGCCCATCGACTCCAGCACCCGCGCCACCCGGGCGTCCTCGTCGTGCGCGGCGGTGGTGTCGTAGGCCGCCCCCAGGAGCCGGACGGCGCGCCCGGACTCGTCGGCGAGCGCCTGCCCGCGGGCCCGGACCCACCGGGTGCTGCCGTCGGGCCGCACGACGCGGTACTCCGCGGCGAACTGCCCGACCCCCTCGACGGAGGTGCGCAGCGCGGCCTGGACCCGCGGCAGGTCGTCGGGGTGCAGCCGCCGGTCGAAGTCGGCGATGGTGCGGCCGAAGTCGTCGGCGGCGTAGCCGAACATCTCCAGCAGGTTCGCGTCCCACGTGAGGGTGCCGGACTCCAGGTCCCAGTCGAAGGTCCCCACCCCCCCGGCGCTGATCGCCAGCTCCGAACGCACCCGGGCCGTCTCCAGGTCCGCCGCGAGCGCGGCCAGCCCGAGCTCGGTGGCGGCGGCGGCGGCGAGGTCGGACAGCAGGGACACGTCGGCCGCGGTCCACGCGCGCGGCGCGGGGTCGGTGACGCACAGGACACCGGCGAGGGCGCCGTCCGGGTGGCGCACCGGGACGCCGAGGTAGCTGCCGACGGTCCCGGACGTGACGGGCGGCAGGTGGCGCAGGCGGGCGTCGGCGCGGGTGTCGGGGACGACGAGCGGGCCGTCCGGTCCCGGGGCGAGGTGGTCGGTCAGGGTGTCCAGGGGGTCCGGGGTGGCCGCGGGCGCCGGCAGCGGGCGGAACCGGGCGGCGGGGGTCCCCAGCAGCCGGGCGGTGAGGGCGGTCAGCCGGCCGAGGGCCGCGTCCGGGGTCGGCAGAGCCGCCGGCCGCGGGGCGTCGACCCGGTCGACTGCGTCCATGGAGGCGTCTCCTCGCGGGGGGATGGGGCGCGATGAACGCCGCCGGGGGCTTCAGCGGGCATCCGACTATCGCACGTCCGGACCGGTGCGCCGTCCGCCGACGGCGCCGCGGGACGCCCGGGGCGGGCGCCGGACGTGCCGACTCCCGCGGGGAGGGGACTCCCCGCACCGGCCCGGGAGGTCCTGGTGTCGTCGTTCCGCCCGTCGCAGTCGGTCTGATCGGCGTGCGGCGTCGGCAGGGCGCGGCGGCCGAGGTGCGGGAGCCGACGGGACTGGTCGTCCCCTCCGACCGGGTGCGCTGCTTCGACGCGCGACCCGCGCCCTGGCGGGCCGGGGGTGGGCGTGGAGGCGGGCCGGGCCGACGACGGGGTGGACCGCGGGAGTTCCGTCGACGACCGCGAACCGCTGGGGGACTCCCTCGCCGGCGCCCCGACCGCGGTGGCGGCGGCGCTGACCGTGACGCTGCTCGTCGCCGTGGCCCGCGGCTCGGCGTACCCGTCGCAGCGCAGAGTTCTCGGCGTCGACGCGCTGACGGCGGTCGACCTCGCGGTCGCTCCCGTCGTCGACGGCCGCGACGTGGCGGCGCCTCACGGGACGAGCGCGTCGACGACGGCGCCGTCGGACGCGTCCGCGGCCACGTCCCGCGTCCGGGGGCCGCCCGGGGGACGATGCGGGGGTGCCGACCACTCCCGCCCCGCCGCACCGCAGACCGACCGTCGCGGGGGCCGCCGCGGTCGCGGGGGCCGTCGCGGCGCTGCTGCTGGGCGGCTGTTCCCCCGCGCCCGTCCCGGCGGACCCGCCCGCGGCGGGGACCGCGGCCGAGCAGCTGGCCGCGCTGCCGGTGAAGGGGCGCGCCCCGAAGACGGGGTACAGCCGGGAGGCGTTCGGCGACGGCTGGGTCGACACCGACCGCAACGGGTGCGACACCCGCAACGACGTCCTCGCCCGGGACCTGACGGCGGTCGCGTTCCGGCCCGGCACGCGGGACTGCGTCATCGCGAGCGGGACCCTGGCCGACCCGTACGGCGGGGGGACCGTCGCGTTCGTGCGCGGCGAGGGGACCAGCGAGGCCGTGCAGATCGACCACGTCGTGGCGCTGTCGAACGCGTGGCAGACCGGCGCGCAGCAGTGGGACGCGGACCGGCGCGCGCGGTTCGCCAACGACCCCCTGGAACTCCTCGCCGTCGACGGGCCGCTGAACTCGGCCAAGGGCGACGGGGACGCCGCGACCTGGCTGCCGCCGAACACGGGTTTCCGCTGCGCGTACGTGGCGCGGCAGGTGGCGGTGAAGGCGGCCTACGGGTTGTGGGTGACCCCGGCCGAGCGGGACGCGATCGCGCGGGTGCTGGACACGTGCCCGGACCAGCCCGTCGCGCAGGCGTCCTCCCCCGCTCCCACCGGCGCCGCCGGGGACGGGCCGGACCCGCGGTTCGCGTCGTGCCGGGACGCGAACGCCGCCGGGCACGGCCCGTACGTCGCCGGGACCGACCCGGAGTACGACTGGTACCGGGACACGGACGGCGACGGCACGGTGTGCGAGTGAGCCTGCGGTCGTCCGTCAGGTCCTCCGCACCGGGTCCGGGCAGCCGGCGACTCCGACGGGCCGCCGGGCCCGGCTACCTCTTCGAGCCGGGCGTGCTCGTGGAGGTCGACGCCGTCCTCGATCGAGTTCCTCGCCTGACGCCGGGCAGTTCGCGCAGGCCGCGGTCGATGAAAGCGATCAACCACCGGAAACCGGCGTCGATCTCGTCCTCGGTGTGCATCTCGCCCGCCGGTTCGATCAGGGAGAACCCGTCCAGGAAGCTGCGGAGCATCTGGAGGGCGTGCCGCGTGTCCTTCTCGCCGACCCCGTACCCGCGCAGGATGGCCAGGTGGGATTCCACGACCCGCGCCCACGCGAGGTGGAGCGGATCCTCGGGACCGGTCGCCGTGTTGTGCAAGGTGGCCGCGAAGCGACCGGGGAACTCGCGGGCGTACCGCCGCGTCGCGTGGGCGGCGGCTTCGAGCGCCTGACGCTCCGCCTCGCCCTGCATCGCGTCGCGGAGGGCGTCGCCGATCTCGGTGACCGCCAGCACCGCGATGCGGCGGCTGAGGTCCGCCTGCCCGGCGACGTGCTTGTAGAGGGACGGCGCCCGCACCCCGAGCCTGTCCGCGACCAGTCCCATCGTGAGGCCGGCGTAGCCGACCTCGTCGACGACCTCGGCTGCCGCGCGGGTGACGGTGGCGGCGTCGAGACCCGCCCTAGGCACGGTGGGCCCGCGCGGCAGGGTTCGTGCAGTTCGGGAGCCTCATGATCGGGACCAGTCGCATCGGTGTGGTGGCCGCACCCGGCGACGGGTACGGGGATTAGCCGCAAACTAGCACGATTAGTCGCGGCGGGGCGGAGCGGGCGCGGGTGCGCGCGACCGCTGCTACTTCACCTCGATCTCGGCCAGGGGCTGCTCGGCGTCGGCCAGGGCGTCGAGGGCGTCGCGCCAGGCGGGGTCGTCGGCGAACAGGCGGCTGCGCAGGTACGCCCACACGAGGGCCCGGAGCGTGGCGACCCGCTCGGGGTTCTCGTCCGAGGTCTCGGCCGCGTCGTAGCCGGAGACGCCTCCGTAGATGTGCTCCGCCCCCGGGAGGGTCAGGAGCGTCTTGCCGGGGCCCGGGCTGAGGGTGAACGCGTCGGAGCGGTAGCTGATCCGTTCGGAGAAGAACGGGTTGAGGTCGGCGTCGCCGGCGACGACGAGAGCCGTGCCCGTCATGGTGCTGAAGTCCAGGTGCTGCAGGACGGGGTAGTTCTCGCGGGCCCAGTCCGCCAGGTCGTGACCGGACCCGGGAGCGCCGATCAGCACGCCGGCCTTGACCCGGCGGTCGGAGAGGTCCCTGGCGCGCTGGTCGGCGGGGTCCACGACCTGCATGCCCAGCAGGGACGCGACGGTCATGCCTCCCAGGGAGTGACCGACAGCGGCGACCCGTTCGGCGTCGAGCCCGCGGGCGGCGAGGCCGGGCACCTGCTCCTGGATGTCGTCGAGGTGGTCGAGGACGTGGCGCACGTCGCGCGCCCGGTCGTACCAGAAGAGCGGCGCGTCGGGGAGTTCCGTCTCGCGCAGGCCGAGCTCGCCGGCGTCCAGGTGCGTGGGCTGGATGACGGCGAACCCGTGGGCGGCCCAGAACTCGACCAGCGGGGCGTAGCCCTTCATGGAGGCCAGGAAGTTGGAGGCGCCGTGACCGTGGGAGAGGACGATGACCGGCAGGTCGCTGCCCGTGGCCGGCACGGAGACCTTGACCTGCAGGGGGCTGGGACGGCCCGGGGCGTCGACCGTGACGGGGTGGTAGGTGATGACCGGCTGCGACTCGTCGACGGGGACGATGCCGGCGTCGGTGAACGGTGTGCTCATGGGGAGTCCTTCGATTCGGCGGATGGGCACCGTCGCGCGGATCCGGGAGCCGGCGGCGACGACTGAAGCTAGTGGCAATACCCATAAGCTATTTAACGTAGCCAGAAGGTGTCAACCCTTCGCTGCGAACCGTCCGCCCCGCGACCACCGTCCGCCGCGCGGTCGGCGACGACCGCACCGGCGACTGGCTACGGTCGGCTGGTGACCCTCGAAGCCGTCCTCGCCTTCTGCGCGCTGTGCCTGCTGCTGGAACTCACCCCCGGCCCGAACACGTTCCTCGTCCTGCGGCACAGCCTGCACGGCGCCCGCTCCGGCGTGCTGACGGCGCTGGGGTCGGCGGTCGGGGCGCTGGTGTGGGCGAGCGCGGTCGCGGTCGGGCTGGCGGCGCTGCTGGAGCGGTCGGCGCAGGCGTACCAGGTGCTCAAGGTCGCCGGCGGCGCCTACCTGGTCTACCTGGGGTTGCGCACGTTCTGGGCGCGCCGCCGCGCCGCCGCCGCACCGGTCGTGGCGGGGGCGGTCCGGGCGCCGGTGGCGTTCCGGTCCGGGCTGGTCTCGTGCGTGCTGAACCCGAAGGTCGGGTTGTTCTTCCTGGCCGTCGTCCCGCAGTTCGTCCCCGCCGGGGCGGGGGTGGGTGCGACGCTGCTGCTGGGCGCGGTGGAGGCGGCGGTCGCGCTGACGTACCTGACGGTGCTCGCGCACGGCGCGGCCCGGGCGGTGGCGTGGCTGCGGCGCCCGCGCGTGACCCGGGCGCTGGACCGGGTGAGCGCGGCGGTGCTGACGGCCTTCGGGGTGGGGACGATCGCGACGGCGCGCTGATCAGCCGGCGGCGGGGCCGGTGGTCGCGCCGACGACGAGCCGGGTGGGGACGACGCGCTCGCGCCCGGGACCGCGGTGGCCCTCGGAGCGGTCGACGAGCAGCTGCACGACCTCGGCGGCGAGGACGTCGACGTCCTGGCGGACCGTCGTGAGGTCGACGGCGCGGATGGCGTCGTCGCGGGTGCCGTCGAACCCGACCACCGAGACCCGCCCGGGGACGTCGACACCCGCGGAGGTGAGGGTGGCCAGGACACCGGCCGCGCACGGGTCGTTCGCGGCGATCACGGCGGTCGGCAGGTCCGGCTCGGCCAGGAGCCGTTGCGCGGCGGTGGCCCCGGCGAGCTGGGTGAACCCCGACGGCAGGACCCGGGCGGGCAGGCCGTGGTCGGCGACGGCGGCCCGGTAGGCGCGGACGCGGGCCAGCCCGCCGCGGTGGTCGACGGCTTCCAGGCAGGCGGTGCGGGTGTGACCGAGGTCGACGAGGTGCTGCACGGCGGCGCGGACGCCGCCCTCCTCGTCGCTGCGGACGACGTCCTCGCGGCGGTCGGCGCCGCCGTCCTCCTGGTGCCCGACGAGGACGAGCGGCAGGTCGCGGGCGGTCTCGGGCAGCGTGGGGGCCTGGCGGGCGCCGAAGACGACGACGCCGAGCACGCGGGCGCCGACGAGGGTCTCCAGGGCGCGGTCCTGGGTCCGGCGGGGGGTGGCGGCGCTGAGCAGGAGCTCGTAGCCGCGATCGTCGGCGGCGCGGTAGACGGCGTCGAGCAGGTCGACGTGGAAGTCGTCGCGGCTCTCGAAGACGACGCCGAGCTGGTAGCTGCGCCCGGTGCGCAGGGAGCGGGCGGACTGGTCGCGGACGTAGCCGAGGTCGGCGGCGGCGCGCAGGACGCGGCGGCGGGTCTCCTCCCCGGCTCCGGGGGCGTCGCGGAAGACGATCGAGACGAGCGCGCGGGAGACCCCGGCGCGGGCGGCGACGTCCTTCATCGTCGGGCGGCGCTCGGCGGCGGGCGGGTCGGGGGGCACGGCCGGAGCGTACCGTTTGACTGCTAGATCGATCTAGTAGACAGTGTCGCCGTGACTCTCCCCAGTTCGCTGACCGCGCTGCCCGACTCCCGACGCCCCGACCCCCGCTCGGTCCCCGTCCTGCGCTGGGGCCTGCTGGGCACCGGCTGGATCGCCGAGCGCTTCGCCGCGTCCCTGCGGGCGAACACCGACCAGCAGGTCGTCGCCGTGGGGTCGCGCACCACCGAGTCCGCCCGGCGGTTCGCGACGGCCGCCGGGATCGCCACCGCGCACGGCTCCTACGAGGCGCTCGTGGACGACCCCCAGGTCGACGTCGTCTACGTGGCGCTCCCCCACCACCTGCACCGCGGCGCTGCGCTGCAGGCGATCGCGGCCGGCAAGCACGTCCTGGTGGAGAAACCCCTCGCGCTGGACCGGGCCGAGGCGCAGGAGGTCTTCGACGCGGCCGCCGCCGCCGGGGTCGCCGCCGTCGAGGCCTACTGGACCGCGTTCCTGCCCCGCACCGACGTCGTGCGGCAGGTCCTGGAGAACGGCTGGCTCGGGGACGTCCGGACCGTCGTCGCCGACCACGGCGAGCACTTCGACCCCCCGCACCGCATCCTCGACCCCGCCCTGGCCGGGGGTTCGCTGCTCGACCTCGGGACGTACCTGACGACGTTCGCGACGTGGGTCCTGGGCCCGGCGACGTCGGTGTTCGCCAGCGGCGAGCCCGGCCCCACGGGGGTGAACGCGCAGACCGCCGCCGTCCTCACCCACGCCCGAGGCGCCCGCAGCTCCCTGCACACCACGCTCGAGGCGCGCACCCCGACCACCGCCACCGTCGGCGGGACCGAGGGCACCCTCTTCCTGCCCGGCTCGTGGATGATGCCCGGCGACGTGCTGCTCACCTCCGCCGACGGGACCCGCACGATCGGGTGGACCGACCCCCAGCCCGTCGGCCACGGGGCGCTGCACCACACCGCCGTCGAGGTCGCGCTGCGCCTGGGCGCCGGGGAGCTGCAGACCCCGCTGCACAGCACCGAGGCCGTGCTCACCAACCTGGCGGCCCTGGACGAGATCACCCGCCAGGTCGGCGTCTCCTACGCGCAGGCCAAGGCGTCGGCCCGCGCCTGACTCAGTTCGGCCGACCCAGCGCGTTCGCCGTGAACGAGCCCCCGACGAGGTCCACGACCTCGTCGGGGTCGGCGTCGGCCAGGACCTGCTCCGCGAACCGCTCGGAGTCGTCCTGCGGGTGGTACCCGATGGCCTCCCCCTCGGCCAGCGACCACCAGCGGCGGGTGTTGCGGGAGATCCCCCAGACCGAGTGCCAGCCCGTCACCGCGGGGTCCACCGCCGCGCTCACCAGCCGGCGGCAGTCGTCGTACGACATCCACGTCGCCAGCCCCCGCACGTCGCCGGGACGCTCGAAGCACGACCCGATGCGCACCGACACGACGTCGAGCCCGGCGCGCTCGGCGAACAGGCGGCACAACGACTCACCCGCCGTCTTGCTCCAGCCGTAGTAGCTGTCCGGCCGGGGTTCGGCGTCCGCGGGCAGCGCGGAACCGTCGGCCGGCCGGGGCGTGAGACCGACGGCGTGGTTGCTGGAGGCGAACACGACCTTGCCCACCCCGAGCCGGGCGCACGCGTCCAGCAGCACCCACGTCCCGTGGACGTTCGTGTCCAGGACGTCCGCCCACGCCGCCTCCCGGCTGATGCCGCCCAGGTGGACGACGGCGTCGACCCCCGCCAGCGCCGCCTCCACGACCTGCGGGTCCGTCACCGACCCCGTGACCGCCTCGGCCCCGGCCCCCTCGGGGTGCTGGAGGTCCAGGCAGCGGACGCGGTGGCCCGCCGCGCGCAACCGGGGCACGAGTTCACGGCCCAGGCCGCCGGCCGAACCCGTGACGAGCAGGGAGGGGAGATCGGTCATGATCAGGTCATAGCATGGGCCGGTGCCTGAGGGAACCGAGCAGCGCCGCTCATACCGCAAGGGGATCGAGCGCCGGCAGCAGATCCTCGACCACGCCATCGAACTGTTCGCGAGCCGCGGCGTCGACGGCGCGTCGCTGCGGTCGGTCGGCGACGCGATCGGGGTTTCGCACGCCGCCCTGCGGCACTACTTCCCCTCCCGCGACGAACTGCTCGTCGAGGCCTACCGCGAGCACGAGCGCCGACTGCCCCCCGACCCCGACGCCGAGCACGGCGCGGTGGAGGGCATCGCGCGGTCGGTCGACCGCAACCGCGTCGTGCCCGGCCTGGTGCAGCTGTACTCGACGCTGATGGCCGACGCCCTCCAGGAACAGCACCCGCTGACCCGGCGGTTCATCCGGGAACGTTTCGCCCGCGTCCGCGCCGAGCTCGCCGAGCGGATCGCCGCGGGTCAGCGGGAGGGCCGCATCGCCGCCGACGTCGACCCTGTCGACGCGGCCGCCCTCGTCGTCGCCGCCTCCGACGGCCTGCAGGTGCAGTGGCTGCTGGACCCGCAGGACGTGGACGTCCGCCGGTCCCTGGAACTGCTGGAACGCCTGCTGCCCGGCCCCTCCGGGACGTGAACCGCGGGGCCGGGCAGGCAGGGCCCCGTCAGGCCGGGCGCGTCCAGTCCTGCCCCGGCACCCACTCGGGGAACGCGTAGTCCTGGCGCGTCACCGCCGCGCCGGCCGCGGCGGCCGTCGCGATGGCAGCGTCGAGGTCGGCGTCGAACCGGCCGTTGAGGTCGCGCAGGGCGGCGCGCAGGTCGGTGACGTCCCCGCCGAGGTACCCCTGCACGATGTCTCCCAGGTGGGGGCTGACGGGTTTCTGCGCGGCCTGCACCTGGGCGACGGCGGGGTTGCGGACGATCGGCTCCGGGGCCCGCCTGACCGACTCGGCGAACCAGACGGCGAGCTGCTTGTACGGCTCGATGACGTCGGCCGACTCGACCACCGACAGGTCCGAGGGCGGCTGGTCCATGCCGCTGGCCAGCCCCTTCTGGTACTCCGTGGTCGTCATGGACTCGATGACGGCGGTCGCCTCCTCGGGGTGCGCGGTGTTTCCGGCGATGAAGAACTGCGCGGCGGGCGTCCCGCGGTAGGTCACCACGGGCCGGCCGTCGGGGGTCAGGATCGGGCCGACGCCCATCTTGTCGACGAACTCCGGCACGACGTTCCTGGCTCCCCCGGCGCACCACGGCCCGTCGGGGAAGTACGCGGCGACGCCGGAGGCCCACCGGGTCCGGGCATCGGCGACGGTGAGGCTGCCCGAGCCGGGCAGGATCAGCCCGGAGTCGTTGAGCTCCTTCCAGAACTCGATCGCGTCGACGTAGGTGTCGTCGTCGTACGCGTACTCCCCCGTCGCGTACTTCATCCCCTGGAACCCGGGGAAACCGGCGGCCTGCGCGAGGTCGTCGATCTGCTCCCGCATGCGGGCCACCCCGCCCAGGGCCAGCACCATGGGCGCGGCGTCCCCACCGGCGGCCTTCACCTTCTGCAGGTTCGCCCGGAAGTCGTCGTAGGAGGCGGGCGGGTCGTCGGGGTCCAGACCGGCGGCGGTGACGAGGTCGACGTTGAACCAGTGCGCCGCGGCGTACTGCTGGTAGCTGAACAGCGGCAGGCCGTACAGCTTCCCGTCGATGGTCGTGATGCCCTCGGTGTAGGCCCCCTCGGGCAGCGCGGCCCTGGCCTCCTCCGACAGCACGATCTCGTGCAGCCAGCCCTCGGCGACGAGCGCGGGCAGCGGCAGGCCGACGACGTTGCTGTAGACGTCGGGCAGCTGCTTGCTCTGGTTGGCCAGCTGCAGCGCCTCGGTGGACTTGCTGACGTCGTTGTACGTGTACTCGATGGACACGCCGAGGTCGGTGGACTCGGTCGCGGCCCAGTCGCGGTGGAACTTCTGCAGGGCGCTGAAGTGGTCCCACCAGCGCAGGCTGACGGGCGCACCGGGGCCGGCGCCGCTGCCTCCGCTGCCGCCGCCGCAGGCGGTCAGCAGCGAGGTTCCGGCCAGGGCGCCGCCACCGGCGAGGAGCGAGCGGCGGGAGATCTGGGGCATGACGGTTCTCCTCATCGAGAGTGGTCGTGCGGGACGGGTGGTCAGGACTTGACGGCGCCGGCGATGCCTTCGACGAAGTACCGCTGGAGGAACAGGAAGAGCGCCACGATGGGCAGGATCGAGATGACCCCGGCCGCCGCCATGCCGGACCAGTCGGTGGCGTTCTCGCCCACGAAGGCCTGCATGCCGACCGACAGCGTCCGCAGGTCGGGGTCGCTGAAGGAGAACACCAGGGGCAGGAAGAACGCGTTCCAGGTGGCCAGGAACGTCAGCAGCGCGACGGTCGCCGTGACGGGCATCGACAGCGGCAGCATGATCTGGAAGAAGACCCGCAGGAACCCCGCACCGTCGACGGTCGCGGCCTCCTCGAGCTCCTTCGGCAGCTGCCGGAAGTACCCGGCGTAGATGAGGATGGCGGACACGTTCGCCGCCCCCGACAGCGCCAGGACCATCCCGGTCAGGGAGTTCAGCAGCCCCAGCTCCATCGACAGCTTGACGATGGGGATGATCGTGTACCCGGTCGGCACGAACAAGGTGGCGACCAGGACGCCTACGACGATGCGCTGCCCCCGGAACCGGAAGCGGCCCAGGACGTACCCGGCCAGGGCGCACCGGACCACGACGATCACCACGGTCGACACCGTGAGGATCACGGTGTTGACCATGTAGCGGCCGAAGTTGGCGTCCGTCCAGGCGCGGGAGTAGTTCTCCCAGGCGAACTCGTCCGGCACGATGCGCAGCCCGGCGGTGAAGACCTCCAGGGAGCTCTTCAGGGACGCCGACACCATCCACACGAACGGGTAGACCCAGATCACCGCCAGCACGGCCAGCAGCAGGACGACACCCCACCACGGAGCCCGCTGCGCCAGGCGGCGCCCCCTGGGGGCGGACGGCACCGACGTGCTCACGACAGCTCCTTCCGGCTGCGCCGGGCCACGACGAGCGCCCACGCCTGCAGCGCCCCGACGACCATGACGAACAACCCGAACAGGACGGCGGCCGCGGAGGCGAACCCGAGCTGCGGGATGGAGGCGCTGAACGCCCAGCGGTAGATGTAGATCTCGATGATCTCGGTGGAGAAGAACGGTCCCCCGCCGGTCATGGTCTGCATGAGGTCGAAGGCGTGGAAGGTGTCCTCGACCGTCAGGACCGTGATGATGAGCAGGAACGGCATCAGCAGCGGGAGGGTCACGTACCGGAAGAGCTGGAACGACCCGGCCCCGTCGATGCGCCCGGCCTCGTACAGCTCGGTCGGGACGGTCTGCAGCGCCGCGAGCCAGTAGACCATGGTGATGCCGAAGAACTTCCACACGTACACGGCGGCCGCGGTGACCAGCGCCGTGCTGGAGTCCCCGAGGAAGTCGATCCCGACCTCGGCACCGAAGGCCTTGAGGAAGGCCGTGAAGGGCCCGCTGGCCGGGTCGAACACGAACTGCATGACGACCCCGACGATGGCGGTCGTCGTGACGACGGGGAGGAAGTACACGGTGCGGAACAGGTTGCGCAGCGGCAGCTTCGGGGAGTTCAGGACCATCGCCAGGAGCAGGCTCAGCAGGATCCGGGCCGGCGCGACGAGCAGCATGAACACCAGGGTGATCTTCACCGAGGCCCAGAACGCCGGGTCGGCCAGGACCGCCCGGTAGTTGTCGACGCCCACGAACCGCTGGCCCGAGGAGAACCCGTTCCACTCGACGAGGGAGTACCAGTAGCTGGCGACGATCGGGTACAGCGTGTACAGGCCGTACAGGACGACGGTCGGGGTGAGGAACGCCCAGATCCAGATCGTCTGTCGTCTCGTGTCGATCCCGCGCCGGGTCGCCCGGGGTGCTTCGGCCAAGGCCGTGGGCGCTGCGGTGGGCGTGGGGGTGATCGTTCTCGCCATCGAGGGTGACCTCCCTACCGGATCTGGCTGAGCGAGAAGGTGGTGGGGTCACCGCCGGTGCGGTGCCCCCGTTCGAGCGCGGTGATCGAGGCGACCTCGTCGTCGCTCAGGTGGATCGAGGTGGCGGACAGGTTCTCCCGCAACCGCTCCCGGCGCGCGGACTTCGGGATGACGACGTGCCCGAGGTGCAGGTGCCAGGCCAGCACGACCTGCGCCGGGGTGGCCCCGTGGGCCCGGGCGACCGCCCGGACCACCGGGTCGTCGAGGTCGGCGCCCTGCCCGAGCGGGGAGTACGCCTCGACGACGATCCCCCGCTCCCGGCAGGTGCGGACCAGGTCGCGCTGCTGGAACGTCGGGTGCAGCTCGACCTGGTTCACGGCCGGTACCCCGTCGATCGCGTCGAGGTGCTCGGTGAGGAAGTTCGACACCCCGACCGCGCGGACCCGGCCCTCGTCGCACAACCGCCGCAGCGCCCGCCAGCTGTCGGCGAAGAGCCCGGCCGCGGGGTTGGGCCAGTGCACGAGGTAGAGGTCGAGCGCCTCGACGCCCAGGCGGGCGCAGGTGTCGTCGTAGGCGCGCAGCGCCCGGTCGTACCCCTGGTCGCCGTTGCGCAGCTTCGAGGTCACGAACACGTCCTCGCGCGGCAGGCCGCAGGCCCGCAGCGCCGCGCCCACACCGGCCTCGTTGACGTACGCCGCGGCGGTGTCGACGTGCCGGTACCCCAGCTCCAGGGCGTCCTCGACGACGCGCTGGGCCTCCTGCGGCGGGACCTGGAAGACCCCGATCCCGACCTGGGGCATCGCCACCCCGCCCGCCACCCCGCCCGCCACCCCGTCCGCCCCGCCGTCCGCCAGGCGGACCGCCGGCGACAGCTCCGGCGCGCTCACCGGGGTTCCAGCACGAGCATCGAGACCGACGGCAGCGGCAGTTCGACCACCGCGCTGAACGTCCCGTCGACCTCGACCGTCCGCGCGGGTTCGAGCTCCTCCAGGCCCTGCCGCTCCTTCATCGCCGCGACCTGCTCCGCGGTCGGGTTCTGCGGGCGGCCCTGCCCGACCCAGACGGTGTGGGCGTTGCTGCGGGTGGCGTCGATGCGGTGGTGGCTCACGGAGTACGCCGTGCCGGTGAGGCCCTCGACCCGCAGGTCGACGGCGACCGGACCGTCGTCGGTGCGGTACTGGTCGTCGGTGTGCCGCCACACCAGGACGGTCACCCGGCCCGCGGCGTCGGTGGAGGCCAGCACGTCGACCTCCTCGCGCATGCTGCGGCCGTCACCGGCGTCGAGGTCCTCCACGGGGCTCATCGCGGTCGAGGTGGCGTCCAGGCGGCGCCCACCCAGGCGCGACACCATCCGGTAGGCGTTCAGCAGGGGTTTCTCGACGCCGCCGGCGGTGAGGAAGGCGCGGGTGCCCTCGAAGTACCGTTCGCCCTCGAAGTAGAAGCTCCAGGACGTGGCCTGCTCGACGGTGACGGCCTCGGACTCGTTGAGGTCGAGGATCTTCTTGAACAACTTGACCTGGAACACCGGGTAGTACTCGGTGTTCTGGAACCCGAAGTTGGCGTTGTCGTAGACGCTGTAGTGGGCGGGCACCCCGGCGTCGCACTCGTCGACGATCGCGGGCAGCGAGTGGTACTGCGGGAACTCGGCGACGACCCGCTGCATGCGGCGGATCTCGTAGAGCATCTTGTGCGCAGACGGGTTCTGCTGCTCCGGCGCGGCTGCTCCCGTCGGGCCGTAGACGCGCCACGGGGTGAACGCGGACCCCTTGGTGTGGAAGGAGACGAAGTCGAGCGGGACGTCGTGCGTCGAGGTGTGCTCCAGGAACCCGCGCAGGAACTCGACCCCGCCGCCGGTGACGGCCGGTCCCCCGACCTTCGCGTCGGGCAGCACGCTGCGCACGGCCTCGGCGGTGACGGTGTAGAGGTCGTAGAACTGCTGCGGGGTCCCCTTCCAGTAGAAGATGTCCGGCTCGTTCCACAGTTCCCACAGCCACTCGCGCACCTCGTCGGCGCCGTACCGCTCCAGGCAGTGCCGGGCGTGCGCGGCGACCAGGCCGCCCCACATCCCGTAGTCCTTCGGGGGGTAGGCCCAGGCCCCGGCCTCGTAGTTGCTGTACACCGTGGGGCTGGGGACGACCTCCAGCTCGTCGGCCTCCGGCGGCAGCAGGTCGCGCGGGGTGAAGGCGAGCTCGACCAGGACGTGGTGCCCGGCCTCGACGATGGCGTCGTACGTCTGGTCGGCGATGGTGAAGTCGTAGAACGGGTTCCCGTCGGCGTCCTCGTGGTAGACGTTCCCGTTGCCCCAGTGCGGGATCCCGAACCCGGTGCCCGAGCAGAACACGTAGTGCGGGCGGACCAGGAACGGACGGGGGGAGAACTCCCCGAAGGTCTTCAGCAACTGCCGGCCGGTCGGGGTGTACGTCCAGTTGATCTCGTCGTATCCGATGCTCTCCCACAGCCGGGTGAGCGGCCCGCGATCGCTCGAGGCGTCGACGACGACCGTCGCGGTCTCGACGTGCGGGGCGGTCGGGTCGCTCGGGGCCGAGCGGGGGAAGTGGTTGGTGTCGGAGGACAGGCCCGGGTTGTGGGCCGGGTGCTGAGCAGTGCTGGTGCTCATGGTTCGCCTTCCGGGCGTGGGGGACCGCGGCGGTGCGGTCGGCGGGGGTTCGGGTGGTGGAGGAGGTTCAGGCGTGGGCGGCGTCGGGCGTGTCGTACGCCTCGAGCGCGCGGTCCCGCGCCTCGGTGATGTGCGCGGCCATGGCCTCGCGGGCCGTGACCGGGTCCCCGGTCCGCAGGCCCTGCAGGACGCGGGTGTGCTCGGCGACGCAGTGCTCGGAGTCGGTGACCCCGCCGCCGCCGAAGAGGCGGAACCGCTGGATCTGGCCACCGAGGGCCTGGTAGGCGGAGATCAGGAACTCGTTCCCGGTCGCCTCGGCGATGATGCGGTGGAAGCGCTCGTCGGCTTCCCAGTACTGCCGGAACTCGTGGAACGACGGTCCCAGCGGGGCCGTCGCGAGGTCGTGGACGGCCCGCTCGAGGTCGGCCAGGACGGTCGGGGTCAGCTGCTGCGCGGCCAGTTCGGCCAGCGCGGGTTCGAGCAGGAGCCGGGCCTGCATGAGGCGGACCAGCTCCTCGGGGGTGGCCACCGGTGCGACCCGGTAGCCCTTGAGGGCCGTGCGGCGGACGAGCCCGGTGGACTCCAGCCGGGCGAGCGCCTCGCGGACGGGGGTCTGGGAGACCCCGAACTCCCGGGCGAGGGCGTCGATCCCCAGCGCCGCACCGGCTTTCAGCTCACCGTCGATGAGGAGGTCGAGGACGGCGTCGTAGACGTGGTCGGCGAGCATCTGACGGCTGGGCGCCAGGGAACGTCGCGTCGTCGTCCGGTCCACGAGCGTCATCGTAGACAGCCCTTCCGGTGGCGGTGGGGACGGTGAGTCGTCGGGCGGGGGGCGTGGCACCTGGTTCACCTCCTCGGGGCTCTGCGGTGAGCGCCTGTCATCGACCGTAGATCGTGCACGATCGATGGTCAAGGGTTTCCCCCCCCTGGATCGTCCGGGTTCCCCCAGGACGCGGGAACCCGCCCCCCGGTCGAGGACGGCTGGACCCGGCTCGTGGCGGGTCCCCTCGATCGCGGGGCGGGTCCCCTCGGGCGCCGTGAGGGCGCCGGGACGGTCAGACGCGGAAGCGGCCCACCGCCTCACCGAGCTCCGCCGACAGCGCCGCCAGCGTCGACGACGACGCGCGGGTCTGGCCCGCGGCCCGGGTCGTCGCCGCCGCGCTGTCGGCGATGGCGGAGATGTTGCGGGCGATGTCCTGCGAGGAGCCGGCCGCCTCGCTCACGTTGCCGTTCATCTCCGAGGTCGTCGCCGTCTGCTCCTCGACCGCCGAGGCGATCGTCGTCTGGTAGTCGCTGATGCGGGCGATGACCTCGCGGATCTGCGCGATGGAGCTCACCGCGTGACCGGTGTCGGCCTGGATGGTGTCGACGCGACGGGTGATGTCCTCCGTCGCCCGCGCGGTCTGCTGCGCCAGCTCCTTCACCTCACCGGCCACGACGGCGAAACCCTTGCCCATCTCCCCGGCCCGGGCCGCCTCGATGGTCGCGTTGAGCGCCAGCAGGTTCGTCTGCTCGGCGATCGCGGTGATCGCCTTGACGACGTCACCGATCTCGCGCGAGCTGTCCCCGAGCTTGCTGACCGTCTCGTCGGCCGCCGAGGCGGTGTCCACGGCCTGCTCCGCGACCCGGGCCGCGTCGGCGGCGCTCACGCTGATCTCGCGGATGCTGGCCCCCATCTGCTCGCTGCCGGCGGCCAGCGTGGCCACCGTGCGCGAGACCTCCTCGGCCGCACCGGAGACCAGCCCCGCCTGGGTGGCCGCGGAGTCGGCGCTGCCGGCCAGCTCGGCGCTCGTGGAGGACAGCTGGGTGCTGGCCCCGGCCAGGGCCGCCGAGGTGGTGGTGATGGACTGCACGACGGCGCGCACGTTGGTCGTGGCGCGGCGCAGGCTCTGGGCCATCCGGCCGATCTCGTCGCGGGAGTCGATGCCCGCGTCCTGGGTGAGGTCACCGGCCGCGACGGCGTCCAGGACGGCCGAGACGCGCCCCAGGGGACGGGTGATGCCGCGCACGACGACGACGGCGACCGCGAGCGCGAGCAGCAGCCCGGCCAGGAGCACGAGGGGGACGAGGACCAGGGCCGACCGGGCCGACCCGGTCGCGGCGTCGGTGCGCGCCTTGGCCCGCGCCTCCTCCGCCTGGCCGGCCGCCTCGATGGCGTCGCTGCCGGCCGAGACCACCGGCAGGATCTGCTCGCGGTAGGCCGTCGCCGCCCCGGCGACGTCACCGGCGTCGGCCAGGGGCACGAGGGTGTCGTGGAAGAGGGCGTCGATCTGCTCCTGCGCGTCACGCACCGCCTGCACCTGCTCGGGGTCCGCGGCGTCGGGGGCGTAGGCGTCCAGGCCCTCGGCGAGGTCGGCGGACTTCTCCTCGAACTGCGTCAGCAGGTCGGCGCGGACCTCGGGGCCGGCCGCGGAGTACTCCACGACCCGGGCGCGGGCGGCCTGGAAACCGCGCTGGGCGGCGGCCAGGTCCACCAGCGGCTGCACGCTCTGGGAGTAGGTGGTCGCGGTGGTGTCCCGCAGCTCCACCAGGCGGGCCGTGGCGACCCCGCCGACGGCGAGGGCGACGAGGGCGCCCACCGCGACGCCGGCGCCGATGCGTGCTCCGACCGGGCGGTCGGAGATCCAGGACCGCTGGCGGCCGCTCTCGGGTGCTGCAGGCATCGTCGCTCCTCCTCGAGACGTGCACGGGTGCACGCAGGAGCGAGTGCTCCCTGCTGACCATCGACGGCGCGGGGGACCACCTGAGCCGGGACGATCACGGTCTCGACGACGGGCGGCGGGCCTCCTCAGCGGGAGCCGGCCGCCGCGGGCGCGGACCCGCACCCGCAGGACGCCCGCACGACGAGCTCGGCGGGCAGCACCTGCCGGTCGTGCGTCTCGGCCGGGGCCAGGGCGCGGGCGACGGCGGCCGCGGCCATCGCGGCCACCGGCTGCCGCACCGTCGTCAGCTGCGGGGTGGTGAACTCCGTCTCGACCGTCCCGTCGAAGCTGACGACGGCGACGTCCCGCGGGACGCGCAGCCCGAGTTCGAACAGCGCGCGCAGGACCCCGACGGCCTGCAGGTCGGAGGCGACGAACACGGCCCGGGGGCGGTCGGGCCGGGCGAACATCCGGGTCCCGGCCGCGTACCCGCCGGCCCGGGAGAACTCCCCGCGCTCGATCGGCCCCTCCCCGGCGCCGGCGTCGCGCGCGGCGGCCCGCCAGCCCTGTTCGCGCAGCTCCCCCGCCTCGCCGCCGATGACCAGGCCGACCGGGCCGTACCCGTGGCCGAGCAGGTGCGCGGTGCCCTCGCGCGCCCCGCCGAAGGCGTCGACCCCCAGGCTGGGGAACCCCGGCACCTCGAAGAACGTGTTGAGCAGGACCAGCGGTACCCGGGGGCCGGAACGGGCCACCAGGTCGGGCCGGGCCAGGACGCTGGTGACGATGAGCGCTTCGACGCCGCGGGCGGCGAGGGTGTCGATGCGCCGGTGCTCGGCCTCGGCCCCGCCGTCGGTGCTGGCCAGCAGCACGTCGTAACCGCGGCCCGCGGCGACGTCCTCGACGGCGAGCGCGAACTGCGCCCACAGCGGGTTCCCGAGGTCCGGCACGACGTGCCCGAGGAGCCGGGACGACCCGCGCCGCAACGCCTGCGCGCTCGGGTTGGGCCGGTACCCCAGCAGTTCGACCGCTTCGCGGACCCGCGCCGCGGTCGCCTCGGCGACCGGGCGCGGACCGCCGTTGACGACGTAGCTGACGACCGCGGAACTCACGCCCGCGTACCGGGCGACGTCGGCGCGGGTGACGCGCGGGTTCACGCCGGCGGGTCACCGAGGTCGGGGACGGGCAGCCGCTGCCCGCCCTGCTGGGCCGACCGGTGCGCGATGATCCCGGGCATCGTGTAGCGGGCCGCGACCCACGCGTTGACCGGCGGCAGGGTGCCGTCGACGACGGAGCGGACGAAGTCGTCGACGAGGAAGTGGTGGCTGCCCTCGTGGCCGGTGGGGACGCCGGCGAACTCCTTCGGCAGCCGCGCGGTGTCGTGGACCTCGGCGTACCCGGAGACGAACGCGTCGCGCAGCTCGGGGGCGACGTGCGCCAGCCGCGGGTCGTCGTGGGCCATCGAGGGCCGGGTGTGGATGCGGTCGCTGACGTCGGTGACGCCCTGCTTGTCCTGCCACACGCTGATCGTGGCGAGCTGCTCGAAGCTCCCCTCGGTCCCGAAGTACCGGAACCGGGACTCGCGCAGGTGCGAGGGGTACCCGACGCGGCGCATCTCGTTGATGCGCATGACGGCCCCGGTGTTCAGCTCGAACAGGGCGGTGGCGTTGGAGAAGTCGTTGCCGAACTGGCTGACGGCCTTGTCGAAGACGCCGTCGCCGCGGTCGTCGGTGACGCCGAGGCAGCTCACGCTGACGGCGTGCCCGGGGATCGCGCCGAGGACCCCGCCGATGGAGTGCGTCGGGTAGAGCATGGGCGGGTAGCTGGCGGTCCGCTTCCAGTCCTCGCCGCCGGAGTACTGGTAGGCGGCGTAGAACCCCAGGTCCATGTCGTGGACGTAGTCGCCCTCGGCGTAGAACACGCGGCCGAAGGCGTCGCGGGCGACCTGCTGCCGCGCGAACACCGTGGCCGGGTTGTAGTGGCTCGTCTCGCCCATCATGTACGACAGGCCGGTGCGGCGGACCTCGGCGACGATCTCGGTGATCTCCTCCTCGGTGATCGCCATGGGCACCGCGGAGTAGACGTGCTTGCCGGCGCGCAGGGCCTGCACGACGAGCGGGCCGTGGGTCCAGCGCTGGGTGAAGATCGCGACGGCGTCGACGTCGGGCGAGTCGAGCATCGCCTCGAAGCTGTCGAAGGTGCCGGCGAGGTGCTCGCGGTCGGCGAGCTCCTTCGCGCGTTCGGGCAGGACGTCGGTGACGAGGACGCGGTCGACGTCGGGGTGGACGTTGAAGAGCTTGGCGAACTGACCGGCGAACTGACCGGCGCCGACCATGCCGAGGGTGACCATGGAGAACTGCTCCGTTCTACGGGGACGAACCGAGCCTCGCAGACGGATCTACACGTGACAACCCCCTCGCTGCACGGGACTGCGGCGAGGGGGCCGGTGCCAGGTGACACGGGTAGATCAGAGGGTGGCGGCAGCGGGGTCCCAGTCCTCCGGCAGCGGCGCGACGGGCGCCACCTTCGAGGTGATCTCGACGGCCGAACCCTGCGCGGCGGCGTCGCGGATCGCCAGCAGCACGTCCAGGACGTGGGCCGCGACGGCCCCCGAGGCCCGCTCGGTCCCGCCCGTGCGGATCGCGCGGGCCAGGTCCAGGACGCCGGAGCCGCGCCCGTACGTCGACCCGACGGCGGTGAGGGTCGTCGGCTCGTCCTGCCCGTAGCGCCACAGGGTCGAGTCGCCCTCGAACGTGTTCGGGTCCGGCAGCGAGATCGTGCCCTCGGTGCCGTTGATCTCGACCAGGCCCATGCGCGGCATGGCGTGCTGGAACGAGAACGTCGACTGCGCGGACTGCCCGCCGTCGAACTCCAGCAGGGCGGCGTGGTGCGTGGGCACCTCGACTGGGAACGTCTCCCCCGCCCGCGGGCCGGAGGCGATGGTGCGGCGCTCGGCGGACTTCGACGACACGGCCTGGACGCGGCTGGCCGACCCGAAGGCGTGCACGAGGGTCGTCACGTAGTACGGCCCCATGTCGAACAGCGGACCGGCCCCGTGGGCGAAGAGGAAGTCGGGGTTCGGGTGCCACGCCTCGGGCCCGGGCACGTGGAACATCGTGGTCGCCGTCAGCGGCTGCCCGATGTCGCCGCGGGCGATGGCGCGCAACGCGGTCTGGATCCCGGCGCCCAGCACGGTGTCGGGGGCGCAGGCCACCCGCAGCCCCAGCCGTTCGGCGTCGGCCAGCAGCGCCAGCCCGGACTCCGCGTCCAGGGCGAGAGGTTTCTCGCTCCAGACGTGCTTGCCGGCGGCCAGCACCTGCCGGCCGACCTCGGCGTGCGCGGCGGGGATGGTGAGGTTGACGACGATCTCCACGTCGTCGCGGGCGAGCAGTTCCTCGACCGTCCCGGACGCGGCGACGCCGAACGCCTGCGCCTGCGCCGCGGCGCGGTCCAGGGCGATGTCGGCGACGAACCGGACCTCCAGGTCGGGGAACTTCGTCAGGTTCTCCAGGTACTGGGTCGAGATGTTCCCCGCCCCGATGACCCCGACACCGACCACACCAGAACCACGGCTCACTTGTCGTTCTCCTGCAACCACTCGAAGGAAGCGGCGATGCCGTCGAAGACGTCCCCCGCGTAAGCGTCGAACTCGATGACGCGCAGGGCCTGCGGGGCGGCGGCGAGGATCGCGCGGACGTCGATCTCCCCCCGGCCGGCGGGCTGCTGCGTGGAGGTGTCGGTGCTCCTGGCGCCGTCCTTGACGTGGATGAACCTCACCCGGTCGCCCAGCGCGGTGAGCAGCGCCGGGGTGTCGGCGCCGCCGACGGTGGCCCAGAACGTGTCGATCTCCAGGACGACCTCGGGGGCGAGCCGGTCGGCGAACACCTCCAGGGCCGAGCGGCCCTCGATCGAGGTCTGGAGCTCCCAGTGGTGGTTGTGGTAACCGAACTCCAGGACGTACTCGGGCGCCAGGGCGCTGAGCTCGTTGACCCGGTCGGCGATCCGCGCGACGTCGTCGGCGGTCCGCCACCGCTCGGCGGGGATGAACGGGTCGATGACGGTGGTGATCCCGAGGAGGTTCGCGGCCTCGAAGACCTCGCGCGGGTTCTGCGCGTCGATGACGGAGGCGTGCCCGGACGGGGCGGTGACCCCGGCCGCGGCGAGGGCGTCCTTGAGCTCGGCGGCGCGGGTGTGGAAGGCGTACGGCTCCACCTGCGTCAGGCCGGTCGCGGCCAGGCGGGCGACCGCACCGGCCAGGTCCTGCTCGGCGGCGTCGCGCACCGAGTACAGCTGCACGGAGGGTTTCCGGGGCACCTCGAGACTCCTTCGTTCCGTGGACGGGGAGCGCCGGCGGCCCCGGCCACCAGTGGTGGCGTCGACCGCGACGCGGCGCCAGCCTACACGCGAACCTTCCAGTGGAAGGTATTCACCGGTGCCCGCTCCCCGGCGAGGGGTGGTCAGTCGAGGCCGCGCGCGGCGAGGGCCTCGCCCAGCCGCTCGGCGTGCGCGACGGTCCGCACGACCGTCGGCACCAGCAGGGCGCGCGGGTCGCCGGACAGCCCGCGCGCCGCGGCCGCCTCGCGCGACTCGGCGAGCAGCCGCCCCACGACGGGGATGCTCGTCAGGGTCAGCGTGAACGCGAACCCCACCCGCTCGGGGTCGACCCCGACGCGCCGCGACGGGCCCAGGGCCCGGACGACGGCCTCCAGCAGGTCCGGGACGGGCGTCGTGGCCGTCACCAGCGTCGCGGCCCACAGGCAGCCCAGCAGGCCGGTGACGACGGTCGCGGCGAGCGCCGGGCCGGCCAGCCACCACTGCAGCGCGGCGAGGGCGAGCAGCAGCCACCACGTCCGGCGGACCTGCGCGCGCAGCAGGCCCGGCCGCAGCCGGGCCGAGCGCGCGGCGAGGGCGAGGAGCGCGAGGAGCGCGGTGAACCCCGCGGCGGCGGGCCAGCCGGGGGCGAACCCGCGGACGAGGCCGACGACCGCCCCGACGAGGACCAGGCCCAGCAGCTTGGCGCCCGGGCCGGCGCGGTGCAGGGCCGAGGTGCCGGGTTCGGCCAGGCCCAGCAGCGGGGGCGGGGCGGCCAGCCCCCTCCTCACACCCACGTCACACCCACGTCGCACCCACCTAGGCCGAGGCCCGGTAGGCGTCCACGACCTCGGCGGCCGGGCCGTCGGCGCGGACCCGGCCGTCCTCGATCCACAGGGCGCGGTCGGCGCGGGCGGCGAGGTCGAGGTCGTGGGTGGCGACGACGACCTGGGCGACGTGGGCGGGCGGGTGGCGCAGGACCTCGGCGACCCGCCGCCCGGTGCGCAGGTCCAGCAGGGTGGTGGGCTCGTCGGCCAGCAGGACGGCGGGTTCGGTGGCCAGGACCGTCGTCAGCGCCAGCAGCTGCCGCTGCCCCGAGGAGACGTCCCGGACGGAGCGGTCGGCCAGCTCCCCCAGCCCGGCCGCGGCGAGCAGTTCCCGGGCCCGGCCGGTCCGGTCACGGGTCCCGGTGCGCCGCAACGACAGGGCGACGTCCTCGACGGCCGTCGGCATGACCAGTTGCGCGTCGGGGTCGGTGAAGACGAACCCCACGTGCCGGCGCAGCGCGCGCAGGGAGACCTCCGGGTCGAGCCCGTCGACGAGGACCCGCCCCGCCGAGGGCAGGACGAGGCCGTCGAACAGGCGCAGGAGGGTGGACTTGCCGGACCCGTTGGGGCCCACGAGCACCGTGAAGGGGTCGGTGAGCTCCAGGTCCAGCGGGTGCAGGACGACGCGTTCCTCGGCGTCGACCCGGACCCCTTCGCACCGGATCACCCGTTCAGCGGTTCAGCCGGGGGAACGCGCGGTGCACCGGGGAGGCGACGAGGACGGTGAGCACGACCTTGACCAGGTCGCCGGGCAGGTAGGCGGCGCAGACCACGGCGGCGCGGGCCAGGGTGAGGTTCCCGGCGATCGCCATGCCCGGGACGCCACCGAGGTAGACGACGCCGATGCCGCCGGCGACGGCCCCCAGGGCGGTGCCCAGGGCGGGCCGGCCGCGGCGGGTCCCGGCACGGGTGAGCCAGCCGACGACGAACGCCGCGAAGGGGTAGGACAGGAGGAACCCGGCCCCGGGGCCGGCGAACGACGCCAGGCCGGAGGCGCCGTTGGCGAACACGGGGATGCCGAGGGCGCCCACGAGCAGGTAGAGGGCGGCCGCGGCCGCTCCGCGCCAGGGCCCGAGGACGGCGCCGCACAGCATGACGCCGAGCGTCTGCAGGGTGATCGGGATGGCGAGGACCCCCACGGGGATGCCCGGGGTGAGCGCCAGCGCGCAGACCAGGGCCGCGAACACCGCGACCAGGGCCAGGTCGCGGGACCGTTCGACCGGCCGACGGATGCCGGACGGGGTGGACGTCGCACGCGTGGAGGTCACCGGGGGAATCTAGCGGAGCCGCGTCCGGGGCCCGGTGCCGTTGACGGGCCCGCGGCGGCTCAGGCCGGTGGCCCGGACGCCTCGGCGGACTCCTCGGGGTGGCTCTCGCGGTGGGGCGCCCCGGGGTGCCGCAGGTCCCCGAGCAGCCCGGGGTCGCGGCCCTGCAACGGCCCGAGCCGGGGGTCGACCTCCTCGGGGTAGCCGTCGGGTTCGTGCTGGGCGCCGGGTTCACCGGGGTCGCGCGCCCGGCGCAGGTCCGCCACCTCGGCCTCGGCGTTGGGCACGTCGTGCCCGGCCCTCTCGTAGTGGCCGTCCTCGTGCGTCCTCATCGGTCCATGATCGGCGGGGCGCCGGGACGGTGCACGTCGGCCCGGGTCCTCCCCAGTTCGTACGGACGTTCTGATAGCTTCCTCGACGTGGCCCGCCGCACCGACCCCGACCGCCGGGACCGCATCGTCGAGGCCGTCCTCGACGTCATCGCCGAGCACGGCACCCAGGGCGCGACCTACCGCACCGTCGCGGCGGCGGCCGACGTGCCGCTGGGCTCGATGACGTACCACTTCCCCACCCGCGACGCCCTGCTGCTGGCCGCGTTCACCCACCTCGCCGACACCATGCACGCGCGGTTCGACCGGGTCCTGGCCGAACTCCCCCCCGGCAGCGACCCGCGCGAGGGCGTCGTGCGGATCATCGCCGGGGAGGGCGTGGAGCACCGGCGCGACACGGTGCTGCAGACCGAGCTGTGGGCCCTGGCCGTTCGGGACGAGCGGTACCGCGAACTCGTGCAGCAGTGGATGCACCGGTCCCGGGGTTCCCTCGCCCGCCACTTCCCCGCCGACCTCGCCCCGATGATCGACGCCCTGTACGAGGGCCTGGTCCTGCACAGCTGGATCTCCACCGAGGGTTTCGACCTCGACCGCGTCCGCGCCGCCGTCCGGCGGCTCACCGGCCCCCTGGAGGGTTTCCCGTGACCACCACCCCCCTGCGGGTCCGCGCCGCGCTGACCACGGCGTTCGCCTGCACCGGCCTGTCGATGGCGACGTGGGTGTCCCGCACCCCCGCGATCCGCGACCTCACCGGTTCCAGCACGGCCGGGATGGGACTGGTCATCGCCGGGCTGTCGGCCGGTTCGATGGTCGGCATCGCGATCGGCGGGACGTACGTGGCCCGGTCCGGGGCGCGGGCGGTGATCCGGACCGGCATGGCCTGCATCGCCGCCGGGTCGCTCGTCGTGGCCGTCGGCGCGCTGCTCGGGCTCGCCCCGGTCGTCGCCCTCGGCCTGGCGCTGCTGGGCGTGGGGATGGGCTCGGGCGAGATCGCGCTGAACGTCGACGGCGTCGCGCTCGAAGCGGCCCTGGGCCGGACCGTCGTGCCGAGCCTGCACGGCGCGTACAGCGCCGGGTTGTGCGCCGGGGCGCTGCTGGGACTGGCGGCCAACGCCGCGGACCTGCCCGTCCCGGTGCACCTGCTGGCCGTCGCCGCGCTCACCGCCGCGGCCACGGCGTGGCTCGTGCGGAACCTGCCGGCCGCCACCGGCCGGGAACCGCGCAGCGCCGCGCGCACCCCGCTGCGGCAGACCGTCGGGGGTTTCCTGTCGGTGTGGCGCGAGCCCCGCACGCTGGCCATCGGGGTCGTGGTCCTGGGCATGGCCCTGGCCGAGGGGTCGGCGGGCGACTGGCTGCCGCTGATCGTCGTCGACGGTTTCGGGCTCACCGCCACGACCGGGGCGCTGGTGTACGCGTTCTTCGGCGCGGCGATGGCGGCGGGACGCTTCGCGGGCGGCCCCGTCCTGGACCGCTGCGGCCGGGCCCCGGTGGTGGCCGTCTCCGCGGTCGCCGCCGTCGCCGGGATCGCCCTGGTGTCCTTCGCCCCCGGGATCACCCTCGCCGTCGCCGGGGTGCTGCTGTGGGGTCTGGGCGCAGCCCTCGGTTTCCCCGTCGCGCTGTCGGCGGCGGGCGACGACCCGGTCGGGGCCGCGCGCCGCGTGAGCGCGGTCGCCACCGCCGGGTACTTGGCGTTCCTGGTCGGGCCGCCGGTCCTGGGCCTGGTCGGTGAGCACGTCGGCCTGCGCGGTGCCATCCTGCTCGTGCTCGCCGTGGTCGTCGTCTCGGGCTGCTCGGCCCGCGCCGTCACCCGTCCCCGAACGAACCCGACCCGAGAGGTGGTCCGACCGTGAGCACCGGCGTGGCCCTGCCCCGCGACCTGCCCGCCGCCGACGTCCTGCCCTTCGCCCGGCGGGCCGAGGAACTCGGTTTCTCGAGCCTGTGGGTCATCGAGGACCTGGGGTTCCGCGGGGGTTTCGCGCAGGCCGGGGCCGCCCTGGCGGTCACCGGGCGGATCCACGTCGGGCTGGGCATCGCCCCGGCCGCGGCCCGGAACCCGGCGTTCACCGCGATGGAGGCCGCGACGCTGGCCGAGCAGTTCCCCGGCCGGTTCACCCTCGGCCTGGGGCACGGCGTCCCGCTGTGGATGCGGCAGGTCGGCGCCTGGGGGGCCAGCCCGCTGACGTCGCTGGCCGAGCACGTCGACGCCGTCCGCCGCCTGCTGCACGGGGAGACGGTGACCGTCGAGGGGCGCTACGTCCGGCTCGACGGGGTGCGGCTGGAGTCCCCGCCGCGCACTCCCCCGCGCGTGGTCACCGGCGTGCGCGGCCCGAAGTCGCTGGCCGTCTCGGGCCGGGTCGCCGACGGCACGCTGCTGGCCGAACCCGTGACCCCCGAGTACGCCCGCACCGCCCGCGCGCAGATCGGCGCCGGCCCGGACCACGCCCTCATCGGGTACGAGCTGGCCGCCGTGGACGCCGACCCCGCCCGCGCCCGCGCCGACGTGCGCCCGGGCCTCGTCTGGGTCGGGACGCCCGACGCCGCCGTGCACGTGGCGCACTCGCCCTACGCCGCCGAGCTGCGGGAACTGCGCGACGCGGCCGGCGACCCGGTCGAGTTCACCCGCCGCCTGCCCGACGCGTGGGTCGACGACCTGACGCTGGCGGGGACGGCGGAGCGGGTGCGGACCCGGATCGGCGAGCTGCGCGAGGCCGGGCTCGACGAGGTCGTGCTGTTCCCCACCGGCGCCGACCGGCTGGGGGCGCTGGCGAGCCTGGCCACGGTCCTGCCCGGACGGTAGGGGCGGCGAGCTCCCGGCCCTGGCGCCCGGGCGCCGCCCGGCGCGACGATGGCCGGGTGGAATCTGCTCGCACCACCTGCGCCGTCGTCGGCGGCGGCCCGGCCGGGCTGGTGCTCGGCCTGCTGCTGGCCCGCGCCGGGGTGGCGGTGACCGTCCTGGAGAAGCACGCGGACTTCCTGCGCGACTTCCGCGGGGACACCGTGCACCCCTCGACCCTCACCGCGCTGGACGACCTGGGCCTGTTCGCGCGGTTCGACGCGCTGCCGCACTCGCGGGTGGAGCGGGTGGCGCTGCCGGACGGCGCGGGCGGCACCGCCGTCCTGGCCGACTTCGGGCGGCTGCGCGTGGCCCACCCCTACATCGCGATGGTGCCGCAGTGGGACCTGCTGGACCTGCTCGCCGGGCAGGCCGCGCGGGAGCCGGGGTTCACGCTGCTGCGCGAGCACGAGGTGACCGCCCTGGTGCGCTCGGGCGGACGCGTGCACGGGGTCGAGTTCAGCGGCCCCGCCGGCCCGGGCCGCCTGGAGGCCGACCTGGTGGTCGCCTGCGACGGCCGCGGGTCGGTCGTGCGCCGGGCCGCGGGCCTGCGGCCGCGCACGTTCGGCGTGGGTTTCGACGTGTGGTGGTTCCGGGTCCCGACCGGGCGGCGGGCCCCGGAGGCGCTGGTGCCGCGGGCCGGGCGGGGCGGGGCGCTCATCCCGATCCCGCGCGAGGGGTACGTGCAGGTCGCCTACCTGGGCCCCAAGGGCACCGACGCCGACCTGCGCCGGCGCGGGCTTGAGGACCTGCGGGAGCGGGTCGCCGGGCTGCTGCCGGAACTGGCCGGGGAACTGGGCGGGCTGAGGTCGCTGGACGACGTCAAGGTGCTCGACGTCCGCCTGGACCGGTTGCGGCGCTGGTGGGCCCCGGGCGTCCTGTGCATCGGCGACGCCGCGCACGCGATGTCGCCCGTGGGCGGGGTGGGGATCAACCTGGCCGTGCAGGACGCGATCGCCACCGCCCGCCTGCTGGCCGCGCCGTTGCGGGAGGGGGCGTTCGGCGGCGCGGCCCCGTCCCGCCGCCCGCGCCGGCTCCTGGCCCGGGTGCAGCGGCGCCGCGGGTTCCCCACCGTCGTCGTGCAGGGCGTGCAGCGGGTCCTGCACCGCCGGGTCGTCGCCCCCGCCCTGGCCGGCCGCGCGGGTGCGGTCCCCGACGGCGCGCTGCGCCTGCTGCGCCGGTTCCCGGCGCTGTCGGCGGTGCCCGCGGCGTTCATCGGGATCGGCCCGCGCCCCGAGCGCGTCCCGGCGTGGGCCCGGGTCAGCTGAACCCGAGCTCGCCCGCGAGCACGAGGGCGGCGGCGCCCTGGAGCACGCCGTCCTCGCCGCGGTTGCCCATCCGGACCCGCACCGAGGGGCCGCTGGCCGGCAGCAGGGTCCCCTCGACGGTCGCGGCGGCCGCCTCGAGGAGGGGGCCGTCGAGCAGGTCGGCGGGGCCGATGAGCAGCACCTCCTCCAGGTCGAGGGCGGCGACGACCGGGGCGAGCACCGCGCCCAGGCGCCGGCCGGCGTCCCGCAGCGCGGTGCGGCGGCGGACGGGCGAGAGGCCCTGGAGCGTCCGCGCGAGGTAGGTGGGGGCGACGATGGTCTCCAGGCAGCCGCGCCGGCCGCACTGGCACTCCTCGCCCCGGGGGTCGACCGTGAGGTGGCCGATCTCCCCCGCGGCCAGGCGGTGCCCGCGCACGAGGTGCCCGTCCAGGACGATCCCGGCCCCGACCCCCTGGCCGACGGCGACGGCCATGAACCCCGAGGACGACGCCTCGCCGTAGGTGAACTCGGCCAGCGCGGCCGCGTCCCCGTCGTTGGCGACGTGCACCCCCAGCCCGAGCGCCTCGGACAGCCGCTGGCCCAGCGGGAGGTACTTCCAGCCCAGCCGGACCGACTCCACGATGCCGCCGGTGGCGTCGACGATGCCGGGGGTCCCGATGCCGACCCCCACGACCCGTCCGGGCGCGGAGTCGACGGTGCTGCGGCACAGGCGTTCCAGCGCGGTGAGCGCCTCCTCGCCGCGCAGGCCGGAGAAGTCGGCCGTCTGCTCGCTGACGACGGTGCCGGTGAGGTCGAGCAGCGCGACGCGGGCCGAGGGCAGCCGTTGCAGGTCGACGGCGACGATGTGGTGGTCGGAGGTCCGCAGGCCGACCATCATGGCGGGCTTGCCGACCCGCCCCTCCGGGCGCAGGCCCAGCTCGGCGACCAGCTCGTCGGCCAGGAGGTCGGCGACGATCTCCGAGACGGTCACCCGGGTCAGCCCGGTGGCGCGGGCCAGGTCGGCCCGCGACACCGGCCCCTCGTGGAAGAGCAGCCCCAGCACGACCGCGCGGTTGTGGGCGCGGGCCTGGGAGGGCAGCACCTTGGCGCTGGGCCGCAGCGCCCGGGTCGAGGTGCGCCACGGCGTCGGGTGCGGTCGCGGGCCTCGGACGGCGGGGACGGCGGGGACGGTCACCGCATTAGTTTCCCCCACTGACGAATGAGTCGGCAAGCCCCCTTCCCCTGGATGGGCAGGGAGGGTTACATTCCTGTTAAGCAGGTGTCCTAACACTTGTCACCCGCACATCGGGGTGCGAAGACTCAAGGCCGAGTCGAGAGCGTCCCCCACCGGAACGCCCGCACCTCCTCCCCGCCGCACCAGAAACCGCACTCCGAACCGAAAGGCTGCCGACCATGAACCTCACCCGGCGATCCCTGCTCGCCACCGCCTCCGGCGCCGCCCTCCTCGGCGGCCTCAGCGCCTGCGGCGGCGACTCCTCCGGCAGCAGCAGCGGCGGCGGGGGCGGGGGCGGGGGCGACCGCAAGGACCTGAAGATCTGGTTCATGGAGGACTCCATCCCCGAGCAGACCCGCGACTGGCTCAAGACCACCTTCGAGAGCCAGAACGAGGGCGCCACCCTCACCGTCGAGGTGCAGCAGTGGGACGGCATCGTCTCCAAGCTCCAGACCAGCCTGGCCAGCGAGGACGAGAGCCCCGACGTCGTCGAGTTCGGCAACACGCAGGTCGCGCTGTTCTCCTCCGTGGGGGCCCTGCTCGACATCTCCGACCAGGAGGAGACCCTCGGCGGCAGCGACCTCATCCAGAGCTTCATCGACGCCGGCTCCTGGGAGGGCAAGCTCTACGCCACCCCGCTGTACGCCGGGGCCCGCGTCTACTACTACCGCAAGGACCTGTTCGCCGCCGCGGGCATCGCCGTCCCCACCAGCCTCGACGAGCTCGTCGCCGCCGCCAAGGCCCTGGACGCGGCCAACCCCGAGGGCACCCCGGAGTTCTCCGGCATCTACATGCCCGGCGCCGACCCGCACACCAACGAGGGCTGGCTGTTCACCCACGGCGGGCAGTACGCCGAGCAGGACGGCGACACCTGGAAGGGCACGCTGTCGACCCCCGAGTCGCAGGCGGCGCTGACCCAGGTGCAGGACCTCATGCTCAACGCCACCAAGTACGCCCTGGACTCCAACGACAACGTGCAGGCCGCCCACCAGCTGTTCAACCAGGGCAAGCTCGGCATCTACAGCGCGCTCAACGTGGCCGCCGCCAAGATCGACCAGGCGATGTGGGACGCCGGCAAGGTGGGCGTCATGGCGCTGCCCGGCCTCACCCCCGGCAGCATCGGCAACACCTTCTCCGGCGGGTCCAGCATCGGGATCTCCGCCAACAACCACAACCTGGAGTTGTCGCAGGCCCTGCTGAAGCTCATCTACTCCGACGAGTTCATGACCGACATGGCCGCCGTCGGCGGCTGGATCCCGGGCCGGACGTCGTTCACGTCGGCCCTGGAGGGCCCCACCGGCTCCATCGCCCAGGAGATCATCGAGAACTCCGTCCTC
The DNA here is from genome assembly GCF_050871965.1 of Kineococcus lubricus. Lineage (NCBI taxonomy): Bacteria > Bacillati > Actinomycetota > Actinomycetes > Kineosporiales > Kineosporiaceae > Kineococcus > Kineococcus lubricus. The sequence continues at coordinate 152,000 of NZ_JBJLSK010000009.1, forward strand.
ACCCCGAACTCCCCGCAGTGGGGCGTCCTGGACGGCAACAACGTCCCGCGCGACTTCTGGACCCGCATCGCCCGCGGCGAGGACGTCAAGGCCGTGGCCGCCGAGCTGGACACGACCATCGCCGACGCGCTCAACAAGGGCTGACCGGAGCAACAGGACCAGGAGGAGGAGACGTGGTGTCCGAGCAGCTCACGACCGCACCGCCGGGAGTCGCCGCGGCGTCCCCACCGGCGCGGCCCCGCCGCCGCCGGGGTTCGCTCGCGGCGCCCTACCTGCTGCTGGTCCTGCCGGTGGGGCTGGTGTGCCTGGCCCTGGGCTACCCGCTGGTCCGGCAGTTCATCATGTCGTTCCAGGAGTTCGGGCTGGCCCAGCAGTTCGGGCAGCCCCCCGAGTGGGTCGGCCTGGCCAACTACCGCGAAGTGCTGACCGACCCCTACTTCTGGGTCGTCACGGCCCGGTCGGTCGCCTTCTGCGCGGTCAGCGCCGGCCTCACCATGGTCATCGGCATCGCCTTCGCCCTGCTGCTGCAGAAGGTGTCCCCGCTGTTCCGGGTCACCCTCCAGATCACCCTGGTGCTGGCCTGGGCGATGCCGCCGATCTCCGCCCTGACCTCCTACATCTGGCTCACCGAACCGCGCTACGGCTTCGTGAACTGGTTCCTCACCTCGATCGGCCTGGACGCCTTCGAGAACTTCTCCTGGCTGGCCGGCAACCAGTGGACGTTCTTCGCCATCGCGGCCACCACCGTGATCTGGACCTCGGTCCCGCTCGTCACGATGATGACCTACGCCGCCCTCAACCAGGTCGACGAGGAGGTCGTCGAGGCCTCCCAGCTCGACGGGGCCGGCTGGCTCGCCCGGCTGCGCCACGTCGTGCTGCCGATGATCCGCCCCGTGATCCTGCTCGTCACGATGCTGGAGATCATCTGGGACCTGAAGGTGTTCACCCAGATCAACGTCCTGCAGGGGGTCGCCGGGAACAACCGGGCCACGAACCTGCTGGGCACCTACGTCTACGAGGTCGGCATCGGCGGCGGTCAGTACGGCATCGCGTCGGCGCTGGCGACCGTCATGCTGCTGCTGGTCCTGCTGCTGACCTGGCGGTACATGCGCACGCTCATGAAGCAGGGAGACCTCTGATGGCCACCACCGCCGCCACCACCACGACCGGCACCGGCACCACCGGGACCCCGCTGTTCGACACCCGCACCCGCTCGGCGAAGAACCGGCGGCGGCCGCTGTGGAACGCCCTGACGCTCGTGTTCGCCCTCGTGTGGATCTTCCCGATCTACTGGATGGTCAACTCCGCGCTCATGCCGGAGGACCGGCTGCGGTCCAGCCCCCCGCTGCTGGCCCCGGTGCAGCCGACCTTCCGCGCCTTCGGGCAGGTCCTGACCTCCGACGCGTTCTGGACGTCCATGGGGTTCAGCCTGGCCGCCTCGCTGCTGTCGGTCGCCGTGTGCGTCGTCGCCGCCCTGTTCGGCGCCGTCGCGCTCAGCCGGTTCTCCTTCATCGGCCGCCGCGGCGTGCTCATCGCGGTGCTCATCGTGCAGATGATCCCCGCCGAGGCGCTGTTCATCTCCCAGTACCGGATGCTCGACGGCTGGGGCCTGCTGAACTCCGTCGCGGGGCTGTCGCTGCTCTACATGGGCATGATCGTCCCGTTCACCGTCTGGATGCTCAAGGGCTTCGTCGACGGGATCCCGGTGGAGCTGGAGGAGGCCGCCACGGTCGACGGCTGCTCCCGGTTCACCGCGTTCTTCCGCGTCACCCTGCCGCTGCTGGGCCCCGGCCTGGTCGCCACCGGCGTGTTCGGCTTCCTGGTGGCCTGGAACGAGTACACCCTCGCGTTCGTCGTCCTCGCCTCCGGCGACCGCATGACCCTGCCGGTCTGGCTCCAGACGTTCTCCTCCAACCTCCAGGAGACCGACTGGGCCGGTGTCATGGCCGGTTCCACCCTCATCGCCGTCCCCGTCCTCGTCGTCTTCGTCCTCGTGCAGAACGCCATGACCAAGGGCATGGTCGCCGGCGCCGTCAAGGGCTGAAACCCCCTCCCCCACGATCAGGAGCACCCCGTGCCTGTCACCCCGTTCCCCCGCCCGAAGTCGATGACGACGACGACCGGCAGCGGGCCCGCCCCCGACGCCCCCGTGCGCGTCGTGCTCGACGCCTCGGTCCCGCCCCAGGGCTACCGGGTCCAGACCTCCCCGGACGGCACCACCGTCACCCACTCCGACGCCGCCGGCCTGCGCTACGGGCTCGCGACGCTGGACCAGCTGCGCGCCGACCGCGACTTCGCCACCACCGGCTACGACGTGAGCGACCACCCGGACTTCCCCGTCCGCGGGTTCATGCTCGACATCAGCCGCGACCGCGTCCCGACCCGCCGCACGCTGGCCCGCTGGGTCGAGGTCCTCGAACTGGCCCGGATCAACTCCTTCGAGCTGTACACCGAGCACACGTTCGCGTTCACCGGGGAGCAGGCCGTCTGGCAGGACGCCTCCCCGCTCACCGCCGACGACCTGCGCTGGCTCGACGGCCTCTGCGCCTCCCGCGGGATCGAGCTGGTCTGCAACCAGAACACCCTCGGGCACATGGAGCGCTTCCTCAAGCACCCCGAGCACGCCAAGCGCGCCGAGAACGAGGACGGGTTCTCGATGCGCGGCCAGCACCGGCCCCCGAGCACCGTGGAACCCACCCCGGAGAACGCGGCGTTCGTGCAGGGCCTGCTGGAGGACGTCGTCCCCCACTTCCGCACCAAGCGCGTCAACATCGGCGCCGACGAACCGTGGGAGCTCGGCACCGGCAAGAGCGCCCAGCGCGCCGAGGAGGTCGGGCTCGGCACCGTCTACTTCGAGTACGTCACCTCGATCATGCAGCCCTGGCTGGACCGCGGCTACACCGTGGAGTTCTGGGCCGACGTCTTCGGCGACCACCCCGAGCTGATGGACAAGGTCCCCGCCGGGGCCGTCCCCGTCGTGTGGCAGTACGACTCCCCCGCCCTGCTGGCCGAGGTCGTCGACGCCGCCTCCCCCGGGCAGGTGCAGGAGTGGCGCTCGCTCGGCGTCGACGTCACCGCGCTGCGCGACGGGTTCCGCGACCGCGCCAAGCTGCTGCTCGGCGCCGGCGTCCCGTTCTGGGTGGCCCCCGGCGCCAGCAACTGGAACTCCCTGCTGGGCCGGTGGGACAACGCCGTCGCGAACATGGTCGACGCCGCCGAGGTCGGCCTGGAGAACTCCGCTCAGGGCTACCTGAACACCTCCTGGGGCGACCACGGCCACTGGGACCCGCCCGTCGTGGCCTTCGGCCCCGCCCTGTTCGGCGGGGCGGTGTCCTGGTCGCTGGAGGACAACCGCGACGTCGACATCGCCGAGGTGCTCTCCCAGCGGCTCCTGCTGGACCCCACGGGCGTCACCGGCGACGTGCTGGTCCGGGCCGGGCAGGTGTGCCAGCAGCTCGGCACCCCGCTGCTGAACGCCTCCCCGCTGTGCCTGGTGCTGCGCGAGCCGGACCAGCTCAAGCCGTGGGCCGTGCCCGCCCCGCAGGCGCTGGCCGCGGTCGGGGAGTCGCTGCGGTCCTGCCTGGCCGACCTGCGCACCGCCGAGCCCGCGGCCGCCGACGGGGACGTCGTGGTGCGCGAGCTGACCCAGGCGCTGCGGCTGAGCGAACTGGCCGTGCGGGTGCTGCAGGCCCGCGCCGAGGACGGCTCCTTCGCGGCCGGCGCCGCGCCCGGTCTGCTGACCGAGCTCGACGGGCTGCTGGAGGAGCAGCGCGCCTGCTGGCTGCTGCGCTCGCGCCCGGGCGGGCTCGCCGACAGCCTCGCCGAGTTCGGTGAGCTGCGGCACGCCCTGCTGCGCGCGGCGAGCTGACCGTGACCGTGCTCACGGGGCTCGGTCTCACGCAGGTCGCGACCGTGCGCATCGGTCTGGACATCGGCGGCACGAAGATCGACGGGGTCGCCCTCGGGGCGGGGAACCAGGTGCTGGCCACCGGCCGGCGCCTGACCCCCGCCGGGGTCGAGAACGTCGTGACGACCGCCTCGGAGGTGGTGGCCGGGCTCCTCGAGGAGATCGGCGCCCCGTCGCTGCTGGACGGCATCGGGATCGGCGTGCCCGGTCTGGTGGATCCCGCCGACGGCACCGTGCGCAGCGCCGTGAACCTGGGCTTCGGGCCCGAACCGGTCGACCTCGCCGGGCTCGTCAGCGTCGCCGTGGGCGGCGTCCCCGTCGTCGTGGAGAACGACGTCAACGCCGCCGCCCTGGGCGCGTACTCGCTGCTCGCCCCCGACGGCGACCTCGCGCTGCTGTCGCTGGGCACCGGGCTGGCCGCCGGGCTCGTGGTCGGCGGGGAACTCCTGCGCGGGTCCCGGTCGGCGGCCGGGGAGATCGGCCACCTGGCCCTCGACCCGGCGGGTCACCTGTGCAACTGCGGGCAGCGCGGCTGCCTGGAGACGGTGGCCTCCGGTTCGGCCCTCCAGCGGGACTGGCCGCACGGCGACGAGGGGCGCTCGGCCGACCACCTGTTCGCCGCGGCCGCCGCCGGGGACCGGGCCGCGGGGGCGGTGCTGGCCCGCTGGGCCGGCGGGGTCGCGCTGGCCGTGCGCACCCTGGCGCTGACGTTCGACCCGGCCGTCATCGTCCTCGCCGGTGGGGTCGCCGGGGTCGGGCAGCCGCTGCTGGACGCGGTCGCCACGACGCTGCGGGACCAGGCCCGCGGTTCGGTGTTCCTGCGCGGGCTCGCGCTGGACGAGCGGCTGCGGCTGCTGCCGGCCGGGCGGCCGGTGGCCGCGATCGGGGCGGCAGCCGCTCAGCCGTAGACGCACCTCCGGACCCACGACGGCGACCGCCGCGCCCTCACGGGGGCGGCGGTCGCCGTGGTCCGGTCCCCCCGGGTCAGCGGCGGGGGATGCTCAGGGTGAGCTGCTGGGACCCGGAGTGGACGTCGTCGCTGAGGTCGACGCGGTACAGACCGCTCGCCGGCAACGTCACCGTCACGTCACGCTGGTTCTGCGCGTGCGTGGTGTGCAGCGGGGTGCCGT
>NZ_JBJLSK010000010.1:0-154510 GCF_050871965.1 Kineococcus lubricus
CCGTCGCCTGCATGATCGGGCAACTGCTCAAGGACGCCCTGCACGAGACCGTCCACACCGCCGGGGTCCCCGAGGAAGCGGCCAAGGCGATGCTGTTCGGGCACGTGCAGATCGCGCTGACCAACACGCTGCGCGGGTCCAACCCGTTCTCCGACGCCTGCCTCATCGCCATGGACTACGGCCGCGAATCCATCGTCAAGGACGACTGGAAGAAGATCTTCCGCGACGACGAACTCGACCGCGTCATCACCAAGATGCTGAAGCTGGAGAAGATCGAGCGCTGAGCCGGGTCGATGCGACGAGGGGCCGGGACGAGTTCGTCCCGGCCCCTCGTCGCGCGGTGGGTCAGGAGTGCGCGCGGCCGGAACCGCTCTGCACGCCGGGGGTGCTGGTCCCGGCCCAGGAGGCGAGCAGGCCGAGTCGCTCGGCGGAGGACGAACCGGGCTCGGCCGTGTAGATCAGCATCGTCAGACCGGGCTCGTCGGTCAGCGCCAGCTCCTGGTACGCCAGGGTCACCTCCCCGACGACGGGGTGGTGGAACCGCTTGGTGCCGGTCCCGTGGGTGCGGACGTCGTGCGACCCCCACAGGCGGCGGAACACCTCGCTGCGCGTCGACAGCTCCCCCACCAGGTCCTGCATGGCCCGGTCGTGCGGGTCACGGCCGGCGTCGGCGCGCATCACCGCCACGCACATCTGCGCGAACACCTCCCAGTCGGGGTAGAAGTCGCGCGAGGCGGGATCGAGGAACTGGAAGCGGGCCAGGTTCACCGGCCGGGCACCGGCACCCCCCGCGACGCCGTCGCCGTCCCCGATGGCGGGGGCGTAGAACGCGCGCCCCAGGGCGTTCAGCGCGACGAGGTCCTGACGGGCGTTGCGCACGAAGGCAGGACCACCGGTGATCGACTCCAGCGTCCACCGCAGGGAGGGGCTCGGCGTGGCGGCCTTGTCCGTGCGGCGACGGGCGCGGCGGGAGACCGGGACACCGTCCGCGGCCCGGGCGAGGTCGAGCAGGTGCGCCTGCTCGGTCTCGTCCAGCTTCAGCGCCGTGCCGATGGCGTCGAGGACCGAAGCGGAGGCACCGGCGATGTCGCCGCGCTCGATGCGCGAGTAGTACTCGACGCTGACCCCGGCCAGGATCGCGACCTCGGCCCGTCGCAGCCCGGCCACGCGCCGGTTCACCCCCGCGGGCAGCCCTGCGGCCGCGGGGGTGACCTTCGCGCGCCGCGACATCAGGAAGTCGCGCACCTCAGACCGGTTGTCCACGGGTTCCACGCTAGGTGAGCGGGTCGCCGGTGGGGGTGCCCTGTCAGGGCACCCCTCGCCGGCCCGGTCCCACGCGCTGAGGGGTGCCCTGTCAGTACGTGCTCCAGCAGGGACTCCCGCGACCTCGTCGCGAGGTGTTGCCTGGAGGCAACGCCGCTCCGGCCCCCGGAGCGGTCAGTCCGCAGCCGAGTGAGGAGATCGTCCGCGTGCGTGGAGCAGAGGTACCGGTGCGGGGGGACGTTCCCCGGACCCACCGCGGCGACGGTCCGCCGGACGCACCCGTCGGGCAGCGCGGACCCGCTCAGGCCGAGGTCGCCGCGGCCCTGGTGGCCACGGTGGTCTTCCTGACCGCCATCGCCCCGCTGGCCACCGACACCTACGTCCCGGCCTTCCCGGCCGTGGCCGACGACCTGGCCGCCGCCGCGACGCAGGTGCAGCTGACGCTGACCACCTTCTTCGTCGGGATGGCCCTGGGGCAGCTGATCGGCGGGCCGGTCTCGGACCAGCGCGGCCGCAAGCGGCCGCTGATCGCCGCGGTGGTCGTCATGACGCTCGCCTCCGTCGCCTGCGCGCTGGCCCCGGGCATCGCGGTGATGATGGTCGCCCGCGCCGTGCAGGGTTTCGCCGGCGGCTGGGCCATGGTCATCGGCCGCGCCGTCATCGTCGACCTGGCCTCCGGCGCCCAGCTGGTCCGCGTCCTCAACGTCATCGCCGCCGTCGGCGGCATCGCCCCCGTCGCCGGTCCGCTGCTGGGGGCGGTGATCCTGCACCTGTCGGGCTGGCGAGCCTCCTTCTGGGCCCTCGCCGTGCTCGGGGTGGCCATGACGGTCGCCGTCCTCCTGGTGGTGCCCGAGACGCTGCCGCCGGCCGCGCGGCACGGCGGGGGCCTGCGCGCCGTCGTCACCTCCGGGCGCCAGGTGCTGCGCAACCGCCGCTACGTCGGGTACGTCCTGGTCGCCGGGTCCTCGATGGGCGCGATCTTCGCCTACGTCTCCACCTCGGCGTTCGTGCTGCAGTCCGTGAACGGACTCTCCCCGATCGTCTACTCCCTCGACTTCGCCGCCAACGCCGTCGGGATGACGATCGCGGCACTCGTCGCGGCCCGCCTGGCGGGACGGGTCCCCACCCGCAGGATCATCGTCTTCGGGCAGGTCCCGGCCCTGGCCGCGGGGATCGCGATGCTCATCGGGGCGCTGTGGTTCCAGACACCCCTGCTGCTGGTGATCGTCGTCTTCTTCGTGCTGATGACCACCGCGGGACTCATCGGCCCCAACGGCGGAGCCCTGGCCTCCGCCGAGGTGCCCGAGCACCCCGGCACCGGCTCCGCCGTCCTGGGTTTCGTGCAGTGGTCGTTCGCCGGTCTCACCGCCCCCCTGGCCGGCCTCGGCGGCGAGCGCAGCGCCGTGCCGATGGCGGTGCTGGTGATCGCCTGCACCACCCTGTCCGTGGTCGGCCTGGCCGTGGCCCGCCCGCGGCGGACCACCGGCCCCGCCCCCGGCCCACCCGAGAACTGACCAGAGGAAGGACACGACCGTGCAGATCACGCGGAACTCGATCCAGACCGTCAAGGGCCCGCCCGCCTGGTTCACCGGCGACGTCCACATCGACGCCGTCGCCGCAGCACCGGCCCCCTCCCGGGTCAGCGCGAACCTCGTGCGCTTCGCGCCCGGGGCCCGCACCCACTGGCACCGCCACCCGTTGAGCCAGACCGTCTTCGTCACCGAGGGCGTCGGGCTGTGCCAGCGCCGTGGCGGACCGGTGGAGGTCATCCGCCCCGGGGACCGGGTCCTGTTCGAGGCCGACGAGGAGCACTGGCACGGCGCCGCGCCGGGCCGGTTCATGGTCCACCTGGCCATCAACGAGGGCGACGACGAGAACGCCGTCGTGCACTGGTCGACCCCGGTCACCGACGAGGAGTACAGCGCGCCGCCCGCGCCGTGAAACCCCCGGTGACGCTGCACCGCACCACCACCCCCACCGATCGACCACCGACAGGAACGAGCACACCGTGAGCACCACCGTCCCCGCATACGCCGCCCCCGCCGCCGGGGAACCGCTGGTTCCCACCACCGTCGAACGCCGCGACGTGGGCCCGAACGACGTCCTCATCGACGTCCGGTACGCCGGCATCTGCCACTCCGACATCCACACCGTCCGCGGTGAGTGGGGTCCGCAGGACTACCCCCTGACGCCCGGCCACGAGATCTTCGGCCACGTCGCCGCCGTCGGACCCGACGTCACCACCCGCCGGGTCGGCGACCGCGTCGGCGTCGGCTGCATGGTGAACTCCTGCGGCGAGTGCGCCAACTGCGTCCGCGGGGAGCAGCAGTTCTGCCTCGACGGAACGGTCTTCACCTACGGTTCCCCCGACCGCGACGGCACCACCACCCAGGGCGGGTACTCCACCCAGGTCGTCGTCGACGCCGGGTTCGTCCTGTCGGTGCCCGAGGGCATCGAGGACGAGCAGGTCGCCCCGCTGCTGTGCGCGGGAGTCACCACCTACAACCCGCTGAAGCACTGGGGCGCCGGCCCGGGCGAGAAGGTCGCCGTCGTCGGCCTCGGCGGACTGGGGCACCTGGCTGTCAAGATCGCCCACGCCATGGGCGCTGAGGTCACCGTGCTGTCGCAGTCGCTGAAGAAGCAGGAGGACGCCCTGCGCCTGGGCGCGGACCACTACTACGCCACCAGCGACCCGGCCACGTTCGAAACCCTCGCCGGCACCTTCGACATCATCGTCAACACCGTCAGCGCGGACCTCGACGTCGCCGCCTACCTCGGTCTGCTGAACCTGCACGGGGCCATGAGCAACGTCGGGGTCGCCCCGAGCCCGATGAGCGTGCCCGGCGGGCTGCTGAACGGGCACAAGTCGCTGACCGGTTCGATGATCGGCGGGATCCCCGTCACCCAGGAGGTGCTGGACTTCTGCGCCGAGCACGGCATCGGCGCCGACGTCGAGGTCGTCCCCGCCGCGAGGATCAACGAGGCGTACGAGCGGGTCCTGGCCTCCGACGTGCGCTACCGCTTCGTCATCGACACCACCACCCTCACCGCCTGAGGGCCTCGCCCGCGGTCCGCGGCGGGTCCGGGCAGCGGCCCGCCCGCCGCGTCGCGCTGACGGTCGCGTCAGCCGACGACCTCCCAGGCGACCTCGGGCACCGGCGCCGACGGGTCCAGGGCGGCCCGCGCGCACGCCCGCCCCTGCTCCCGCAGCGGGTTGGTGACCGAGACGACGCCCGCGGCCAGCGCCGCCGCCGAGGCGTCCCACCCGGCGATCCGGGCCGCGCGCCCACCCAGTTCGGCGTGGACGCCGAGGGCCAGTTCGTCGCTCATCGCCAGGACGACGGCCCCCGCGCCCAGGCCCAGCGCGCGGGCGGCCCACGCCCCCTGCGCACGCTCGTTGCGCTCCACGACGGCGACCGGGACGGTCGCCCAGTCCCGGCCCGCGGCGGTGACCGCGTCGCGGTACCCGGCCAGCCGTTCCCGGGTCACCGGGAACGGGACGTGCCCGGGCAGCCCGGCCGCCGGGCCCACCCGGGCCTCGCGGGAACGGTCCAGCGGGAAGCTCACGACGACCGGGGTGCCGCCGTCGGCGAGCGCGGCCGTCGCCACCGCCGCCGCCGCGGCCCGGTCGTCGGGCCCGACGCGGACGATGCCCGGGCGGGCGGGGCCGCCCTGGACGGCGGCGGGGCGGCCGCCGGCGCTGACGGCCGCGAGCACGGGGTCGTCCTCCGTGGTGGTCCACAGGACGTAGGCGTCGACGGCGGCGTCCCGGACGCGGTCGACGTCACCGCTGTCCCCCCCGGTGGGGATGAGCACCATCCCGAGGTCGTCCTCGACGCAGACGTCGGCGACGCCGGCGAGGAACTGCGCCGCCTGCGGGTCGTCGAACGCGTAGGACAGGTGCTCGCCCAGGACGACGCCGAGCTGCCCGGAGCGGCCCGAGCGCAGGGCGCGGGCGGTGCGGTCGGGCCGGTACCCGAGCCGGTCGGCGACCTCCAGGACCCGCCGGCGGGTGTCCTCGGCGACCCGGCCGGGGCGGTTGAACGCGTAGGAGACCGTCATGGCGCTGACGCCCGCCTGCGCGGCCACGTCCTTCACGGTCACTCGTCCTGGCACGACCGCAGCCTATGTGTGTAACGTTACGCAAATGACGTCGAGAACGTCCACCACCACCGCCGCCCACTCCGCCTTCGCCGCCTTCGGCGTCTTCTGGGGGACCTGGGGCGCCGCCCTGCCCGCCGTCCGCGACCAGGCCGGCCTGAGCGCCGCCCAGCTCGGCACCACCCTCGTCTTCGTCGGCGCCGGCGCCGCCCCCGCCATGGCGCTCACCGGCCGGCTCGTCGACCGCGCCGGGCCGCGCACCGCCGCCGCGCTCCTGCTCGCCCTCGGCCTGGCCGGGCTGCTCGTCGCCGCCGGCGCCCGCGGACCGGCCACCGCGATCCTCACGACCCTGCTGGTCGGCGCCTGCTCCGGCGCCGCCGACGTCGCCGCCAACAGCCTCGCCGGCCAGGTCGAGCACCGCACCGGCCGCCCCGTGCTCACCCGCGCCCACGGCGTGTTCTCCCTCGCCGTCGTCGCCTCCAGCCTGGGCGCCGGCGCGCTGCTCGGCACCGGCGCCGGGCTCACCGGCGCCTTCGCCGCGAGCGCCGCCGTCGTGACCGCCCTGGCCGCCGTCGCCTGGTGCGGCGCCGGACCCCGACCCGCGCCCTCCCCCACCGGCCCGGCCGCGCGCCGCGGGCCGCTGCCGCCCCTGGTGGCGCTCGGGGTCGTCGGCGCCCTCGCCTTCGCCACCGAGAACGGCCACCAGAGCTGGGGCGCCGTCCTGGTCACCGACCGGTTCGCGGCGGCGCCGGAACTGGCCGCGACCGCACCCGCGACGTTCGCGGCCGGTGCGGCGCTGGCGCGGCTGACGCTGGCCCCGCTGTCCCGCAGCCACCCCACCGCGCTGCTGCTGGGCGGCGGCGTCACCGCCGTCGCGGGCAGCGTCACCCTCGCCCTGGCCCCCACCGTGCCGATCGCCCTGGCCGGTCTCGTGGTCGCCGCCCTCGGCACCGCCCCCCTGTTCCCGACCCTGCTCAGCCGCGGCCTGCGCGCCGTCCCGCCCGAGCAGCACGGCCGCGCGACCTCCGCCGTCGCCGCCACCGCCTACCTCGGTTTCCTGCTCGGGCCCGCCTACGTGGGGTTCCTCGCCGGGGCCGGGGGCCTGCGCACCGCGGTGCTGGGGGTGGCGGCGCTCGCGGTGCTGTTCACCCTCGCCGCGGCGCCGGTGAGCCGCTGGGCCGGTCGCCGCGTCCCCGCGGCCTTCGCGGTGAGCGACCGGTGACCGCCCCCGGTGACGACGTCCCCCGCGTCCGGGTACCCCGCCCGCGTCGCCCGGTGGAGCACGTCCGGGGCGGCCCGGCCGTCCCCCGGCCGCGGCGGGGGACCGCCCTAGGCTGGCGCCCCACCCCCGACGACGAGGACGTGACCATGGACAGCCTGACGTTCCCCTCCGACGCCGACGGCCTGGAGGTCCACGCCTACCACTGGCCCGCCCCCTCGCCCCGGGCCACCGTGCAGGTCGTGCACGGCCTCAGCGAGCACGCTCCGCGCTACGACCGGCTGGCCCGGGAACTCGTGGCCGCCGGGTACGACGTCTGGGCCCACGACCACCGCGGCCACGGGGCCTCGGTCGACGCCCGGACACCGCTGGGGAGTTTCGGCGCCGGCGGCTGGGCGGGCCTGCTGTCCGACGTCGTGCGGTTCTCCGGGCACGTCGAGGCGCAGCACCCCGGCCTGCCGCACTTCGTGATCGCGCACTCGATGGGTTCCTTCGCGCTGCAGAGCGTCCTGCTGGACCACTCCGCGCGCTACGACGGCGTCGTGCTCAGCGGGTCCACCGCGATCGACGTGTTCGCCGCGGGCCTGCCGGCCCCGCAGGAGGGCCGCAGCGGGGACCTGTCGGCGTTCAACGCCGCCTTCGAGCACCGCACGGGGTACGAGTGGCTCAGCCGCGACGAGGCGGAGGTGGACGCCTACGTCGCCGACCCGCTGTGCGGGCAGGACAGCGCGCCGGAGGTGATGCCGGCGTTGTTCTCCTCCCCCCGGGTCGCCGACCCCGCGGAACTGGCCGGCATCGAACCGGACCTGGCGCTGCTCGTCGTCAGCGGCGGCGACGACCCGCTCGCCGGCGGGGGCGAACTCCCGCACCTGCTCGGCCGGCGCTACCGGGAGGCGGGGGTCCGCGACGTCGAGGTGGAGGTGTACCCCGGGGCGCGGCACGAGGTGTTCAACGAGACCAACCGCGACGAGGTCACCCGCCAGGTGGTCGGCTGGCTGGACGCGCACGCGGGGCGCCCGGCCACCAGGAACTGAGGCACCCCGGCCCGCACCTCTCCCCGTGATCAAGGAAACCCGCACGGCGATCAAGGACAGCCGGGGCCGCACCCTGCCGGGTGTCCTTGATCGCCGCGCGGGTTTCCTTGATCACGGAGGGCTGATCGCAACCTGGGTTGACACGACCCCGTGCGCAACCTAAGTTGACGACGTGGACGCCACCCGGTTGGCCGGCGCCGCCGCCGACACCAGCGACACCTCGCGCGGCCTGCGGGCCGTGGCGGCGCTGCGGCTGCTGCTGGAAACCCTGGAACTGCGCCAGGTCGAGCAGGCCCTGCGGCAGGGGACGTCGTGGTCGGAGATCGCCGCCGACCTCGGCGTGACCCGCCAGGCCGTCCACAAGAAGTACGCCCGGCGACTGCGCGACGTCGCCGCCGACGAACGGGGGGAACGGTCGTGACGGTGTTCCGACGGGGCAGGAACCGCGGGCAGGGGCGTTCGATGCTGCGCCAGTCCCGCTACGTCACCTCCGCAGCGCTGGAGGAGGCCGCACGCCTGGGCCACCCCGAACTCGACCTGGAACACCTGCTGCTGGGGTTGCTGGTCACCGGTGGCCCCAGCGCCGCCCTGCTCACCACCGCCGGGATCGACCTGCCCGCGCTGCGCCGCGCCGTGGCCGAAGTGCAGCAGCACGACCTGGCCCACCTCGGCGTCCAGGTCCCCGCCCCCGCCTCCCCCGACGGACCGGAACCCTCGTTCCGCGCAGCGCAGGCGATCCCGTTCAACGACCGCGCGATGGCGGTCATGAAGCGGATCCCCTACGACGGCGACGACCGCGAACTGCTGCTCGCGCTGCTGGACGACGAGGGCCGCCGCGTCGAACGCGTCCTGGCCCACCTCGGCGCCGACGTGGACGCGCTGCGCGCGGCGAGCGCGCCGGACGCGGCCGCCCCCGGGATCACCGCGGGAGAATCGGACGGGGCGGGTTTCGTCCACGTCCAGGACGTCCCGGTCGACGCCGCCCGCGTGTGGGACCTCGTCTCCGACGTGCGCCGCCGGTCGGAGTGGGACGACGCGTGCGTCGAGGCCGGCACCGGACCCGACGGGGTGGAACGGCTCACCTACCGCGGGCGGCGCCGCGAGGTGGTCGTGGAACGGGTCGTCACCCACCTCGTCCCCGGCCGCGAGATCGCCTGGCGGAGCTTCCGCGTCGGGGGCCGCGAGAGCGGGTCGACGTCCCGGGTCCGGGTCGAACCGGTGGGCGTCGGCTGCCGGCTGCACCTGGAGGTGTCACCCGGACGGCCAACCCTGCTGCGCCGGGTGCTGCGGCCGCTCATCGCGCGACTGGCGGCGAGCCAGTTGCGCTGGCACGCCCAGGCCATCGCCCGCGCCGCCACCCGCTGAAACCCGTCCGCAGAACTCCCCGAACCCCTGGAGGATCCTCGTGCCCACCCTGCGCGGCGTCGTCGCGGCGACCGGAGGAACCGTGCTGCTGCTGGCCGCCGTCGTGGCTCTGGCCGTCGGCCGGGCACCGCTGAGAAGCGCGTTCCCGGTGCTGGACGGGGTGGTCCTGCACGTCGCGGTCCTGGGCGCGGTGTCCGCCGGGAGCTGGCTGCTGGTGCACGCCTGGAACACCCGGCGCCACGCCGGACGCCCCGATGGGATCCGGGTCCCCGACGACCAGACCCAGGCCCCGGCAACCCCCACGACGATCAAGGAAACCCACCCCGCGATCAAGGACAGCTGAGCGACACCCCCGCAGCGGCGTCCTTGATCGCCGCCGGAGTTTCCTTGATCGCCGTTCGGGTTTCCTTGATCGCCGGGGTCACCAGCGCAGCAGCACCTTGCCGGAGGCGGTGGGGTCGGCGGCCACCGCGAACGCCTCCACCGCGTCGGCCACGCCGAACTCGTGGGTGACGACCCCGTCGACGCGCAGCGACCCGTCGGCCAGGGCGTCCAGCACGTCGCCCATCTCGTCGACGAACCGGAAACTGCCCAGGATCCGCAGTTCCGCGGTGATGGCCCGCGCCATCGGCACCGGCACCTCCCCCGGCGGCAGCAGGCCGACCAGGACGAGGGTGGCCGCCGGACCCACCCCGGCGACGGCGGAGACGAAACCCCGGGGGGAACCGGAGGACTCGAAACCGACGTCGGCCCCGACCGCGGCGATCGCCCCGGCGTCGGTCGCGACGATCCCGCGGTCCGCGCCCAGGGCGAGCGCCCGCTCGATCGCGGAGGCGTGCAGGTCGGTGACGACGACCTCCCCGGCCCCGGCGCGGCGCAGCACCGCGACGATCAGCAGCCCGATCGGCCCGCAGCCGATGACCAGCACCTTGCGGCCGGTGACGTCACCGGCGCGGGCGACGGCGTGCCAGGCCACCGAGGCGGGTTCGGCGAGGGCGGCGGTGCGCAGCGGCAGCCCGTCGGGGACCACGCGCAGCGCGCCGGCGGCCACGGTGAAGCGGGCGGTGAAGGCGCCGTCGGTGTGCGGGACGTGCGCGGCGCTGCCCAGGTAGGTCCCGGCCGGGGAGAGGTTCGGGCGCCCGAGCGGGTGCGGGGCGTGGGGGTCGAGGGTTCCCGCGGGGTGGACGGCGACGCGCGTCCCGGCGGCCGGGCCCGACCCGTCGGCGGCGGCGCGCTCGACGACGCCCACGACCTCGTGCCCCAGGACCAGGGGCGCGCGCAGGACCGACTCCCCCGCCCGGCCGTGGGACACGTAGTGCAGGTCGCTGCCGCACACGCCGCCGTGGGTGATGGCGACGAGCGCCTCGTGGTCGGCGGGTTCGCGCACCGGACGGTCCTCGACGCGCAGGTCGCCCACGCCGTGCACGACGACGGAGGGGTTCACAGGACCGCCAGCATGCCGCCGTCGACGTGCAGCGTCTGCCCGTTGACGAAGTTCGAGGCGTCGGAGGCGAAGAACAGCAGCGCGCCGACGAGGTCCTCGGTCTGGCCCCACCGCCCGGCGGGGGTCCGCCCCTCCACCCACCGGCTGAACTGCTCGTCGGCGACGAGGGCCGCGGTGAGCTCGGTGGCGAAGTAGCCCGGGCCGATGGCGTTGACCTGGATGCCGGAACCGGCGAGGTCGGCGCACATGCCCTTGGTGAGCATCTTCAGCCCGCCCTTGGTCGCCGAGTAGGGGGCGATTCCGGGGCGGACGACCTCGCTCTGCACGGAGAGGATGTTGATGATCTTCCCTCGGCCGCGGGCCCGCATGCGCCGGGCCACCGACCGCGCGACGTAGAAGGCGCTGGACAGGTTGACGTCGAGCATCCGCTGCCAGTCGGCGTCGGAGAACTCGGTGAACGGGGCGCGCTGCTGCACGCCGGTGTTGTTGACGAGGACGCCGATCGCGGTGCCCGCGTCCTCCAGTCCCGCGACCGCGGCCTCCACGGCGGCGGGGTCGGTGACGTCGAAGGCGCAGGCGACGGCCCGGCCGGTGGCGCCGTCCAGGGCGGTGAGCTTCTGCGCGACGTCCTCGGCGACGGCCTGGTCACGGCCGTTGACGACGACGGTCGCCCCGGCCCGCACCAGCCCCTCGGCCAGGGACCGGCCGATGCCGCGGGTGGAGCCGGTGACCAGCGCGACCCGGCCGGTGACGTCGAAGAGCGCGTTCACCCGCCCCCCGCCGGCCGGTCGGTCGTCAGGCCCTCGGCCTCCAGGACGTTCTGCGGTCCGCACAGGTCGATGGTGGGGCGTCCGGCGCGGTGCTGCCCGACGAGGCGCCGGGGGCCGGGGGCGGTACCGGCTGCCGGGGTCAGCGCGTCCCGGTGTCCCGGCTCGTCGGCGCGGTGGTCCCCGCGCCCGGACCCGCGGCGGGATCGACGACGACGACGGCGGTGCCGGTGTGCGAGCGCCACTGCTGCGCGGCGTCGTCGACGTCGGTGACCAGGACGTCGACGGCTCCGGGCGTCAGCACCAGGTGGGGGGCGGTGGTGTTCAGCTTGGTCCGGTCCGCGAGCACCGCGACCCGGGTGGCGCTGTTCGCCATCGCCACCTTCACGGCGGCGTCGCCGGCGTCGACGGAGGTGGCCCCGGCTTCGGGGTCCAGGGCGCAGGTGCCGAGGAACGCCCAGTCGGCCCGGTACCGCTGCACCCCGGCGACGGCGCCGGGTCCGGTGAGGAAGCGGGAGCGGCCGTCCCACTGCCCACCGGTGACGTGGACGGTGATGGCCGGGTCCGCGTCGAGGACCGACGTCACGTCCACGGAGTTGGTCACCACGGTCAGCGGGCGGACCTGGCGTGCGGCCACGAGGGCGTGCGCCAGGCCGAGGACCGTGGAACCGGTGTCGAGCACGATCGTCTGGCCCGGGCGGACCAGTTGCGCCGCAGCGACACCGATGGCCTGCTTCGCCCCGGCGGCCAGGTGCTCGCGCGCGCCCCAGGACATGCGGGCGGGGTCGAGGGCGATGGCCCCGCCGTGGGTCTTCTGCAGGTGCCCGGCGCCGGCCAGGGCGCGCAGGTCCCGGCGGACGGTGTCCTCGGAGACGCCCAGTTCCTGCGCCAGCGCGGCGACCTCGACGCGGCCGTCCCGCTGCAGCCTCAGCAGCACCTCCTGCCGACGTTCCCTCGTGAACATGCCTGGATCCTCTCACGCATGCCGAAATGGCCTTGACTGTGCCGAAGTGTGCACGATCTACTCCTCGGGTGCCCGACCACGCGACCTCCCCACGACCACCCGGCGCCACAGCGGACGCCCCGACCGCCCGGGACGGCGCCGGCCCGGTGGCCGGGCTCGCGGTGGCGGGGGTGGTCGGCTTCCTCGTGCTCGGCGCCCTCAGCAGCGCGCTGGGCCCCGCCCTGCCGGTCCTGAGCTCGCGCCACGGCCTCGACGCCTCCGGCGCGGCCCTCCTGCTGGCGGCGTTCTCGGCGGGCGCGACCCTCGGCGCGGGCCTGGCCGGGTCCGTGCGGGGCCGCGTGCCGGACCGGACGTCGCTGACGGTGGGGGCGACGGTCGTGGCCCTGGGCAGCGCGGTGCTGCCGCTGACCACCGGCGTCGCCGGCGCGATCGGGTGCCTCGTGCTCGTCGGCGTCGGCTTCGGCGCCGTGGACCTGCTGCTCAACCTGGTCCTGGCCGCCTCCGGAGACGGCGGCGGTTCGCTCCTGATGGCGGTCAGCGCCGCCTTCGGCGTCGGCGCGGTGGGCGTGCCGCTGCTCATCGGGTGGCAGCCGGGACGGCTGGCCCTGCCGTTCTGGGTGTGCGCTGGCGGCGCCCTGCTGCTGCTGGCGCTCACCTCCCGCCTGCGGCTGCCGGCCGTCGCCCGGTCCCGCCCCGGCGCCGCCCGGACGCGCGGCGGGAGCCGGGGCACGGCCCCGGCCGTCCTGCTGGGAGCCGTGCTGCTCGGCTACGTCACCCTCGAGGGCGGGGTGGCCGGCTGGGAGACCACCCACCTGCGCGCCACCACCGACGCCTCACCCGCTCAGGCGGCCACCGCGGTGGCGCTGTTCTGGGGCGGGCTGACCCTCGGTCGCCTGCTGGCCGCGCCCCTGGTCGCGCGCCTGCACCCGCGCCGCCTGCTCCTGCTGGCCCTGGGTGCGTCCACCCTCGGCCTCCTGGTGGCGGCGGTCCCCGGCGCCGCGGTCCCGGCCTACGCCGCCACGGGTCTCCTGCTCGCCCCCGTCTTCCCCGCGGTCGTCGCCTGGCACACCGCGCGCCGCCCCGACGGGCGCGGAGTGGTCGCGCTGTTCGCCGCGGCCCTGGCCGGGCCCGTGGTCACCGCACCGCTCACCGGCGCGGTGATCGAGGCTCACGGCGCCGCGGCGATCCCGTGGGTCCTGGCCGCCCTCGCGGCGGGCACCACCGCCCTCGCCGCCTCCACCCGATCCTCGGGGGCGCTGCGGTGATCGAGTCGCACGGGGATCCCGAAGGGGTGCAGGTCATCGTCCTCAACCCCCGGGGAGAGGTCCTGCTGCAGTTGCGCGACGACGTCCCGGGCATCCCCTACCCGGGCCGCTGGTGCCTGCCCGGCGGCCACCTCGAGGACGGCGAGGAACCCGCGGCCGCGGCGGTGCGCGAACTGCGGGAGGAGATGTCGCTGGACCTGCCGCCCTCCTGCCTGCACCACGTGGTCACCGCCCGACGCCACTACGGGGTCGAGCACACCTTCTGGACGCCCCTGGACCTGGACGCGCGACGGGTGCCGCTCACCGAGGGACGAGCCGTGCGCTTCCACGCGATCCAGCGGATCAGGTCCCTGGACCTGGGGTACGAGGACGACCGCGTCCTGGAGGAGTTCTTCGCCGGCCCGGGCCCGCGGTGACGCGGACGGGGCGGGGACGGGCGCACCCCTGCACCCTCGCCGACGTGGCCGGGGCGGCGGGGGTTTCGCCCAGCACGGTGTCGAAGGTGGTGCGCGGGGTTCCCGGCGTCTCGGCGGGAGTGCACGAGCGGGTGGACCGGGCAGTGGCGGAACTGGACTACCGCCCCCACCTCGCGGGCCGGTCCCTGAGCACCGGGGCGAACCACCAGCCGGTGACCGTGGCGGTCCCCACCCTCGTGAGCGCCTACCACCGCCGACTCGCCGGGGAACTGATCCGCGCCGCCCGATCGGCGGGACTGCGGAGCGTGGTCGTCGAGACGAGCGGGGCGGCCGACGTCGAGGCCGACCTCCTGGCGGCGGCCGCTCACCGGCGCGCACCGCTGCTGCTGGCCTCGCCCCACCCGCGCGACGATCCCTCCTGCGGGGCGGTCCCCGCCGTCCTGCTCACCGACCTGCCCGTCGGCCGGCCGGCCGACGGGCCCCGCGGCGCCCACCCGGACCGCGTCGCGGTGGACTCCGCGGGTGCGGCGGACCTGTGCACCACCCACCTGCTGCAGCGAGGCCGACGTCGCCTCGCGCTCGTCGGTTCCGTCGGCGGCGCGGGCCGGGCCGGCGGTGGCCTGCGCGAGCAGGGTTTCCGTCGAGCCACCCGCCGCTTCGGCGTCACCGTCCCCGCCGCGCGGGCACGTCCCCTGCCCCGGTGGACGACCCGGCACGGGGTCGAGGCCACGACGGCGCTGGTGCGCGCGGACCCGGCGCTCGACGGCATCGTCGCCGTCGACGACCAGGCCGCCGTGGGGGTGCTGCACGCCCTGCGCACCCTCGGACGACGGGTTCCGGACGACGTCGCCGTCACCGGCGTCGACGACGACCTGGCCTGCGACGGTTCACCCGCCCTGACCTCGGTCCTGTTCCCCGTCCGCGAGATGGCCGGTACCGCCGTCCTGCTGCTCGGCGACAGGATCGCCGGTGCGGACGAGCCCGGCCGGACCCGGGTGTTCACCGGGGAACTCGTCGTGCGACCCAGCTCCAGCGTCGAACCGCACCTCGCCGGGGAGGACCCGGTGAGCGGTCCTGGACGGTTCCGCACCGGACCTCCCCGACACGGCCCCGCGCCGGGGTGACCCCGGGGACGGGATCGTGCGGTGCCGGTCTCAGGAACTCCGCAGGTGCGCGACCGCGGTGCGGCTCATCAGGGACCAGCCTCCCCCCGGGCCGGGCTGCACGAGCGCGTCGCTGACGCTGTCGACGACCATGCCCCGCTGGTCCGCCCGGGCCCTCAGGTCGACCTCCAGCGCCGCGGCGGTGTCCAGGTTCGTCACGCCCCCGGCCCCGCCGTGGAAGACGCGGGTGATGGTGAAGGTCGTCTGCTGGCCCATCGGCGGACTCCTGGATCGTGGCCGAGATCACCGGGAGGTGCAGTTCTCGATGCCGTGCGCTCCGGCGCACCGTCCCAGCATGGGACGCCTCGCCCGTTCCCGCGACCCGGCGGGGCGGGCGCAGTCGTGGACGTCACCGGATCACGACCGGGGACCTCGCCGGGGGGAGCGGCGCAGGTCGTCCACCGTGCGCCGCTCGTCGTCCTGCCGGGTCTCCTCGACGTCCCACGCGTCGGTCGTCGAGCGGTCGCTGAGAGCGGTGAGGCACTCCCGGCACACCGCCCGCCCGTTCCAGACCGTCACCGCCTCGATCTCCGAGCCCTCCCCCAGGAGGTGCTCGGCGCAGAGCAGGCCCATCTCAGCTCCGGTCAGTCGAGGTAGTCGCGCAGGATGCTCGAGCGCGAGGGGTGACGCAGCTTCGACATCGTCTTGGACTCGATCTGGCGGATCCGCTCGCGGGTCACGCCGTAGACCCTGCCGATCTCGTCGAGCGTCCTGGGCCGGCCGTCGGCCAGGCCGAAACGCATCGAGACCACGCCGGCCTCGCGCTCGGACAGGGTGCCCAGGACCGAGTGCAGCTGCTCGCGCAGCAGGGTGGAGGTGACCGCGTCCAGGGCGTCGACCGCTCGCGCGTCCTCGATGAGGTCACCGAACTCGGAGGCGCCGTCCTCGCCCAGCGGGGCCTGCAGCGAGATGGGCTCGCGGCTGTGCCTGCGCACCTCGGCGATCTTCTCCGGGGTCGTGTCGAGCTCCACGGCGAGCTCCTCCGGAGTGGGCTCGCGGCCCAGGTCCTGCAGCATCTGCCGCTGGACGCGGGCGAGCCTGTTGATGACCTCGACCACGTGCACCGGGATGCGGATGGTGCGGGCCTGGTCGGCCATCGCGCGGGTGATGGCCTGGCGGATCCACCACGTCGCGTACGTCGAGAACTTGAAACCCCTGGTGTAGTCGAACTTCTCGACCGCGCGGATCAGACCGAGGTTGCCCTCCTGGATCAGGTCCAGGAACAGCATCCCGCGGCCGGTGTAGCGCTTGGCGAGCGAGACGACCAGACGCAGGTTCGCCTCGATCAGGTGGGCGCCGGCCGTCCGGCCGTCCTGCACGATCCACCACAGCTCGCGCCTGAGGACCGGGTCGACGTCGCCGCCGGAGTGCAGCTTCTCCTCGGCGTACAGACCGACTTCGATGCGCTGGGCGAGTTCGACCTCCGAAGCGGCGGTCAGCAGGGGCACCCGGCCGATCAACCGCAGGTAGTCCTTGACCGGGTCCCCCGTGGCGCCGGCCGTGGTGAGCTGCGCCGCCGGTTCCCCGCTCTCCTCACCGGCACCGCCGCCGTCGACGGCTCCACCGTCCTCGTCCCGGACGCTGCGCGAGCGGGTCACCCGGCTCGCGGGGACCGCCCGCACCGGCGGCCGGGCACGGACGGTCTGCACCGCGGACCCGTCGCCGACCGGGCGCCGGCCGACGTCAGCCACCGCCCCGACGAGCCGCAGGTCCTCCTCCGTGCCGGGCACCGCGACCACGCCGGTCGTGCGGAACCTGCTCGGGAGGTCCTCGAGGGTGGGTGTGGGTGACATGTGCGGCCCTTCGTCGCGAGTGTGGTGCCGAACCGTGCTCGAACCTCTCACCGCGACGTGCCCGGAAGCCGTGGGACGTGGGTGCTGCCTGAGCACCGACGTCGCACGAACACGGCATCACCGATACCGCCATCAGACCACAGAACCGGCCGAGATCGGCACGATCGCCGTCCGCACCTCCCGAGGAGCCGGAGCCGAGTTCGTGCGGCGGGGGTCCAGGAGGTCCCCGCTGCACCACCGAACCCTGGAGGTGCCCGGCCAGGGCGCGCAGCCGACGGTGTGCGCCTCGCGCAGCAGCGTGTCCCACCGCAGCCGGTCCGGGTGGTCGTGGACGACGTCGAAGGCCACGTCGGCGGGGACGCTCACGCCGTCCAGGCGTGCCGGCCCGCGCGGCTCCGGGCCCACGCCCGTGCGCGCCGCGGTCGCTGCCGGGGGCAGACTGGCGCCGTGGACGAGCCGAGAGCAGGAGGGACGCCGGGGATCGGCATCGCCGACGCGGCGGACCGGCTGGGGATCAGCGCGCACACCCTGCGCTACTACGAGACGGCCGGGTTGCTGGTGGACCCGCCGGGGCGGGACGAGGCCGGCCGCCGCTGGTACACCGAGGACCACCTGCGCTGGATCGAGATGGTGCAGCGGCTGCGGGCCACCGGGATGCCGGTGCGGGGGGTGCGGGCCTACGCGGACCTGTGCCGGGCCGGGGCGGGGAACGAGGAGGCGCGCCTGACGCTGCTGCACGCCCACCGCGACCAGGTGCGCGCCCAGCTCGCGGAGGTCGCCGCCCACCTGGCGGCGATCGAGGTGAAGATCGCGCTCTACGAGGGCTCGCGGGCCGTCCCCGCTTGACTTCGAGCGCGCTCGAAGGCGCAGGCTCGGCGACATGAGCGAAACACTGCCGACCCGTGTCCTGGGCCGCGCCGACCACGGCACCGCCCTCACCGTCTCCGCCCTCGGCCTCGGCTGCATGGGCATGAGCGAGTTCTACGGCGCCGGTGACGAACAGGAGTCGTCCGCCACGATCGGCGCCTTCCTCGACGCCGGCGGCACGTTCCTCGACACCGCCGACATGTACGGCCCCTTCACCAACGAGGAACTCGTCGGCCGCGCGATCGCCGGCCGCCGCGACGAGGTCGTGCTCGCCACGAAGTTCGGGAACGAGCGCCGTCCCGACGGGACCCGCCGCGTCAACGGCACCCCCGGGTACGTGCGCGCGGCGTGCGACGCGAGCCTGCGGCGCCTCGGCGTCGACCACGTCGACCTGTACTACCAGCACCGCGTCGACCCCACCGTCCCCGTGGAGGAGACGTGGGGCGCGATGGCCGAGCTGGTCACCGCCGGGAAGGTCCGTCACCTCGGCATCAGCGAGGCCGCCCCCGACACGATCCGCCGCGCGCACGCCACCCACCCGGTGACGGCCGTGCAGACCGAGTGGTCGCTTTGGACGCGCGACGTCGAGGAGAACGGCGTCCTGGCGACGGTGCGGGAGCTGGGCATCGGCTTCGTGCCGTACTCCCCGCTGGGCCGGGGGTTCCTGTCGGGGGCGATCCGCAGCGTCGACGACCTCGCCGCGGACGACTTCCGCCGCGCGAACCCCCGCTTCCAGGGGGAGAACTTCCAGCGCAACCTGCAGCTCGTGGACGAGGTGCGTTCCCTGGCCGCCGACCGGGGCGTCACCGCGGGGCAGGTGGCGCTGGCGTGGTTGCTCGCGCAGGGCGGGGACGTCGTGCCGATCCCCGGCACCAAGCGCCGCACCTACCTCGCGGAGAACCTGTCGGCCCTGGACGTGGAGCTGACCGGCGAGGACCTCGCCCGTCTCGACGCGGTGCTGCCGGTGGGGGTGACGGCCGGGGACCGCTACCCGGACATGTCCACCGTGCACCGCTGAGTCGTCCCCGCGGGACGGGCCGGGCGGCGGCCGGGAACCCCGGCAGCCCCCCGGCCCGCGTCCGGGACGGGTTCAGGACGCGACGGTCTGCGCGGCAGCGCCTTCCCGGGCGGCGCGCTCGGCGGCGGCGTCGGACAGGCGGCGCGACAGCGGGTTCGTGTCGCGGGTGAGGGCGGCGGCGACGAGGCCGATCAGGCCGTAGACGCTGAACAGGACGGCCGGGCCGTGCCAGCCGAACGACTCGTACAGGCTGACCGCCCAGAAGGCGGTGAACCCGGAGACGACGGCCGACAGCTGGTAGGCCAGCGAGGCGCCGCTGCTGCGGGTCCCGGTCTCGAACAGCTCGGGGAACCAGCTCGACTGCGTCCCGGCCAGGGAGTTCTGGCAGATCGTGAAGCTCACGACGAAGGCGACGACGATGAGGACGAGGTTCCCGGTGTTGGCCAGCAGGAACAGCGGGATGCCCATGACGACCATGAGCGCGGTGCCGAACAGGTAGACGGGTTTGCGGCCGACGCGGTCGGTGAGGCGGCCCCACAGCAGGGTGGCCGGGAAACCCAGGAGCGCGGCGATCACGAGCGCCATGATGGTGTCGGAGGCGGTGGCGAGGTCGCGCTGCTTCACGTACGCCGTGAGGTAGGTGATGGCGACGGCGTACCCGGCGGTCTCGGCGATCCGCATCCCGAACGCGCGCAGCAGGTTCCGCCAGTCGGAGCGGATGACCTCGACGAGCGGGTTCTTCGCGATCTCGCCGCTCTCCTTGGCCGTCTCGAACTCCGGCGACTCGGTGATCCTCAGGCGGATCCAGATCCCGGCGACGATGAGGACACCGCTGAGCAGGAACGGGACGCGCCACACCCAGTCCCCGGGCAGGCCGGCGCTGGCGAAGAAGGCGAGGTTGGCGAGCAGCAGCCCGAGGGGGAAACCGGCCTGCGGGATCGCGCCGTACTGGCCCTTGCGCCGCCAGGGGGCGTGCTCGTAGGTCATGAGGATCGCCCCGCCCCACTCGGCACCGAACGCCAGGCCCTGGATGATCCGGACGACCGCGAGCAGGATCCCGGCCGTCGCGCCGATGCTGGCGTAGGTGGGCAGCAGGCCGATGCTGAACGTCGCCAGGCCCATGACGATGAGCGAGCCGATGAGGACCGGCTTGCGGCCGATCTTGTCCCCGAGGTACCCGCCGACGATCCCGCCGAGCGGGCGGGCGGCGAACCCGACGCCCAGGGTGGCGAAGGACAGCAGCACGGCCGTCGTGGGGTCGGACTCGGGGAAGAACACGTCACCGAAGTAGAGGCCGGCCGCGGTGCCGTACCCGATGAAGTCGTAGTTCTCGATGGTGGTGCCGACGGTCGACCCGAGCGCCACCCGCTTGCGGTGCGGGGTACCCAGGACCGGCGTGCTGGTGGCGGGCGCCGAGGGGTGTGAAGTCACTCGTCCATCTCCTTCGATTGGACCCGTCCGTCCCACTCTGGACCGGGCGGACCCAGTGTGTGGATGCTGCCGAACTCTGTCAACAGTGCAACACGACGAGGGTCTTCGGGACGCACCCCTCCCCCGGGAGGGGGGTCGGGGGAATCAGCTCAGCGACGCGGCGACGTGGTCGGCCGCCTGGACCATGTGGGTGCGCAGGAACGCCCGGCCGGCCTCGGCCTCGCCGCGCTCGATGATGTCGACGAGCGGCGCGTGCCGGTCCACGGCCATGTTGTCCAGGGCCATGTCGGCCCCGGCGGCGGTGATCGCCGCCCGCGCCTGGCCGCTGACGTGCAGCCAGGACTGCAGCAGCGTCTCGTTGCCGCAGGCCCGGCACAGCGCCTCGTGGAACTCCAGGTCGCGGGTGACGAGCTCGGCCAGCGGCAGGCCGGGCTCGGCCATGCGGTCCAGGCGCGCGCGCAGCTCGGCCACCACCGCCGACCGGTCCTCCAGGCGGCACAGCTCCTCGCAGGCCAGGGCCTCCAGCGCGGCGCGGACGGCGAAGACCTCCCGCACCTCGCGGGCGTCCAGGACGCGCACGCTGAGCCGGCCGCGGGCGTCGGGGACGAGCAGCCCCTCCTGCTGCAGGTGGCGCAGCGCCTCGCGCAGCGTGCCGCGGGACACCCCGAGGGACTCGCTGAGCTCGATCTCGGCGAGGTGGGTGCCGGGGGCGAGCACCCCGGTGCTGACCGCGTCGCGCAGCTTGACGAGGATCTGCTCGCGGCGCGTCGTGCGCTCGACGGCGCCCAGGGAGCTGAGGGGACCGCCGCTGGAGACCATGCGTCGGAACCTACCGCCCGGCCGCGCGGGAGGGGGAACCCGCAGGGGGGCTCGTTGACTGTCAACAGTTCGACAGTTACCGTGGAGCTCTGCCTCGACGCGGAGGGAACCCGCTGTGACGACACACCCCCTGGACGCCGATCGCGTGCTCTGCTCGACGATCACCTTCCGGCACCTGCCGCTGGCCGCCGCCCTGCGCACCACCACCGACCTCGGGTTCCGCGGCATCGACCTCGGCGCCCTGCCCGGCGTGTGCGACCACGTCCCCTACGACCTCACCCGCGAGGCCGTGCGCGAGGTCACCGACGTCGTCCGCGCCTCCGGCGTCACCGTCCGCTCGGTCAACGGCGACGTCGGCGACCTCAACGTCCCGCTCGACCACGACGGGTACGCGCAGCGGCGCCTGCACACCGAGCGCCTGCTCGACCTGTGCGAGGGCATCGGCGCCACGGCCCTCGTGCTGCCCAACGGCCGCCAGGACCACGACCCCGTCCGCGACCTCGCCGCCGACCAGCAGCTCGTCGCCGAGGAGCTGTCGACGACCGCCGAGCTCGCCGCCGACCGCGGCCTGCAGCTGTGGGTCGAAGCCCCCCACTACTTCCGCCTGAACTTCGACCTCGAACGGTCCCTGGCGCTGTACGACCTGCTGCCCGCCACCGTCGGCGCCGTGCTCGACGTCAGCCACGTCGTCGCCTCCGGCTCCACTCCCCGCGAGTTCCTGCGGCGCCTCGGGCACCGCACCAAGCACGTCCACCTGCGCGACGCCACACCCGCGCGGGACGGGGCGCCGGGGTACATCAACCACAGCATCGGCAACGGCGAGGTCGACTTCGACGACGCCGTCGCCGCCCTGGCCGGGATCGGCTACGACGGCGCCCTCGCCCTCGAGCTCGAGACCCGCGACGTCACGGACGACGAACGCCCCGCCGCCGCCCTGCGCGCCGGGGAGCACATCAGTTCCCTACTGGCCCGGCACCACGAGGAGATCAGCGCATGACCGAGAAGACCCAGCGGACCGTCGTCGTGACCGGAGCCGGATCGCCGCGCGGCATCGGCCGCGCCACCGCCCGCCGCCTGGCCCGGGGCGGGGGGGGGGGGGCCGGCCGTGGCCGGGGGGGGGGGGGGGGGGGGGGGGGGGGGGGGGGGGGGGGGGGGGGGGGGGGTGGGGGGGCCGCGGGGGGGGGGGGGTGGGGGGGGGGGGGGGGGGGCGGCCCCCCCCCCCCCCCCTCGACCCGAACTGCTCGGCCAGCGCCCGGGCCGCGGTCGGGCCGACGTGCCGGATCGACAACCCGACCAGGACCCGCCACAACGGCTGGGACTTCGCCGCGTCGAGGTTCTTCAGGAGCTTGCGGCCGTTGGCCGAGACCGCCCCGGCCTTGGTGGTGAACAGCGGGGTGGCGGCCAGGTCCTCCTCGGTGAGGGTGAACACGTCCCCCTCGTCCTCGATGACCCCGCTGGCCAGGAGGGCGGTCGCGGCCTCGTACCCGAGGGCCTCGACGTCGAAGGACCCGCGCCCGGCGAGGTGGAACACGCGCTCGCGCAGCTGCGCGGGGCAGCTGCGGGAGTTGGGGCAGCGGATGTCGACGTCGTCGGCCTTCTGCCGGGCCAGGGGCGTCCCGCACTCGGGGCACTCGGTGGGCATGACGAACTCGCGCTCGTCGCCGGTGCGGGAGTCCACGACGGGCCCGAGCACCTCGGGGATCACGTCACCGGCCTTGCGGACCACGACGGTGTCGCCGATGAGCACGCCCTTGCGCTTGACCTCGTCGGCGTTGTGCAGGGTCGCCATCTTCACGGTGGACCCGGCGACGAGCACGGGTTCGAGGACGGCGAACGGGGTGACCCGGCCGGTGCGGCCGACGTTGACCTGGACGTCGTGCAGGACCGTGGTCACCTCCTCCGGCGGGTACTTGTACGCGATGGCCCAGCGGGGCGCGCGCGAGGTCGTCCCCAGCCTGCGCTGCAACGGGACCTGGTCGACCTTGACGACGACGCCGTCGATCTCGTGCTCGACGTCGTGCCGGTGCTCGCCGTAGTACCGGACGTAGTCGGCGACCTCGGGCAGGGTGTCGACGACCTTCACCCGCGGCGACGTCGGAAGCCCCCAGGCGGCGAGCTTGGCGTACGCCTCGAACTGGGACGCGTTCTCCATGCCGCGGCGGGACCCGATGCCGTGCACCAGCATCCGCAGCGGGCGGGTCGCGGTGACGCGGGGGTCCTTCTGCCGCAACGACCCCGCCGCGGCGTTGCGGGGGTTCGCGAACGGCGCCCTGCCCGCCTCGACCAGCCCGGCGTTGATCGCCGCGAAACCGTCGAGGTGGAAGAACACCTCGCCGCGGACCTCCAGGAACTCGGGGACATCGTCGCCGGTGAGTTCCTGCGGGACGTCGTCGATGGTGCGGACGTTGTACGTGACGTCCTCGCCCGTGCGGCCGTCGCCGCGGGTGACCCCGCGCACGAGCCGGCCGCGCTCGTAGACGAGGTCGATCGCGAGGCCGTCGATCTTCGGCTCGCACAGGTACCGCGCGCCCGCGCCGACCTCCTTCTCCACCCGGGCCGCCCACGCGGACAGCTCGTCGAGGGTGAAGGCGTTGTCCAGGCTGAGCATCCGCTCGGGGTGGTCGACGGTGGCGAACTCGGTGGAGAACGTGCCGCCGACGGTCTGGGTGGGCGAGTCGGGGGTCCGCAGCTGGGGGTGCTCCTCCTCCAGCGCGCGCAGCTCCCGCTCCAGCTCGTCGTACTGCCCGTCGCTCAGGGGCGAGGAGTTGCGCACGTAGTAGGCGAAGCGCGCGGCCTCGATCCGCGCCACGAGCTCCTCCCAGCGGTGTCGCGCCGGGGCCGGCGGGGAGCTGGGGATGGCACTGTCGTCGCTCACGGGTCCCATCCTGCCGCGAGGGTCCGACACGCGCCCACGAGCGTTCACCGGCAGGACGCTCAGGGGACGCTCAGCGACCCTACGGTCACCGCCATGATCACCCCCCGCACCTGCAGGACGCTCGCCCTCTCGGCCGCGCTGGCCACCGCCGCCGTCGCCGGCTCGGCCCTGACCGCCACCGCGGGCGACGACGCCCCCTCCCTCGCCGTGCCCGCGCAGAGCGCGAAGCTCCTCGACCGGCAGGTCCTGCCCGCGCTGACCTTCGGCGAGCCGGTGCCCAGCGGCGCCGGCATCGAGACCGCCAACGGGGTGCCCGTCCCCTTCGAGGCCCAGCCCGTCCAGGGCTTCTCCGGCAACCTCGTCCAGCCCGACGGCTCCTACCTGGTGCTGTCGGACAACGGCTACGGCACGAAGGCCAACAGCGGCGACTTCCTGCTCGCCGTGCACCGCCTCACCGACAGCGGCGACGGGACCCTCGCCGTGGCCCCCGGCGGCTTCACCCTGTCCGACCCGTACCGGAAGGTCACCTGGGACCTGACCCGCGAGGACCGCCGCCTGACCGGTTCCGACTTCGACCCCGAGAGCTTCCGCCAGGCCCCCGACGGGACGTTCTGGTTCGGCGAGGAGTTCGGCCCGTACCTGCTGCACACCGACGCCGCCGGCCGGCTGATCGACGTACCGGTGCCACTGCCCGGCGTCGCCTCGCCCGACAACCCCGAACTCGGGACCGCCGAACCGAACCTCGCCTCCAGCAAGGGTTTCGAGGGCATGGCCCAGTCGGCCGACGGGCGCTACCTGTTCCCGATGCTCGAGGGCCCCGTCGCCGGCGACGACCCGCAGGACCTGCGGGTGCTCCGGTTCGACACCGTCGAGGACCGGTACCGCGGCGAGGCGTTCACCTACCGGATGGAGTCGCCGCGCAACGCGATCGGGGACCTGACCCAGGTCGACGACCACCGTTTCCTCGTCCTGGAGCGTGACAACGGCCAGGGCCCGACGGCCGTGTTCAAGGCGGTGTTCCTCGTCGACACCAGCGTCACCGACGCCGCCGGGCACCCGCTGAAGACCCAGCTGGTGAACCTCATGGCCGTGCCGGACCCGGACGGGGTGGCGGGCGAGCTCAGCGAGGAGTCGGGTTTCC
This sequence comes from Kineococcus lubricus, assembly GCF_050871965.1. NCBI lineage: Bacteria > Bacillati > Actinomycetota > Actinomycetes > Kineosporiales > Kineosporiaceae > Kineococcus > Kineococcus lubricus. Next base: position 24,946 of record NZ_JBJLSK010000010.1, read on the forward strand.
TCACGTTCCCGTTCACGACGATCGAGAGCGTCGACGTCACCGGCGAGCACACCATCGTCGTCGGCAACGACAACAACTTCCCGTTCTCGGCCGGCCGCGCCGAGGGCACGCCGGACGACGACGAGTTCCTCACCATCGAGGTGCAGGCCGACCTGTCCTGACCCGCACCGCCGCCACCCCCGGTCAGGGCACCTGGGCCGGGGTGGCGGTGGGGCGCCGCAGCACGACGAACTCCAGGTCGTCGCGCAGCGGGCGCCCGAACCGCTCGTCGCCGTACGGGAAGGGCTTCCGGTCCCCGGTGCGGGCGAACCCGAGCCGCTCGTACCAGGCGATGAGGTCCCCGCGCTGGGCGATGACCGTCATCTCCAGGAACGCCGACCGCCAGCGCCGCACGGCCTCGGCGTCGGCGTGCGCGAGGAGCCGGCGGCCGATCCCGCCGCCCTGGGCGGCGGGACTCACGGCGAACGTCCCGAAGTACCCGCCCTCCCCCGCGCGGCGCAGTTCGCAGCAGCCCAGCAGGTCCTCGCCGCGCTGGGCCAGCAGCAGCACCGAGTCCTCGCCGCCGACGACCGCGCCGATCCCCGCGGCGTCGGTGCGCTGCCCCTCCAGCAGGTCCGCCTCGGTCGTCCAGCCGCCGCGGCTGGGCTCCCCGCGGTAGGCGGACTCGACGAGCGCGACGACGGCCGCGACGTCGGCCGCGGTCGCCTCGCGGAACACCAGGTCAGTCACCGGACGCCTCCTCCAGGGCAGCGGCCGCCTCGCGCAGCCGGGTCAGCAGGCCGCGCACCGCGGCGGGGTCGGTGCCGGCCAGTCCCGCGACCGGGGTCACGACGACGTCGGCGAGCCCGGTCGCGGGCAGGCCCACGCGCCGCCACGGCACCCGGACGGCGTCGACGAGCCCGGCCACCGGCGGCGGGGCCGCGTCCACCGGCAGCACCCCGGCCCACAGCCGCAGACCCTCCTCGACGCAGGCCGCGACGGACTCCCACCCGGCCGCACCGAGCGCCCGCACGTCCACGGCGACCCCCGCGGCCCCGGCCTCGCGGACCAGCGCCCACGGCGCCTCCTCGACGGGCAGCCGGACGACCGGTTCGGCCCCGGCGGCCCGGACCGCGGCCAGCACGTCCCGCAGGCCGTCGCGCACCTCGGCGCGGTCCACGGCCCGCAGCGTCCCGTACCCCGACTGCGTCGGCAGCCGCCCGGCCAGGACCGCGGCGAGCGAGGGTTCCTCCACGTGCACGACCGGCCGGGCCCCGGGCACGAGGCGGCGCACGTCCGCGACGTGCCGGGCCAGGCCCTCGGCGAGGGAGGCCACGACGTCGCGGCGGGCGCCGGGGTCGGAGACGGACCGCTCCCCGCGGGTCAGCTCGACGGCCGCCAGCAGCGACCAGGGGCCGACGACCGCGAGCGCGAGCGGCCCGGCCCACCCGTCGGCGGCCTCGGCCAGCTCGTCGAGGTCGGCCCGCCAGAACGCGCCCGCGCGGGCGGCGTCGCGGCCGGGGGCGTCGACGAACCGCCAGCCGGCGGGCTGCCGGTCCACCGGCAGGTCCACGAGCAGCGCCGCGGTGCGGCCCACCGGGTCGGCGCCGGGGCCGCGGGCGGGCAGCTGGGCCAGGTGCGGCACGTGCGGGGGGTCGCCGAGCTCGCCGAAGACGGTCCGGGCGGCCTCGCGGGGGTCCTCGCCGGGCATCGACCCGACGGCGGCAGCGGTTCCTGGCACGCCGCGACGCTACCGGCTGCGCCGCACCCGTCCCGCCCGGGCGGTCCGACGAAGGTCGGACCCGGCCCCCACCGCAGGTCACTGGCGCGCGGCCGCGGGGGGCGAGTGGATGGGTGTCGTTCACAGCAGACTCCTGGGAAGGGCTCACCGTGCACCACCGCCGCCGTCCAGCCGTCGCCGCCGCAGGCGTCCTCGCCCTCGCCGGCTCGTTCCTGCTGGCCGTCCAGCCCGCCGCGGCCGCTCCCGTCAGCGCCGTCGAGCGCGAGTTCACCGAGCGCACGCCCGAGCGCTACCGCGACCAGCAGCTGGCCTGGGCCCCGTGCTCGGCGCAGCAGGTCGGCCCCCTCGCGAGCCTGGTCGGCGGGCTGGAGTGCGCGCAAGTCGCCGTCCCGCGCGACTGGGACTCCCCCGAGGAGGGGGAGGCGCTGCAGGTCACCATCAGCCGGGAACCGCGGCAGGGCCCGCGACCGGAGCGCACGATCATCACCAACCCCGGCGGCCCCGGCGGGGCGGGGCTGTCGATGGCCGCGCTGGGCTCCTCGGTGCCCGCGCTGGCCGGCACCGAGGTCATCGGGCTCGACGTGCGCGGCACCGGGGCCAGCTCCGCCCTGACCTGCGGGGCGGACGTCCCGGCGGGCGAAGCGGCGCCGGACGTGCGCGACCGCTCCCCCGAGGCGCTGGCCCTGGCGGCGAAGCAGGCGCGCACGGTGGCCGAGGCGTGCGCGGCGGACCCGCTGGCGGACGTCGTGAACACCCGGCAGACGGTCTACGACATCGACCTCGTCCGCGACGCGCTGGACCGCGAGACCGTCGACTGGGTCGGGTACTCCGGCGGGACGTGGCTGGGGACGCAGTACGCGACGCACCTGCCCGGCCGCGTCGGCCGGTTCGTGCTCGACTCCACGGTCGACGCCACGGCCGGGTACCAGGAGGTGTTCTCCTACCAGCCCATGGCGTTCCAGCGCCGGTTCGAGCAGGACTTCCTGCCGTGGGTGGCCTCCCAGCACGCCACGTTCGGGCTCGGGACGAACGCCGAGGAGGTCGGGGCGACGTACGAGCGGCTGCGCGCGGGCCTGGTGCGGCACCCCCTGGTGCTGCCGGGGCTGCTGCACGTCGACGGCAACGTGCTGGACTCCCTGACCGTCCAGGCCCTCTACTCGAAGGACTCCTTCGCGCTGCAGGCGTGGGTCCTGACCGCCCTGCAGGCCGTCGAGGCGCTGCGCGGCGGCACCGGCGCCCCGGTCCCGGCGGGGGTGTCGGCGCACCTGGCGGACCTGGTGCGGCAGCTGGACCCGACCGGCCCCACCGAGGCGCAGAAGATGCAGGCCACGTTCTTCGCCACCACCTGCAACGACAGCCCGTGGACCACCGACCAGGCCTACTGGGACGCCCGGGGGAACGAGCAGGGCGCGAAGTACCCGCTGGTGGGGTACTCGCAGTCCACGCAGGTCTGCGCGTACTGGGACCGCCCTGAGCTGGACCTGCCCGAGGTGACCGGGGCGGACCTGCCGCCGCTGCTCATCGTGCAGTCCCGCAACGACCCCGCGACGGCGTACGAGGGCGCCCTGAAGACGCACGAGGCGCTGGGCTCCTCGGTGATGATCACCGTCGAGGACGAGGGCGATCACGGCCTGTACGGGATGGGCAACGCCTGCGTCGACGACGTCGTCGGGGCGTTCCTCACCACCGGTGAGGTCCCGGCGGGCGACGTGACCTGCCAGGGTTCGCCGGCCCCGGTGCCCTCCGGGACCGGTGGCGGCGACGTCGTGGCCGAGGTGCTGCGCGCGGCCCGGGCAGCGGTGACCCGGTGAGACCCCCGGTGGGGGCGAGGTCGTTCGTGGCGTCCCCCGCGGGTGGGTGAGGATGACCCCGTGAGGTCGACCACGTGAGCACCCCCCGCCCGCCCGCCCTCGGCGCCGACGGCGTCTCCGACGACGAGCGCCGCCGGGCGCTGCGCCGCATGCGGCTGCTGGCCACCGGCCTGCTGGTCCTGGCCGCCGTCGTGTACGCGCTGACGACCGGGCGCGCGGGCGGGTGGGGGTTCGTCAACGCGGCCGCCGAGGCGGCCATGGTGGGGGCCGTGGCGGACTGGTTCGCCGTGACGGCGATCTTCCGGCACCCGCTGCGGCTGCCCATCCCGCACACCGCGCTCATCCCGCGCCGCAAGGAGGCCCTCGGGCAGAGCCTGGAGCAGTTCGTCGCGGAGAACTTCCTCGCCGAGGACGTCGTGCGGGACAAGGTGGTGCGGGCCGGCATCCCCCGGCGGGTGGGGACCTGGCTGGTCGAGCGGGGCGGGTCCGAGCGCGTCGTGGAGGAGGCGTCCACGATCCTCACCGGCGCGCTGGGCATCCTGCGCGACGAGGAGGTCACCACCGTCATCGACCAGGTCCTGGTGCGCCGCCTCGGGGCGCAGCCGTGGAGCCCGACGCTGGGGCGGCTGCTGGGCGAGGTCGTCAACGAGGGCACCCACCACCCCGTCGTGGACCTCACGCTCGTGGAGGTCCAGACGTGGCTGCGCGCCAACGAGGACCGCGTGCGCCGCATGGTCACCGACCGCGCCCCGCTGTGGGCGCCGGACTGGCTCAACGACCGCCTCGGCAAGCGGGTCTACACCGAGGCCCGGACGTGGGTGGACGACGTCGTGGCCGACCCCGGGCACGCCGGGCGCAAGGCCATCGACGACCTGCTGGCCCGCTACGCCGACGCGCTGCAGAACGACCCCGAGACCCGCGCCAAGGCCGACGAGTTCCAGCAGCGGCTGCTGAGCTCGCCCGGCCTGGCCGACACCGTCGCCGGGTTGTGGTCCACCGTGCGCGGCCTGCTGCGCGAGGCGCTGGACGACCCGGGCAGCTCGCTGCGGGTGCGCAGCACCGAGGCCCTCGTCGACGTCGGGCACCGGCTGGTGCAGGACGAGGCGTTCGCGCTGCGCGTCCAGGGGCACCTCACCGACGCCGCCGGGCACGTCGTGCGCCGCTTCGCGCCCGAGCTCGCGACCGTCATCTCCGACACCGTCGCCCGCTGGGACGGCGACGACGCCGCCCGCCGCATCGAGCTGCACGTGGGCCGGGACCTGCAGTTCATCCGGATCAACGGGACCGTCGTCGGCGGCCTCGTCGGCCTCGCCATCCACGCCGTGACGGTCCTGGTCAGCTGAGCACCGCCTGAGCACGGGCGGGGCACCGGCCCCCTCGCCTGGGCCGATCGGGTGTTCTAGACGCGGGTCGGGGCCCCGGCGCGTCGATGGACACCCGGTGAGCCCCACCCGTGACCTGCTGCGACGCGCCGGCACCGCCTTCTCGCTGCTGCCGCGGGGGCGGATGCTGCCCGACGAGGTGTGGCAGCGGCGGCACGGGGCGATCGTGCGGGTCGCCGCCGTCCAGGCCGCCCTCCTGGTGGTGTTCGGCGCGTTCCTGGGGCACCCGCCGCTGGTCTGCGTGGCCGGCGGGGTGCTCGTCGCGGCCCCCCTGGCGCTGGCGCTGCCCGCCTCGTACGGGCGGAAGGTGCGCTCGGCGGGGGCCTCGATCAGCCTGTTCCTCGCCTCCACGGTGCTCGTGCAGTTCTGGGAGGGGCAGACCGAGGCGCACTTCCACTTCTTCGTCATGGTCGGCCTCGTCGCCCTCTACCAGGACTGGGTGCCGTTCTCGATCGGGCTGGGCGTCGTCGTCGTCCACCACGGCCTGCTGGGCACGCTGGAACCGCGGTTCGTCTACAGCCACCACGCCGCGCAGCACCACCCGTGGGGGTGGATGGCGATCCACGCCGGGTTCGTCCTGGCCGCCAGCGCGACGCACCTGGCGTCGTGGCGGCTCAACGAGCAGCAGGGCCTGCGGGACCCGCTGACGGGGCTGGCGAACCGGACGCTGCTGCTGGAGTTCCTGACCCGGGCGGTGGCCCGGCGCGAGCAGGTCGGGGTCCTGTTCGTCGACCTCGACGACTTCAAGAACGTCAACGACTCCCGCGGTCACGCCGCCGGCGACCAGCTGCTGCTGGCCGTGGCGCAGCGGCTGCGGGCCTCGGTGCGCGGCGGTGACCTCGTCGCCCGCCTGGGCGGGGACGAGTTCGCCGTCGTCATCCACGGCGGGCAGGCCCCGGCCCGCCGCGTCGGGGAACGGTTCCTGGGCAGCCTGGCCCAGCCCGTCGACGTCGAGGGCCAGCAGGTGTACGTCCACGCCAGCCTCGGCACGGCCGACACCTCCACGATGTGCGGGTCCCGCTCGGAGCTGGACGCCTCCGCCGAGCTGCTGCGCAACGCCGACCTGGCGATGTACTGGGCCAAGTCCAGCGGCAAGAACCGGCTCGTCGCCTACTCCGAGGGCATGGCGCAGGAGGCGCACGACAAGGCGGTGCTGCGCGAGGACCTGGGCCAGGCGCTCGCGGCCGGCCAGCTGGAGGTCCACTACCAGGCGACGATCGACTTCCGCCGCACCGGCGACGGCGAGCAGCCGCAGGCCAAGGGGTACGAGGCGCTGCTGCGCTGGCGCCACCCCGAGCGCGGCATGATCTCCCCGCTGGAGTTCGTGCCGCTGGCCGAGGCCAGCGGCGACATCCTGCCCATCGGCTCGTGGGTGCTGCGCACGGCCACGCAGCAGGCCGCGCGGTGGACCGCCGAGCGCGGCCACCCCGTCGGTGTCGCGGTGAACCTGTCGGCCGTGCAGCTGGCCTCCGACGACGTCCTCACCGTCGTGCGGGACGCGTTGCGCGACAGCGGGCTCCGTCCGCACCAGCTGACGCTGGAGGTCACCGAGAGCCTGCTGGTCGACGACCTGGAGGCGGTGTCGGCGCGGCTGGCGCAGCTGCGCGCGGCGGGGGTGCTCGTCGCGATCGACGACTTCGGGACGGGGTACTCCAGCCTGTCGTACCTGCGCCGGCTGCCCGTGGACACCGTGAAGATCGACCGGTCGTTCATCAGCGACCTGGCCCACGGCGGGTCGGCCACGACGCTGGTCGCCTCGATCATCGAACTGGCCCGCAGCCTGGGCCTGGACGTGGTCGCCGAGGGCGTGGAGACCGAGCAGCAGGCGCAGGTGCTGCGCGACCTCAGCTGCACGTACGCGCAGGGCTACCTGTACGCCCGGCCCCAGCCGGCCGGGGAGCTGGCGACGGACCGGGCCACGCCCCAGGTCCCGGCCCAGGTCCCGGCCCGGGCTCAGGCCCCGGTGGTGCCCGCGATCGTCGCCGAGCCCAGGACGCGGGTCCCCCGGTAGACCGCGACCGTCTGGCCGGGCGCGACCCCGGTCAGCGGCTCGCGCAGGTCCACGTGCAGCTGCGGGTCCGCCCCGGCGGACGACCGCAGCTCGGCGACCGCGGGCACGGGCTCGCCGTGGGCGCGCACCTGGACGTGGACCTCCACGGGCCCGGCCGGGGGCGGGCAGTTCCAGACCGGGTCCACGGCCCGCAGCCCCGACACCGACAGCCGCCCGGCCGGGCCGACGGTCACGGTGCGCCGGACCGGTTCGATGCTCAGGACGTAGCGGGGGCGGCCGTCCGGCGCCGGCCGGGAGATCCCCAGGCCCTTGCGCTGGCCCACGGTGAAGCCGTACGTGCCGGTGTGGGTGCCCAGGACCTGCCCGTCCTCGTCGAGGATCTCCCCGGGCACCTCCCCCAGCTTGTCGGCCAGGAACCCGCGGGTGTCGCCGTCGGGGATGAAGCAGATGTCGTGGCTGTCGGGCTTGGCCGCCACCGGCAGCCCCCGGCGCTCGGCCTCGGCCCGGACCTGCGCCTTCGTGGGGGCGTCGCCGAGGGGGAACATCGCGTGGGCGACCTGGTCGGCGTCCAGCACCGCCAGCACGTACGACTGGTCCTTGGCGGCGTCGGCGGCGCGGTGCAGCTCGGCGGTGCCGTCCGGGCCGGTCACGACGCGGGCGTAGTGGCCGGTGGCGACGGCGTCGAAGCCCAGGGCGATGCCCTTGTCCAGCAGCGCCGCGAACTTGATGCGCTCGTTGCAGCGCACGCACGGGTTGGGCGTGCGGCCGGCGGCGTACTCGGCGACGAAGTCCGCCACGACGTCCTCGACGAAGTCGTCGGACAGGTCCCACACGTAGAACGGGATGCCCAGCAGGTCCGCGGCGCGGCGGGCGTCGAGGGAGTCCTCGATGGTGCAGCACCCCCGCGAGCCGGTCCGCAGGGTGCCGGGGTTGCGGTTCAGGGCCATGTGCACGCCGACGACCTCGTGCCCGGCGTCGACGACCCGGGCGGCGGCGACCGCGGAGTCCACGCCGCCGCTCATGGCGGCCAGGACGCGCATCAGGCACCCCCGGCCAGGGCCGGACGGCGGCGGGACCGGTCGCGGCGGGCCCCGGAGGCGCGCCGGGCGCGCTCCACGGCCGGGCCGACGGCGGCCAGCGCGGCGTCGACGTCGGCGTCGGTGGAGCTCCAGCCCAGGGAGAAGCGCAGCGCCCCGGCCGCCTCGGCCGCCTCCACGCCCATCGCGAGCAGGACGTGGCTGGGCTGCGGGACACCGGCCTGGCAGGCCGACCCGGTGGAGCACTGCACGCCCGCCGCGTCGAGCAGGTAGGTCAGGGAGTCGCCCTCGCAGCCGGCGAAGGTGACGTGCGCGTTGCCCGGCAGCCGCCCCGGGCCGGGCGCGGCGCCGCGGACCACCGCCCCGGGCACCGCCGCCAGCCCCGCCAGCAGCCGGTCGCGCAGCGCGGACACCCGCGCGACCTCCTCCGGCAGGGCGTCGACGGCGGCGCGCAGCGCGGCGGCCGTCGCCACCGCCCCGGCGGCGTCGAGGCTGCCGGAGCGGACCCCGAGCTCCTGCCCGCCGCCCTGCAGCAGCGGCACCAGCGTCGTCCCGCGCCGCACCAGCAGGGCGCCGGTGCCGACCGGGCCGCCGAACTTGTGCGCCGACAGCGACAGCAGGTCCGCGCCGGAGGCGGCGAAGTCGACGGGCAGGTGCCCCACGGCCTGCACGGCGTCGGTGTGCAGGGGCACCCCGGCCGCGCGGGCGAGCGCCGCGGCGCGCGCGACCGGCTGGACGGTCCCGACCTCGTTGTTCGCCCACATCAGGGACACGCAGGCCACCGTGGCCGCGGCGTCGCCGTCGAGCTGCTCGGCCAGGGCGTCGAGGTCCACCAGGCCGGTGCCGTCGACCGGCAGCCAGGTGACCTGCGCGCCCTCGCGCGCTTCGAGCCACTCCACGCAGTCCAGGACGGCGTGGTGCTCGGTGGCGGTGAGCAGGATGCGCCGGCGGCGGGGGTCGGCGTCGCGGCGCGCGCGGTAGAGACCGGTGAGGGCGAGGTTGTCGCTCTCGGTGCCGCCGGAGGTCCAGACGACCTCGCCGGGGCGGGCGCCGAGCAGCTCGGCGACGGTCTCGCGGCTCTCCTCCACGCTCACCCGGGCCGCTCGCCCGGCCGAGTGCAGCGAGGAGGGGTTGCCCGCGCCCCGGGCCGTCTGGGCGACCCACGCGTCGAGGGCCTGCGGGCGCAGGGCCGTCGTGGAGGCGTGGTCGAGGTAGGCGCGCTGGGGGTCCGCCGTCACGCCCTCGAGTGTAGGTAACTGACAGACTGCCCCGGTGCCCGTCCCCACCCGCCCCGCGACCGCCGCCGAGACCACCCGCAGCCACCCGCTGGGCGTCACACCGCGCGCGGACGGGTCGGGGTCGGACGTCGCGGTGCTCGCCGCGCACGCCGACGCCGTCGAGGTGTGCGTGTTCGCCGCCGACGGCACCGAGACCCGCACCCGGCTGCCGGACGTCGAGCTCGGCGTCTGGCACGGGCACGTGCCGGGGCTGGTCGTGGGGTCGCGGTACGGCCTGCGCGTGCACGGCCGCTGGGACCCCGAGCGGGGGCTGCGGCACAACCCGGCGAAGCTGCTGCTGGACCCCTACGCCCGCGGCGTCGAGGGCGAGGTGGGGCTGCGGCCGGAGATCTTCGGCCACGCCGTGGACGAGGACCTGCGCGGCGACCTGGCCGTCGCCGACCCCCGCGACAGCGCCCCGCACGTCCCCCGCGGCGTCGTCGTGGCCCCGCTGCCGCCGGACCTGCGGGTGCGCGAGGACGAACGGCCGCGGGTGCCGTGGGCGGACACGGTGGTCTACGAGGCCCACGTGCGCGGCCTGACGCAGCGCTTCCCCGGCCTCCCCGAGGACGTGCGCGGCACGTACGCGGCGCTGGCCCACCCCGCCGTCCTGGAGCACCTGACGTCCCTGGGCGTCACCGCGCTGGAACTGCTGCCGATCCACGCCAGCACCTCGGAGATCGCGCTGCGCCGGCGCGGGCTGTCGAACTACTGGGGGTACAACACCCTCGCCTTCAACGCCCCGCACCCGGGGTACGCGACCCGCGCGGCGCAGCAGGCCGGGCCGCAGGCGGTGCGCGAGGAGTTCCGCGGGGCGGTCGCGGCCCTGCACGCCGCGGGCATCGAGGTCCTGCTCGACGTCGTCTACAACCACACCTGCGAGGAGGGGCCCGACGGCCCGCACCTGTCGCTGCGCGGGCTGGACGACGCCACGTACTACCTGCGCGACGCCGGGGGGCGGCCGTTCGACGTCACCGGCTGCGGGAACTCCCTCGACTTCGCCGAGCGCCGCGTCGTGCAGTTCGCGCTGGACTCCCTGCGGTACTGGGTCACCGAGTACGGCGTGGACGGTTTCCGGTTCGACCTCATGACGACGCTGGCCCGCGGCCGCGACGGGTTCTCCCCCGACCACCCGTTCCTCGTCGCGCTGGCCGCGGACCCGGTCCTGACGCAGACCAAGCTCGTCGCCGAACCCTGGGACGTCGGCCCCTTCGGCTGGCGCACCGGGCAGTTCCCGCCGCCGCTGCACGAGTGGAACGACCGGTTCCGCGACGGGGTGCGCCGGTTCTGGTTGTCGGACGCGCGGGAGATCGGCGCGGGGTACTCCCCGCCGGTCGCCGCCGGCCGGGGCCTGCGGGAACTGGCGACCCGCTTCGCCGGGTCCGCCGACACGTTCGACGTCCAGCGGGGCCGGCTGACGAGCGTGAACTTCGTGACGGCCCACGACGGGTTCACGCTGGCCGACCTCGTGTCGTACGACCGCAAGCACAACGAGGCCAACGGCGAGGGCAACCGCGACGGCAGCGACTCCGACACCAGCTGGAACCACGGCGTGGAGGGCGAGACGTCCGACGCGACGGTCCTGGAGCTGCGCCGCCGCAGCATCCGGAACCTGTTCGCGACGCTCGTGCTGTCCTCCGGCGTCCCGATGATCACCGCGGGCGACGAGTTCGGCCGCACCCAGGGCGGGAACAACAACGCCTACTGCCAGGACAACGAGGTCGGCTGGATCGACTGGGACCTGGACGGCTGGCAGCACGACCTGCTCGGCGACGTGCGTGAGCTGCTGGCCCTGCGGCGGCGTTACCCGGTGCTGCGCGAGGCCGGGGTGCGGCGCGGGTCGCCGGTGCGCGAGCAGCGGCAGGACCTGCTGTGGTTCGCCGAGGACGGCGCGCCGATGAGCGTGGAGAAGTGGCACGAGGGCGACCGGCGGATCCTGCAGGTCCTCGTCGACGGCCGCGACCGGGGCCAGGACTCGGTGCTGGTCGTCGTCAACGGCGGGGCGCGGCAGCTGGACGTCACCCTGCCCACCGTCGAGGGACTGCCGAAGTTCTTCCCCCGCTGGGCCTCCACCCCCGACCGCCGCCGGCGGGCCGCCCCGGCGGGCCGTTCGCTGCGGCTGGCGCCGTGGTCGGTGCGGGTGCTGGCCAGTTCGTGACCGGGCCGCCGGGACCGCTGGTCCTGGTCCCCGGGATCGGCTGCGGTACCACGCAGTTCCGCCGCCTGCGGCCGGGGCTGGCCGGTCGCGACGTCCTGGCGCTGGACCTGCCCGGCCACCGCGGCGCCCCGCCGGTCCCCCGGGTGTCGCTGGCGGCGGTCGCCGCGCGGATCGCCGAGCAGGTGCCGCCGGGGTCGGTGCTGGTCGGGCACAGCACCGGCGGCGTCGTGGGGCTGCTCGTCGCAGTCCGCCGCCCCGACCTGGTGTCGCGGCTGGTGGTGCTGGACTCCAACCTGCCGGTCACCGCCGACGCGCTGGCCCGCAAGGCCGCGCGCGCCGCGCAGGTCCGTTCCCCGCGCTGGCGCGAGGTGCTGGAGGAGTCCATGCGCACCGCGTGGGGCCCGCGGGAACCGGGACTGCGCGAGCAGGTCGTGGCCGGGATCCTCGCCACGCCGCCGGAGGCGGTGCGGGGGCTGTGGGCCGACGTCCTCGACCTGGACCCGCGGGAGCTGCTCGCGGCGCTGGCCGTCCCGGCGCTGCACGTGCGCTCCAGCCGGGACGTCGACCTGGCGGCGCTGGCGGCGCTGAACCCGCGGGTGCGCGGGGTGGACCTGCGAGGGCTGGAACCCGGGCACTGGCCGCACCTGACCGAACCGGCGGCGGTGCTGCGGGCCCTGCACGGGTTCCTGGGGAGCCCTAGCCTCGAGGGGTGAGCGGGACGACGCGGCGGGCCGTGGTGCTGGGGGCGCTGGCCGCCCCGCTGCTGACGGCCTGCCGGGACACCCCACCGGAGGCGGCCCCGCGGGTGCGGCCCTCCCCCGACGTCCGGGGCTGGACGGAACTGCCCGCCGCCCCGATCGGCGCGCCGGTGCTGCGCCGGGGGCAGGCCGGGGTGTGGACCGGGGAGCAGGTGCTCGTCTGGGGCGGTGCGTCCCCGCGCGCCGACGGGTGCGCGGTGGCCGTCACCGCGGACGGCGCCGCCTGGACGCCCGGTGGGGCGGACCGGCGCGGGTCCTGGGCGACGCTGGCGGCGGCTCCGCTGGAACCGCGCAGCGGTGCGGGGTTCTGGTGGACGGGCAGCAGCGCCGTCGTGGTCGGCGGGGTCGACCCGTGGGCGGAGTGCGAGACGCGCCCGGCGGGCCGGCTCGACGTCGCCGCGTACGACCCCGGCACCGGTTCCTGGCTGCGGTGGCCCGACCTGCCCTGGCCCGCGGGCACCGTCGTCGACGCGAGCGGCTGGACCGGCGAGGCGCTCCTGGTGTTCTCGGTGTCGGCGGGGGCGTGGACCCTGCGGCCGGGCGGGGCGGCGTGGACCCGGCTGCCCGACCCGCCGCTCGCCCCGCAGGGCCCGTCGTCGCGGGCCTGGCTGAACGGCTGGTGGACCGGGTCGGAGTGGCTCCTGCTCGGCGCGGCGCACGACGCCGCCCCGGTGCCCGTGGGCCTGGCCCTGGACCCGGCGCGCCCGGCCTGGCGGGTCCTGGACCCCGGGCCGCTGGCGGGCTACGCCGTGGACGCCGTGTGGACCGGGACCGAACTGCTCGCGTTCGACCCCGCGGCCGGGCTCAGCCGCCTCGACCCGGCGACCGGCCGGTGGAGCCGGGGCGGACCGGGCCCGCTGGACGGCCTCGGCGGCCGGGACGACGGACCGGTCCTGGCGTGGACGGGCACCGAGCTCCTCGTCTGGGGCGGCTACCGCGCCGCCCGGGACGGGGGGGGGGTGTGCATGGACGGCAACGGCGTGGACGACGCCGCGTTCGCGTACGGCGGGACGTGCAACCCCGCGACCGGTCCGCTCGCGGCGGCCCACGCCCCGGCGACCGGTGCGTGGCGCTCGCTGCCGGACGGGCCGTGGCAGCGCCGCACCGGCAGCACCGCCGTGTGGACCGGGCGGGAGCTGTTCCTGGCCGGGGGCGTCGACCTGGAGGAACGCCGCGCCGGGGGGACGCCGCCGTTCCCCGACCGCGCGGGGCACGCGTTCGCGGTCCTCGACCCCTCCGCCGGCGGCTGAGCCGGGCTCACCACCCCGGGGCACCGGCCCGCATCAGCCCAGACCGGGGACGTGGAGGAGGTCCAGGACGGTCCCGGCCCCCAGCAGGATCGCCAGGAACCGCAGGAACCGGCCGGCCACACCGACGACGAGGAAGTCCAGGGTGCGCACGCGGGCCAGTCCGGCGCTGACGCTGACCAGCAGCAGGGGCGGCAGGCCGATCGAGGAACTGAGCCCGATGACGAGGACCCCGCGCCACCGCCCGCCGGACAACGCCGCCTCGCTCCAGGCGTTCAGCTTCTCCTGCCAGCGCGGGAGCGCCTTCCCCTTCCTGGACGAGCGCCAGTACCCCAGCCGGAAGTAGAGGTACTTCGCGCCCATCTGCCCGGCCGCGGCGACCAGGGCCGCGGGGACCACCGGGACCGGTTCCTCCAGGGCCTGGGTCGCGACGAGGGCGGCCTCGGCGTTGACGAACGGTGTCAGGGCCGAGACGAACGACAACCCGAGCAGCGAGGCCAGGCCGACGAGCAGGGTCACGGCGAGACGGCCCGCACGTAGGTGTCGACGCAGTCGACGTCGGGCCGCCGGGGCAGCGAGCGCGTCCGGACCAGGGAGTAGCTCTTCACGCCGATCAGGGCCACGGCGATCGCGGCCGGCACCCACGTGCTGACGGGCGTGAACAGCAGCACGGCGACGAGCCCGCTGTTCAGCGACTTCGCGACCTTCGACCAGTTGAGCCGGAACACGCGCCGGTCGACCCGGCCGAAGTAGTTCGGGCTGTTGACCGGGAACAGGAAGAAGGCCAGGGACAGGAGCAGGTCCAGCACCATGAACTCGGCCAGGAAGAGGACCACGACCGGTGCGGTGGCGGGGTCCAGCGCCGCCATGCCCAGGAAGAAGCACGCCCCGCAGACCCGGTCGCAGACGATGTCGAAGACGGCCCCGGCCGTCGTCTCCTGCCGCAGCCGGCGGGCGATCGCCCCGTCGGCGATGTCACCGATCCAGTAGACGGCCAGCGCGAGGGCGAGCCAGCCCAGCGAACCGCCGAGGATGCCGGCGGCGGAGGACGTGAGGCTGAGCACCGTCCGCACGGCCGTGACCGCGTTGGGCAGGTTGCACAGCGGCCCGCGGCCCTCGTGGCGGCAGCCGCGGAAGTGCTCGGCCACCGGGTCGGCGCGCAGGTCCAGCGGGGTGCTCGTCACCGGGCCACCCCCGCGGACTCCCCCGCGGGCGTGGACGACCGGCGGACGGCGGGGCTCACGGGACCCTCAGGTTCTCGAGGGCGGCCGCGGTGCGGACGCGGCCGCGCAGCAGGTGGGCCAGGACGGAGCAGGCGCCGGTCATCAGGACGGCCACCAGGACGGCGACGGCGAGCGGCAGGAGCGCGGCCCACCAGACGGCGGACTCCTGGACCGGCCACCCGAGCATGAGGGCCGAGTAGGGCAGGGCGGAGACGAGGACTCCGAGGGAGGTCGTCGGGACCGCCGTGCGCATCAGCGACAGCGCCTGGACCCGGACGAGCCGGGAGGTCGGCACACCCAGGGCCGCCGTGGAGGCCACGGCCCGGCGGTTGCCCAGGAGGTGGTCGGTGAGGCTGAGCACCAGGGCGGCGATCGCGACCACGGCGGCCACCAGGCCGACCGCCCCGGCCAGGGCCGTACCGCCGAGGTAGAAGCGGAGGTCGTCGGACGTGTGGTTCCGGTCCATCAGGGTCCCGGCGGCCAGCGCGGACTCGACGCCGAAGGAGAGCCCGCACAGGAACAGCACCCCGGCCGTCCCGGTCACGGCGGTCGTGCTGCCCCGCCGTTGGGCGTCGGCCAGCAGGCCGGTGGCCGCGTCACCGCGACCGCGGACCGCGCGGCGGCGACGGCCGCGCGTGCCCGGCGGGGTGTCGGGCGTGCGGAAGATCCCGGCGGAGGACCGGGCGGCCCCGGCCCCCGCCGCGAGCACGAACAGGACCAGGGCCACGACGAGGAACACCGGGAACAGCAGGTCGTTCGCCACCTGCCCCCCGACGGCCGGTGCGGCCAGCAGGACGACGGCACCGGCGACGGCGGTCAGCAGCACGAACATCCGCGACGGAACTCCCGGAGCGGCGCCGGTGCGCTGCCAGACCAGCACGTCCTGGCGTCGGAACGCGGTGATCCCCAGGACGCGGGCCAGCAGCCACAGGACCCCGACGACCGCCAGCCAGATCACGGGCATCGCCCAGTGCAGCGGGGGCAGCATGCGGTACCCCGGCGGGAGCGCCAGGCCCAGGACGAGCCAGAGCACGAGGTAGAGCGGCCCGGCCAGGAGCCCACCGCGCACGAACGCCGCGGTGGTGCGCGCGGTGCGCAACCGGCGCAGGTCCCCCGAGGTCGCCCCGGCGATCAGCAGTTGCCGGGCCCGGCGGTCCTCGACGACCTGCCCGACCCGCAGGGCCTGCACGGCGAGGGCCAGGAACGGCAGGACGAGCAGGACCGCGGCGACCGCGAAACCCGGGCGCAGGCCGGGCTGGGCCAGGAACGGGGCCAGGCCGCCGGCGGCCTCGAACAGGTCCTCGGTGTGCGGCCGGCCGTCGGCGTCGGTCCACTGGGCGGTGCCCGTGGACACGGTGTCCTGCACCGTCGGGACGGACCCGGCGATGAGCAGGGCCAGGCCGGTGCCGGCCGCGGCGGCGGTCGTGGCCCGGGCGCGGACCCGGTCGACGCGGGACCGCGCGGCGGTCATCGACCGCACGGCCTCGGCGGTCAGGGCCGACCGCCGGGCCGGGACCTGCACGACGCTCACCGGAGCACCGACTCGCGCTCGACGTTCCCGCCCCGCAGGCGGATCTCGCGGTCGGCCCGCGCTGCCGCCGTGTTGTCGTGCGTGACCAGGACGACGGCGCCGCCGTCGCGCCGGGCGACGGTCAGCAGCAGGTCCAGGACGTCCTGCCCGGTGACCGGGTCGAGGCTGGCGACGGGTTCGTCGGCGAAGACGATGCGCGGTGAGGTGATCAGGGCCCGGGCGACCGCCGCACGTTGCGCCTCGCCCCCGGACAGCTCCTGCGGCACGGCCAGCCCGGCCTGCTCGAGCCCGACCGTCGCCAGGGCTGCTCGGGCCGCCGTGCGGGACGCGGCGACCTCCCCTCCTTCGAGCAGCAGGGGCAACGCGACGTTGTCCTCGAGCGTCATGTCCGGCACGAGCTGCCCGTACTGCAGGACGATGCCGACCTCCCGGCGCCGCAGGACCGCCCGGCCGGGCTCGTCGAGGGCGCGCAGGTCGCGGCCCAGCAAGGTGACGTCCCCGGTCTGCGGCAGCAGCAGGCCGGCGGCGACGTGCAGCAGGGTGGACTTCCCGCAGCCGCTGGGCCCGGTGATCGCCACCACTTCCCCGGGCTCGACCTGCAGCGAGACCTGCCGCAGGGCGGGTGTTCGCGCGTAGGCGTGCCCCACACCGCGCAGCGTGAGCGGGATCGTCGCGTCGGTACGGGTCGTGTTGCCGGTCATGACTGCCCTCCGGGGGTGGTCGGTGCGGTCTCACCGAGGGCGGCGGCCGCCTCGTCGAGCCAGCGCAGGTCGGCGTCGAGGTGCAGGACGGCGTAGCGCCGGGCCAGGCGGGCCCCGAGGTCGTCGCCGTCCGGGGGTGCGGCGGACAGGGCCCGCATCGCCCGCAGGTGGGCGGTGCGCTGGTCGGCCACGACCGAGCCGGCGCCGCCGCCGGTGCGCAGGGCGACGATCGCCTTGCGCACCAGCTCTTCGGTCCCCGTCGCCGTGGGCGGTGCGGGTTCGGCGAGCCACGCCCGGAGCCGTTCCCGGCCCGCGGCGGTGATCGCGTAGACGGTGCGTTCGGGGCCCCCCTCCGAACGCGTCTCCACCACCTCGACCAGGTCGTCGCGGGCCAGCCGGGCCAGGGTCGAGTACACCTGCCCGAAGGGCAGCGGTTTGGCGTCGGGGAACCACGCGTCGTACTCGCGCTTGAGGTCGTACCCGTGGGCGGGCCCCCGGGACAACAGCGCGAGGTGCAACTCGGCGATGGACACGGCGCGACTCTACACACGGAGTACGTACTGAGTGAATAGTCGATCGACCCCGACTCCCGCGTCACTCCCGAGCGAGCCGGAGGGGCCCTACTCCTCGAACCGGGCGCGCGCCGCCTCCACCTGCGGCAGGTGCGCGGTGGTCCACCGCAGCAGCGCGTCGACCGGTTCGCGCAGGGTCTTGCCCAGGGCCGTGATGCGGTACTCCACCGCCACCGGCCGCGAGCTCACGACCGTGCGTTCCACGACGCCGTTGCGCTCCAGGCGGCGCAGCGTCGCGGTGAGGGACTTCCCGGTCACCGACGGGATCGCGCGCCGCAGGTCGCTGAACCGCGAGGGCCGTTCGCACAGCTCCTCGAGCACCTGCAGCGACCACTTGTCCATGACCTGGTCGAGCAGCTCCCGGTGCGGGGCGGCGATCTCGAGAGCCTCGGGGCGGGGGTGGGTGGTTTCCGGCACGACACCTAGTCTCGTTGAAGTTCCCTGCGACTACCAAGTATCAAGGGGATACCGAAATCCACCCGACCCGGGGAGCCCTCCGTGCCCGTGCAGCTGTTCACCCCCGACGGCCTGATGCAGCCCGTCCCCTACCACCACGTCGCCGTCGCCACCGGCACCCGCCACGTCCACGTCGCCGGGCAGATCGCCCGCGACGCCGCAGGGCGGGCGCTGGCCCCGGGCGACCTCGCCGGGCAGGTCGCCCAGGCCCTGCGGAACACCGGCGCCGGCCTGCGCGCCGCCGGCGCCGACTTCGGCGACGTCGTCCGGCTCACCTTCTACGTCACCGGCTGGAGCCCGGAGAAGATCGGGGCCTTCATGGACGGCGTCGAGCAGGTCGCCGGGGAACTGGGCCTGCCCCGGCCGCTGCCGCCGTCCTCGCTGATCGGGGTCGACGTCCTGTTCGAGCCCGACGTCCTCGTGGAGGTCGAGGCCACCGCCGTCACCGCCTGAGCGGACCGCCTCAGGCGTTGGCGACGAGCCCCAGCTCGGCGGGGACCGCGAGCCCGGCGTGCCGCGGCAGGACCCGGACGGTGTAGCCGAACGGCCCGGTCTGGTGCAGCGTGAACTCCCCCTCGAACCGGTGCCGGCCGTCCCCGAGGGACTCGGTGGGTTCGAGCCGGACGGTCCCCGACGGCCGCAGCTCGTCGGACTCGCTGACGCGGCCGTGCACGACCTGCACCTCCACGTCCTCCACGGACAGCTCCCCCAGGGAGACGACGCCGCGCACGTGGACGACGTCGCCGATCTGCGCGGAGTCGCCCACCCCGGAGGACTCCACGTGGTCGACCCGCACCGCCGGCCAGGAACCGCGCACGGCCCGCTTCCACCGGGCCAGGTCCTTGGCCCCGGCCGCCGAGGACGCCAGCGCCGCCCGCCCGGCGCGGGCGGCCGGCACGTACAGCTGCTCGACGTAGTCGGTCACCATGCGGCTGGCCAGGACCTTCGGGCCCAGGGAAGCCAGGGTGTGCCGCACCATCTCCAGCCAGCGCGCCGGCAGGCCCCGTTCGTCGCGGTCGTAGAACCGCGCCGCCACGGAGTTCTCCACGAGGTCGTACAGCGCGGCGGCCTCGAGGTCGTCGCGGTGGTCGGGGTCCTCGACGCCGTCGGCGGTGGGGATGGCCCAGCCGTTCCCGCCGTCGAACCACTCGTCCCACCAGCCGTCGAGGATCGACAGGTTCAGCCCGCCGTTGAGGGCGGCCTTCATCCCCGACGTGCCGCACGCCTCGAAGGGCCGCAGCGGGTTGTTCAGCCACACGTCGCAGCCGGGGTACAGGCTCAGGGCCATGGTGATGTCGTAGTTCGGCAGGAACACGATGCGGTGCCGGACGGCGGGGTCGTCGGCGAAGCGGACCATCTGCTGGATGAGGCGCTTGCCGGTCTCGTCGGCCGGGTGGGACTTGCCGGCGATGACGAGCTGCACGGGCCGCTGCGGGTGCAGCAGCAGCGACTTCAGCCGCTCGGGGTCGCGCAGCATCAGCGTCAGGCGCTTGTACGTGGGGACCCGGCGGGCGAACCCGATCGTCAGGACGTCGGGGTCGAGGACGTCCTTGGTCCAGGCGAGCTCGGGTTCGGAGGCCCCGCGCTGGAGCCAGGACAGCTTCAGCCGGCGGCGGGCGTCCTCGACGAGCCGGCCGCGCAGCAGCCGCCGCGTCCGCCAGATCTCCTCGTCGGGCACCTGGCCGACCTTCTCGAAACCCAGCCCGTCCCGGGGCAGTTCGGGCCCGATGTACTGCTTGCCCATCGCGATGACCTCCGGGGCCACCCACGTGGGGGCGTGCACCCCGTTGGTGATGGACGAGATCGGCACCTCCGGGACGTCGAACCCGGGCCACAACCCGTCGAACATGCCGCGGCTGACGGCGCCGTGCAGCTGGGACACGCCGTTGGCGCGCTGGGCCAGGCGCAGGCCCATGACGGCCATGTTGAACACGTTCGGGTCCCCGCCGGGGTAGTCCTCCGCGCCGAGGGCCAGGATGCGCTCGGTCGGGACCCCCGGCAGCGGGTTGTCCCCCCCGAAGT
This sequence comes from Kineococcus lubricus, assembly GCF_050871965.1. NCBI lineage: Bacteria > Bacillati > Actinomycetota > Actinomycetes > Kineosporiales > Kineosporiaceae > Kineococcus > Kineococcus lubricus. Next base: position 44,852 of record NZ_JBJLSK010000010.1, read on the forward strand.
ACAGCTCGATCTGGTCGCGGCCGAACCGGTCGATCCCGGCCGGCACCGGGGTGTGGGTCGTGAACACGGTGGCCGCGCGCACGGCCTCCAGGGCCTCGTCGAAGGACAGCCCGCGCTCGACCTGCTCGCGGATGCGCTCGACCGACAGGAACCCCGCGTGCCCCTCGTTGGTGTGGTAGACCTCCGGCTCGGGCGCGCCGGTGAACCGCGACCACAGCCGCAGCGCGCGGACCCCGCCGATCCCGCACAGCAGTTCCTGCTGCAGCCGGTGCTCGCCGCCGCCGCCGTAGAGGCGGTCGGTGACCGCGCGGGCGGCGTCGTCGTTGTCCTCCACGTCGGAGTCCAGCAGCAGCAGCGGCACCCGCCCGACCTGCGCCTTCCAGATCTGCGCGTGCAGCCGGCGGCCACCGGGCAGGTCCACCGACACCTTCGCCGGGCTGCCGTCAAGTTCGCGCAGCAGCGCCAGCGGCAGGCCGTCGGGGTCCAGGACCGGGTAGGTCTCCTGCTGCCAGCCGTCGCGGGACAGCGACTGCTTGAAGTAGCCGGTGGCGTAGAACAGCCCGACGCCCACCACGGGCACGGCCAGGTCGCTCGCGGACTTCAGGTGGTCCCCGGCGAGGATGCCCAGGCCACCGGAGTACTGGGGCAGGGCCCCGGTGATGCCGAACTCCATGGAGAAGTAGGCGATCGAGGCCGGGGCGTCGGCGCCCAGACCGGCGTACCACCCCGGCCGGGACAGGTAGGCCCGCAGGTCGGCGGCCGTGGCGCGGACCCGCTCGACGAACCCGGTGTCGGCGGCGAGGGCCTGGAGGCGTTCGGTGCTCAGGGCACCCAGCAGCGCGCCCGGCTCCCGGTGGACGGCCACCCACGCCGCCGGGTCCATCGACTCGAACAGGTCCCGGGTGGGTTTGTGCCACGACCAGCGCAGGTTGCTCGCCAGCTCCCCCAGGGGCGCGAGCGGGGCGGGCAGGACGGTCCGGACGGTGAAGCGCCTGATAGCTCTCACGGCGCCGACAGTAGACCGGTGATCACCCCCGCGCGACGGGATGCGCGCACTCCCGGCACTCCCGCGCGACGAGCGGCCCCCCTCTCGGTAGGTTCGCACCGTGACGATCGACCAGGACCGGCTGACCGTGCAGAAGAGCGCTACCGGGACCCCGGTGGTGGGGCGCATCCCCGTGCTCGACGTCCAACCCGTCGTCGACGGCGGCAAGTGGCCCTCCCAGGCCGTCCCCGGCGAACTGATCCCGGTGCGCGCCACCGTGTTCCGCGAGGGGCACGACGCCGTCGCCGCCACCGCGGTGCTCGTGCGGCCCGACGGCACCGACGGCCCGTCGGCCCGCATGGACCTGCAGAACGCGGGCCTGAGCACCTGGAGCGCGACCCTGTCCCCCGACGCCGAGGGCCTGTGGGGCCTGCGGGTGGAGGGCTGGTCGGACCCGTACGGCACCTGGGACCACGACGCGACGATCAAGGTGGAGGCCGGGGTCGACGTCGCCCTCATGCTCGAGGAGGGCGCGCGGCTCATGGAGCGCGCCGCCGGGCAGCCCGGCCGGCCGGACGAGGACGCGCACGTGCTGCGCGAGGCGGCCACCGGCCTGCGCGACACCTCCCGCGGCGACCACGAGCGCCTGGACGCCGGGCGCAGCGACGCCGTGCGCGCCGTCCTGGACCGGATGCCGGTGCGTGAGCTGGTCAGCCCGTCGGCGACGTACCCCGTGCGGGTCGAGCGCAAGCTCGCCGCGTTCAGCGCCTGGTACGAGTTCTTCCCCCGTTCCGAGGGGGCGTACTGGGACGAGCAGGAGCAGCGCTGGGTCTCCGGGACGTTCCGCACCGCGGCCGAGCGCCTCCCGGCGATCAAGGAGATGGGTTTCGACATCGCCTACCTGACCCCGATCCACCCCATCGGCCGCATCAACCGCAAGGGCCCGAACAACTCCCTCACGGCGGGCCCGCTGGACCCCGGCTCGCCCTACGCGATCGGGGCGGCCGAGGGCGGTCACGACGCCCTGCACCCGGACCTGGGGACCTTCGAGGACTTCGACTTCTTCGTCGCCCGGGCCAAGGAGCTGGGGCTGGAGGTCGCGATGGACATCGCCCTGCAGTGCGCCCCCGACCACCCGTGGGTCACCGAGCACCCCGAGTGGTTCACCACCCGCGCCGACGGGTCCATCGCCTACGCGGAGAACCCGCCGAAGAAGTACCAGGACATCTACCCGCTGAACTTCGACAACGACCCCGCCGGGATCTACGCCGAGGTCAAGCGCGTCATCGACGTCTGGGTCGACCACGGCGTCACGCTGTTCCGCGTCGACAACCCGCACACCAAGCCCGTCGAGTTCTGGGAGTGGCTGATCGCGGAGGTGAACGCCGAGCACCCCGAGGTGATCTGGCTGGCCGAGGCGTTCACCAAGCCCGCGATGATGCACACGCTGGCGAAGGTGGGTTTCCAGCAGTCGTACACGTACTTCGCCTGGCGCAACCAGGCGTGGGAGCTGCGGGAGTACCTGACGCAGCTGACGACCGAGTCGGCGCACTACATGATCCCGAACTTCTGGCCGACGACCCACGACATCCTCACCCCCACCATGCAGTACGGCGGGCCGCCGGTCTTCAAGCTGCGCGCGGCGCTGGCGGCGCTGCTGTCGCCGTCGTGGGGCATCTACACCGGGTACGAGCTGATCGAGCACGCCGCCCGCCCCGGCGCGGAGGAGCAGCTGGACAACGAGAAGTACCAGTACCGCCCGCGGGACTTCGCCAAGGCCGAGCGCGAGGGCTGGTCGCTGGCGCCGTACCTGGCGAAGCTCAACCGGGTCCGCAACCAGCACCCGGCGCTGCAGCAGCTGCGGGGCACCGCGTTCCACGCCAGCGACGATGAGAACGTCCTGGCCTTCTCCCGTCGCCGCGTCGAGGCCGACGGCACCGAGGACCTCCTGATCGTCGTGGTGAACCTCGACCCGCACGCCACGCGGCAGACGACCGTCCACCTGGACATGGGCGCGCTGGGCCGGCAGTGGTGGGACCGCTTCACCGTCCACGACGAGCTGACGGGCGCGGAGTACGAGTGGGGCGAGCACAACTTCGTGCGGCTCGACCCGCACGTCGAACCCGCGCACGTGTTCCACGTCCGGGGCTGAGGGTGGGACCCGGCCGGGGCGGCGCGTTCGGCGGCGCGCCCCGGCCTCCCCGCCCGCGCTCAGGAGGTCGGCCGGTCCCCGGGGTGAGACGGTGCTGCCCGTGAACCGACCGTCCGACCTCTTCGACGCGACCCCGGGTCCCCGGGGTCCCTACTGGCTGGAGGTGTCCTGACCGTGGGAGCACCCGTGAAGACGTCGCAGGCCTCCGACGAGGCGATCGCCGAGCTCCTGCGCGAGTGGGCGCCGCGGCAGCGCTGGTTCGCGCACAAGGGCGTCGCGACGCACGTCGTGCGCCTCGAGCGCACCCCGCTGGACGAGGGCGGGGTGGCCCAGCTCGTCGCGCTCACCGTGCGCGCCGGGGAGGGCGAGGACGCGGCCCGCACCGTCTACTCCGTCCCGATCTCGGTGCGCCCGGCCCCCGACGAGGCGCTGACCGCCGCGCTCATCGGGGAACTGCCCGACGTCGACGGCGCCCGGGCCTGGGTCTACGACGGCCCGCACGACCCGACGTGGACGCGGGCGCTGCTGACGCTGGTCGCCGGCGAGGAGGGCGCGGGGTCGCGCACGTTCGGCGTGCACGGGCACAGCGCCGAGGGCGGCCTGCCGGTGCCCGCCGGGTTGCGGACGAAGGTGCTCTCGGGTGAGCAGTCGAACACCTCGATCGTGGTGTCGGCCGACGAGGGCGAGGTGCCGCTCATCGCGAAGGTGTTCCGGGTGCTGTCCGCCGGCGACAACCCCGACGTCGTCGTGCAGACCGCGCTGGCCGACGCCGGGTGCGGGCGGGTGCCCCGGCCGGCCGGGTGGGTCGACGGTCAGTGGACCGGCCCCGACGGCACGGCGGCGCACGGCCACCTCGCGCACGTCACCGAGTTCCTGGCCGGTTCCCAGGACGCCTGGCGGGTCGCCACCGCCGCGGTCGCCGAGGGTCGCGACTTCTCCGCCGAGGCGGCCGAGCTGGGCCGCGCCACCGCCGAGGTGCACGCCGTGCTGGCCGCCGAGCTGCCCACGCAGCCGGCGACCCCCGAACGCCTCGCGGCCCTGGCCGACGGCCTGCTCGAGCGGGTCGCGTGGGCCACGACCGCCGTCCCGCAGCTGCACGGCGTCGCCACCGCGGCCCGCGAGCGCGTCGACGCCGTCCGGCACGTCACCGGCGCCCCGGACCTGCAGCGCGTCCACGGCGACTACCACCTGGGCCAGGTGCTGCACTCGGCCGCGCGCGGCTGGGTGCTGCTGGACTTCGAGGGCGAACCGCTGCGGCCGCTGGCCGAGCGCAGCCTGCCCGACCTGGCCCTGCGCGACGTCGCGGGCATGCTGCGCTCGTTCGACTACGCCGCCTCCACCGTCGCCGACCCGGGGAACTGGGGCCCGGCGGCCCGGGAGGCGTTCCTCGACGGCTACGCGGCCGTCGCCGGGTCCGACCCCCGGGTGGGGCCGTCGGCGGTGCTGCTGGCCGCGCTGGAGCTGGACAAGGCCCTCTACGAGGTGGTGTACGAAGCGCGCAACCGGCCCGACTGGCTGCGCATCCCGCTGGACGCCGTCCACCGGTTGCTCTCCGACCCGTCCTGAGAGGCGGGTCCCCCACGATCACGGGAGACTCACACGCATGTCCGGTCACCCCCCCACCCCCCGCCCCGTGGACGCCGACGACCTGGCCCGCGTCGCCGCCGGGGCGCACTGGTCGCCGCACTCGGTCCTCGGGGCGCACGTGCACGACGGCGCGGTGACGTACCGCGTCCTGAAGCCGTTCGCCTCCGCCGTGACGGTCGTCACCGAGGACGGCGGCCGCGTCGGTCTGGTGCACGAGTACGACGGCGTCTGGGCCGGGGTGCTGCCCGGCGGGACCGTCGGCGACTACCGCGTCGAGGTGACCTACCCGGACGCCGAGCCGGTGCTCGTGGACGACCCGTACCGGTTCCTGCCCAGCGTCGGCGAGGTCGACCTGCACCTCATCGGCGAGGGCCGGCACGAGGAGCTGTGGAACGTCCTGGGCTCGCACGTGCGGCACTGGCAGGGCCCGATGGGCCCGGTCGACGGCACGTCGTTCGCGGTGTGGGCGCCCAGCGCCCGCGCGGTGCGCGTCGTCGGCGACCACAACCACTGGAACGGCCGCGGTGAGGCGATGCGGTCGCTGGGGTCCTCCGGGGTCTGGGAGGTCTTCCTGCCCGGCGTCGGGGCCGGTTCCCGGTACAAGTACGAGATCCTCGGCGCCGACGGGCACTGGCGGCAGAAGGCCGACCCGATGGCCCGGTTCAGCGAGGTGCCGCCCGCGACGGCGTCGGTCGTCACGGAGTCGTCCTACACCTGGAACGACGGCGAGTGGATGCAGCAGCGCGCCGCCACCGCCGCCCAGGACGGGCCGGTCTCCATCTACGAGGTCCACCTCGGGTCGTGGCGGCAGGGGCTGTCCTACACCGAGCTCGCCACCGAGCTGGTCGCGTACGTCAAGGACGCCGGGTTCACCCACGTCGAGTTCCTGCCCGTCATGGAGCACCCGTTCGGCGGCTCGTGGGGGTACCAGGTCACCGGGTACTTCGCGCCGACCTCGCGGTTCGGCACCCCCGACGAGCTGCGGCACCTCATCGACTCCCTGCACCAGGCCGGCATCGGCGTCATCATCGACTGGGTGCCCGGGCACTTCCCCAAGGACGAGTTCGCCCTCGCCCGCTTCGACGGGACCGCGCTGTACGAGCACCCGGACCCGCGCCGCGGCGAGCACATGGACTGGGGCACCTACATCCCGAACTTCGGCCGCAGCGAGGTCCGCAACTTCCTCGTCGCGTCCGGGCTGTACTGGCTGGAGGAGTTCCACGCCGACGGCCTGCGCGTCGACGCCGTCGCCTCGATGCTCTACCTGGACTACTCCCGCAACGAGGGCGAGTGGGAGCCGAACCAGTACGGCGGCCGGGAGAACCTGGAGGCGATCGCCTTCCTGCAGGAGGCGAACGCCACGGCCTACAAGCGGACCCCCGGCATCATGATGATCGCCGAGGAGTCCACCGCCTACCCGGGCGTCACCGCGCCCACCGACGCCGGCGGGCTCGGGTTCGGGTTGAAGTGGAACATGGGCTGGATGCACGACTCGCTGAAGTACGTCAGCGAGGACCCGATGCACCGCCAGTACCACCACCAGCAGATCACCTTCAGCCTCGTCTACGCGTTCAGCGAGAACTTCTGCCTGCCGATCTCGCACGACGAGGTCGTGCACGGCAAGGGGTCCCTGCTGCGCAAGATGCCCGGCGACCGGTGGCAGCAGCTCGCGAACGTCCGCGCGTACCTGGCGTTCATGTGGTCCCACCCGGGCAAGCAGCTGCTGTTCATGGGCTCCGAGCTCGGCCAGGAGGCCGAGTGGTCCGAGGCGCGCTCGCTGGACTGGTGGCTGCTGGACACCCCGTGGCACAAGGGTCTGCACCACCTCGTCTCGCAGCTGAACGCCGTGTACAAGGCGCGGCCGGAACTGTGGTCCGACGACTTCACCGCGAACGGCTTCGAGTGGATCGACGGCGGCGACAGCGCGCGCAACATCGTCTCCTTCGTCCGCTGGAGCACCGACCGCAAACCGCTGGTGGCGGTCTGCAACTTCTCCGGCGCGGCGTACGAGGACTTCCGCGTCGGGCTGCCGCAGCCCGGGGCGTGGCGGGAGCTCCTGAACACCGACGCCCCCGAGTTCGCCGGGTCCGGGGTCGTGAACACCGGGACCCTCACCGCCGAGGACACGCCCTGGAACGGGCAGCGGTTCTCGGCCGGGTTGCGGGTGCCGCCGCTGGGCGTCACCTGGCTCGTCCCGGCCTGACCCCGGTCACGACGCAGGCCCCCACCGCGTGCGGTGGGGGCCTGCGTCTGTTCGCTCACCCGCGGGGGGCGGGTTCCTCCCCCAGCGTGACGGCGGTGCCGTCGGCGCCGCGGACGCGCAGCACGTGACCGGTTCCCCCCGGGCCGAACGCCAGGAGGTCCAGCGCCGGCCCGACCGTGGTCCCCGGGTGCGGCGTGCCGCCCCAGTCGATGAGGAACGGCACGTCGGGACGCCCGGGCCGGGGGCGGGTCAGCCGCCAGCTCAGCAGCGTCCCGTCCGGTGTCCGCCGCGACATCCCCTCCACCGGGCCGGGGTCGTCGCCGCGCTCGCGCCACGCGGCGGCCGTCGCGTCGAGGTCGGCGGGGTGCACCGCGTACGTGACCACCCGCGGCGACGTCAGCCCGGCGATCCCGAAGGTCGTGGGCTCGACGGTGCCGTCGGGGTCGGGGCCGATGAGCTCGACGTAGTGCGGGCGGCGCTCACCCCCGACGGTCAGCGCGACCAGCGCGTTCGCGGTGCCGGCCCCGGGGTGCACCCCGCCGGGGGCGGCGGTGACGCCGGTGGCGTCGGCGAACCAGGTCACGAGCGCACCGAGGTCGGGGCCGGCGACGACGACGTGGTCGAGCAGCGGCGGGAAGCTCACGCCTCCTCGCCCCGCCGGGAGGCGGGGACCTCCGGTTCACCCAGGGAGAGCATCAGGCGGTTGGCCCAGTTGAAGAACGCGGCCCCGTTGACCACGTCGACGATCTCGGCGTCGTCCAGTCCCGCCGCCCGCAACCGCTCGACGTCGGCGGCACCGAACGCGAGCGGGGTGTCGGCCAGGTGCACCGACGCGGCCACGACGGCGTTCCACCGCTCGTCGCCCAGGTCGGCGGACACGCCCTCGTCGAGCAGGCGCTGGACGTCGGCCTCGCGGCCGGACTCGCGGGTGGCGGCCGCGGCGTGCACGGAGGCGCAGAACACGCACCCGTTGTGCCGGGACGTGGCCGCCGCGGCCAGTTCCCGCTCGGCACGGCCGATCCCGCTCGTGGTGTTGAAGAAGATGTCCAGGTCGGTCAGCGTGCGGGCGCGCAGGGCCTCGGGGTCGCGGGCCAGCAGGCGGAAGTACGGCATCTTCGCCCGCGCCGGTTCGACCAGCGCCTCGCGCTGGGCGTCGGTGAGCTCCTCCTCGGCGACGGGCCGCAGCCACGGCACCCAGCCCAGGCCCTGCTGGGTGAACGCCTCCGGGCGGTGCAGGTCGGGGTGCTCGGTGACCAGGGCAGCCGTCGTCCCCCCGGCGGTCGTCGCGGTCATCGGGTGGCCTCCGTCGCGGTGGTGGGGTGGGTGGGGTGGGTCGCCGGGTGGGACTGCAGGACGGACAGCCCCCAGGCGGTGCGCAGCTGGAAGCTGAGGAAGGCGACGAGCTGGGAGAGGCTGACGACGTGGTCGGCGCTCCACCCCGCCTCGACCAGCGCCCGCAGCGCCGCCGGGCTCGCCTCGCGCGGGCGGAACACCAGCAGGTGGGTGTGGGCCAGGGCCGCGCTCAGCCGCGGCCCGAGCGCGGCCGCGAGCCCCGGGTCGGGGGTCCAGGCGGTGGCCGGTGCGCTCTCGGCGGCCAGCCCGGGTTCGCGGTAGGTCCCGCTGGGCCCGGTGGAGGCGGCGGCGCGCGCGGCGTCCTCGACGGCGGCGGGGAGGGTGTCGTCGGACTGGTCGGCGAGCAGGTCGGCGTAGAACGCGGCGGCCCGCTCGAAACCGTGCAGCCGGGCGGTGAACAGGGCGACGGCGTAGCGCTCGGCGTGGCCGAACTCCCCCGGGTCGGCCGGTTCGAGCAGGGCCTCGAAGCTGCGCTGGGCGTTCTCGCGGGCCTGGGGGCGCTGGTCGCGGGTCCGGGCCAGGGGGCTGCCGGGGGCGATGCCGGCCAGCAGGTCGATGACGTCGGCCGCCGGGACGGTCGGCGCTGCGGTGCTCATGCGGTTCCTCCGAGGCTGGGGACGAGGACGGCTTCGGGTTCGTGGGCCGGTTCGGGGGCGGGTTCGTGGGCGTGGTGCAGCGCGGTGGCCGCGTCGGGGCCGGTGGCCCAGCCCAGGCGCGGGGCGACGCCGGTGGCGAGCAGTTCCAGGCTGCGCAGAGTCAGCTCGTGGGTGGCGGCGATGGAGTGGACCTGGAACGTGACGTCGGTCGCGACGTCCAGGGTCCGGTCGGCGGCCAGGGAGGCCGTCACCTCCTCGACGGTGCCGACGTGGGTGTCGGTGACGGCGACGAGGTCGTCGAGGCCGAGGTCGTCGGCGTCGACGCCGATGAACGTCGCCGCCAGGCGGCGCAGCCCGTCCTCGGCCAGTTCCAGGGCGAGGGTGCGGTCCTCCTCGTCGACGACGAGCGCGGTGCGCGAGGCCAGGACCCGGGCCGGGGCGCCGGCGGGCAGCGCCCGCCGGTGGGCCTCGACGATCGGCAGCTGCACGTCGTGCAGCGGTGCCCGGGGGTCCGGGCCGGGGCGGGGCTGGGTGCGCGACAGCATCAGGCCGTGGCCGCCCGTCCCGGCGCGGGCGGCTCCAGCGGCGGAGAACGTGCCCTGCCAGACCCGTGCGGGCAGGGTGCCGGCGGCCGGGTAGAGGTGGGCGCCGGTCCCGCGGATCCCGTTGCCCCGCAGGGTGTCGAGGAAGACGGCGAGGTGGTCGTCGAACAGGTCGCGACGCCGGGCGGACGCGCGCGCGAAGGGGGCGAAGGAGCTGTCGGTGCCGCCGGAGGCGACGCCGAGCTGCACGCGGCCGCCGGACAGGGCGTCGAGGACGGCGGCGTCCTCGGCGGCGCGGACGGGGTCGTCGATGGGCAGGGTGACCACGCCGGTGCCCAGGGCGATGCGGGTGGTGCGCTCCGCGGCGGCGGCCAGCAGCACGAACGGCGACGGCAGGCCGCCCTCGTGCTCGCCGAAGTGGTGCTGGGCGACCCAGGCCGAGGCGAAGCCGTGGCGCTCGGCCTGCTGGACCTGCTCCAGCGCGTAGCGGTACCGGTCGGCGGCGGGGGCCGCCTCGAGCAGGCGGGTGAAGAACCCCAGGCGGGGGCCGGTGGTGGGGGTCGGGGTCGGCGGGGTCACCGTCGGGCCTCCTCGTGCGGGTCGCGCCGGGCGCCGGGCCCGGGGGTCGGGACGGGCTGGCGGGGGACGGTGCCGCCGCGGGACCGGCCCGTCCCCGGGACCGCGTCGAGCAGTTCGCGGGTGTAGGGGTGCCGGGGGTCGGCGAAGACGTCCTGCACGCGGCCGGACTCGACCTGGCGGCCGCGGCGCAGGACCGAGACGGTGTCGGCGACCTGCCGGACGACGGCGAGGTCGTGGGAGATGAACACGTAGGTCAGGCCCAGGTCGGCCTGCAACCGCGCCAGCAGGCGCAGCACCTGCGCCTGCACGCTGACGTCGAGGGCGGAGACGGCCTCGTCGAGGACGACGAGGTCGGGTTCGAGGACGAGGGCGCGGGCGATGGCGACCCGCTGGCGCTGCCCGCCGGACAGCTCCCGGGGCCGGCGGGTGGTGACGTCGGCGGGCAGCCCGACGACCTCGAGCTGGTGGGCGACCCGCTCGCGGCGCTCGGCGGCGTCCCCGAGGCGGTGGTTCAGCAGCGGTTCGGCGACGATGGTCCCCACGTCCAGGCGGGGGTCCAGCGAGGCGTACGGGTTCTGGTGGACCAGCTGGGCGGTGCGGCGGTAGGCGCGCGCGGCCCGCGAGGTGAGGCGCCCGCCGAGGGCGGTGACGTCGGTGTCGCCGACGCGGACGGTGCCGGCCGTGGGCCGCCCGAACCCCGCGAGGGCCCGCCCGGTGGTGGTCTTGCCGGAGCCGGACTCCCCCACGATGGCGTGGGTGGTGCCCCGGGCGACGGTGAAGGAGACGTCGTCGACGGCCACCAGGGGGCCGGTCCCGCGCCGGCGGAACTCCTGGCGCAGCCCCTCGACCCGCACGAGCGGTGGTCCCGCCGCGGGGGCGGCGGGGGTGCGGTCGACGACGCGGGTCAGGGAGGGCGCGTCGGCCAGCAGCGCCCGCGTGTAGTCCGCGCGCGGGCGGGCCAGCACGTCGGCCGTGGCGCCGGACTCCTCGACGGTCCCGCGGCGCAGGACGACGACCGCGTCGGAGCGTTCGGCGGCCACCGCGAGGTCGTGGGTGATGAGCAGGACGCCGGTGCCGGTGGCCGCGCGCAGCTCGTCCAGCAGGTCCAGGACGGTGGCCTGGACGGTGACGTCGAGGGCGCTGGTGGGTTCGTCGGCGATGAGCAGGTCGGGTTCGAGGGCGAGGGCGGCGGCGATGAGGACGCGCTGGCGCATGCCGCCGGACAGCTCGTGCGGGTGCTGCCGGGCCCGCCGGGCGGGGTCGTCGATGCCGACGCGCTCGAGCAGGTCCAGGACGCGGGCGCGGGTGGCCCGCCGGTCGCGCGCGCCGTGGATGCGCAACCCCGCGGCCACGCTGGCGCCGATGGTCGCGACGGGGTTCAGGGAGTTCCCGGGGTCCTGCGGGACCAGGCCGATCCGGCGCCCGCGCACCGCCCGCAGCTCCCGCTCGGACAGGGCCAGCAGGTCCTGCCCGCGCAGGTCGACCCGGCCGCCGGTGACCCGGCCGTTGCCGGCGAGCAGGCCGATGACGGCCTGCGCGACGCTGGACTTGCCCGACCCGGACTCCCCCACCAGGGCGGTGACGCGGCCGGGTTCGACGTCGAGGGACACCCCGTCGACGGCGCGGACCGCGCCGCGGCCGGTGGTGTACTCGATGCGCAGGTCGCGCACGTTCAGCAGGGGGTTCACGCCACGCTCCCGCGGATCGACTGGCTGAGGCGGTTGGTGGCCAGGACGACGGCCACGACCACGACCCCGGGCAGGACGGTCAGCCACCAGGCGGTGGCGACGTAGTTGCGGCCCTCGGCGATGAGCAGGCCCCACTCCGGGGTGGGCGGCGGGGCGCCGTAGCCGAGGAAGCCGAGGGTGGAGATCTGCAGGACGGCCGAGCCGAACTGCAGCGCGGCCAGCGCCACGACGGGGGTCAGGGAGTTCGGCAGGACGTGCCGGCGCAGCACCGAGCCGAAGGTGCCGCCGGAGCCGTAGGCGGCCTCCACGTACTCGCTGACGCGCACCCGCACGACCTCGGCGCGGGCCAGGCGGGCGAAGACGGCGATGGAGGTGACGCCCACGGCGACGGCGGCGTTGGTGGTGCCGAAGCCGAGCAGGATGACGACGCTGAGGGACAGCAGCAGGCCGGGGACGGCGAGCAGGACGTCGACCAGGCGCATGAGGACGTCGTCGACCGCGCCGCCCAGCGACCCGGCCAGGACGCCGGTCAGGGTGCCGACGGCGAAGCCGACGGCGACGGCCACGACGGCGCCGAGGATCGAGTGCGAGGCCCCGTGGACGACGCGGGTGAACAGGTCCCGCCCGGTGGCGTCGGTGCCGAACCAGTGCTCGGCGCTGGGGGCCTGCAGCGACGGGGCCACCGTCGCGGTGGGGCTGCCGGGGGCGAAGACGCCCGGGACCAGCGCCCAGGCCAGGGCGAGCAGGACGACGGCGGCGGGGACCAGGACCCCCGCCGGGACCCGGCGCCGTCGCCGGCGCGGGGCGTCCGGGGCCGGCACGGGCGGGGTGGGTGGGGTGGTCGTGGCGCTCATCGGGCTCCTCCGGTGCGCAGCCGCGCGTCGAGCACGGGGTAGAGCAGGTCGACGACGAGGTTGATCACCACGTAGGCCACCGTGGACAGGACCACGACGGCCAGCAGGACGGGGGTGTCGCGGTTGGCGACGGCCTGGGCGGTGAGCTGCCCGATCCCGGCGCGGCCGAAGACAGCCTCGGTGACCACGGCGCCGCCGACGAGCTCGCCGAACAGCAGCCCGGCCATCGTCAGCGCGGGCAGGACGGCGTTGCGGCTGACGTCGTGCCACAGCAGCCAGCCGGTGCCGGCGCCGCGGGCGCGCACCACGGGGACGAACGGCATCCGGACGACGTCGTCGACGCTGCGCATCAGCACCTGCGCCAGCGGCGCCGCGATGGGCACCGCGATGGTGAGGACGGGCAGCACCAGCGCCTCGACGGGGCCGGCGCCGATGACGGGCACCAGCCCCAGGCGGAAGGACAGGACCTGGATGAGCAGGATCCCGATCCAGAACACCGGCAGCGACACGAACAGCGGCGGCAGGTTGCGGAACGCCCGGCGCAGCCAGCGGCCGCGGCCGTGGGTGGCGACGACGGCGATGACCACGGCCAGGACCACGGCCAGGGCCAGGCCCAGCGCGGCCAGCACCAGGGTCGAGGGCAGGGCGGCGGCCAGGAGGGTGGAGACCGCGGCCCCGCTCTGCACCGAGTACCCCAGGTCCCCGCCGAGGAAGGCCCACGCGGACTCGGCGAACCGCACGGGCAGGGGCCGGTCGGCCCCGTAGGCGGCGCGGATGTCGGCCAGCTGCTCGGGGGACAACCCCAGTTCGGGGCTGCCGAAGCGGGCCAGGACGGCGTCGCCGGGCAGCGCGGCGAGCAGGACGTAGGTCAGCGCGTAGGCCAGGACCAGGACGACGACGGCCTGGCCGGCGCGCCGCAGCACGTACGTCACCGCCGTCCTCCCGGTGCGCCGGCCGGGGACGGGGTGCTCACCGGTTCAGCCACGTGGCGTGGAACAGGGGCCGGCCCACCGACTCGGTCGCGAAACCCTGCACGTCGGAGCGGAAGCCGAACACCTGCGGTTCCTCGAACAGCGGGACGACGTAGGCCTGCTCGGCCAGCCGGCGCTGCGCGGCCTCGGAGGCGGCCTGACGCGCGTCGGTGGTGGGTTCGGAGGCGATGTCGTTCAGCAGGGCGTCGAGCTCGGGGTCGCCGAGGGACCCGTCGGTGGTGTCCAGGTTCAGCAGGGTGTTGCGGTTCCTGGAGAAGAACTGCGACTTCAGGACGTCGTAGTCGGCCCGCCCGACCATGGAGTGGTAGACCTGCACGGTCTCGGGGTCCAGGGAGGCGGCGGTCTGGGCGGCCTGGTCGCCGGGGAACAGGTCGACGCGGATCCCGAGGTCGGCCAGCTGCTCCTGGACCAGGGTGACGACCTCCTTGGAGCGCGGTTGCGGCAGGGCCTCGTTGAACGTGATCGCCAGCGGGACGCCGTCCTTCGCGCGGACGCCGTCGGCGCCCACCGTCCAGCCGGCCCCGTCGAGCAGCCGCGCCGCCGCGGCCGGGTCGTGCCGGTACTCCTCCGAGGTGTCGACGTACCCGAGCGCCGACTTCGCCAGGACGCCGGTGGCCAGCACGTAGCTGTCGCTGAACAGGGTGTCGATGACGGCCTGCCGGTCGATGCCGGCGACGATCGCCTGCCGGACGGCGAGGTCCTGCAGCTGCGGGGTCCGGAACCGGAAGCTGAACCCGTTGTTGACGCCGTTGGTGGCGGCGGCCAGCAGCGCCAGTCCGTCGGCGCTGAACTGCGCCTCGTCCGGCGCCTCGATCTGGCGGGCGAGGTCGGCCTGGCCGGCGACGACGGTGCCGACGCGGACGCTGTCCTCCCCGGCGACGACGACGTCGATGCCGTCGAGGTACGCCCGGCCCTGGTGGGGCCGCGACGGCGGCGCCCAGGCGTAGTCCTCGCGCGCCACGAGGGAGATCCGGGTGCCGACCTCCTCCGAGTCGACCACGAACGGCCCGGAGCCGATGACGGTCGCGGCGCTGCCGGGCCCGAAGCCCTCGCTGTCCTGCGCCAGGGTGGACGTGGCGAGCAGACCGGAGTTGATGGTCGACACGGCCTGCGCGAAACCCGGTGCGGGAGCGGTGAAGTGGAACCGGACGGTGCGTTCGTCGACGACCTCGCCGCGGTCGTAGTTGTTGATGGCCTCCGACACCGTCAGGGCCCGGGCGGGGTCGCCCTTGCCGAAGAGGTCGAGGTTGGCGACCACGTTGGCCGCGTCCAGCGGGGACCCGTCGGAGTAGGTGACGCCCTCGCGCAGCGTGAAGGTGTACTGGGTGGCGTCGGCGTTCACCTCCGGCAGCGCGACCGCGATCCACGGTTCGAGCTCGAGGGTCTGCGGGTTCTGCCACAGCAACCGGTCGGTGATGTTGTTGACGATCCCCCCGTTGGGGTAGAACCCCGCGGCGGGCGGGTACAGCGTGGTCCACGTCTGCGGTTCGAGGTAGGTGAGCTTGCCGCCGGTCTTGGGCTCCCCCACCGGTTCCTGCTCACCCGCGGATCCCGAGGAGCAGCCGGCGAGCATCCCGCCGAGGGCGGCGGCGGCTGCGGCGGCGAGGGTGGTGCGGCGACGGACGAGCATGGCGGGCTCCAACGGTGGGGCGCCCGGTCTCCTGGCGCGCAGGACCGGGTCGGCGGTGGGGTTCGTGAGGGGCGGGCGGGGACCGGGGGGTGGTCACCGCGCGCGGGTGCGTGCGAGGCGGTTCGGCTGCCGCGCAGCCCACCTCACCGGCGCCCCGGGCAGGGCTGCGCCGTGCCGTCGGGTCGTGCCCCGCGGGGACGGCGGACGGGCCGGGCGGACGGTCGTCCGCCCCGGCCCCGGGTCAGCGCCGGTGAGCGTGGGGGGTCAGGAACAGAACGTGGCGCCGCAGCGGCAGTAGTCGATGTGACGGCGGCGCGAGGCGAAGAAGCCCCGGGCGCAACTGCTCGACAACGTTCCTCCATCGGTTCTGGCGGAAGCACCCACGCCCGCTCGCGCGGAGGGTTGCTGCGGAGTCACGGAGCCAGATCTCTCAGCCGCTCTGGATGGGTGTGCGCGGGCCACACTGCCCGACGCGTTCGCCGCGTGTCAACACCCGCCGGCCCCACCGGGGGGTGCGGGGGTCGCGGGCCGGACGCGCCGTCCGGCCCGCGACGGGCGGCTCAGACGAGCCCGTTGGCCGTCAGGAAGTCCTTCGCCACGGCGGCGACGTCCTTCTTGTCCACCTGGACCTGCGCGAGGTACTGGGTGAGGTTCTCGGTCGTGAGCTTGGCCGAGAACGCGTTGAGCGCGTCGGTGATCGTCTGGTCGTTCTTCGACGACCGGATGAGGGGCAGGACGTTCTGGGCCAGGAACAGGTTCTTCGGGTCCTCCAGCACGACGAACCCGTTCGTCGTGATGGCGGAGTCGGTGGTGAAGATGTTCGCGACCTGGATGGTGCCGTCCTTGAGGGCGCCGACGGTGAGCGGGCCACCGGGGTCCAGCGGCTTGAACTCCTTGAACTCCACGCCGTACAGCTCCTTGAGCCCCTCCAGGCCCTGGTAGCGCTCCTGGAACTCCGGGCCGCCGCCGGCGACGAGGTCCTTCGCGACCGGGGCGAGGTCGGCGATCGAGGTCAGGCGGTACTGGGTGGCGGTGGCCTCGGTGACCGACAGCGAGTCCTTGTCCTCCGCGGCGGACTGCTCGAGCACCTCGGTGCCCTCGGGCAGCACCTGCTTCAGCGCCTCCAGCACCTGCTCGGGGGTGGAGACCCCCTCGGGGGCGCCGCCCTCGGACAGCGCGGCGAGCAGCGCCCCGTTGTACTCGGGGATGAGGTCGATCGAGCCGTCGTCGAGGGCCTTGAGGTACAGCTCGCGCGCACCGATGTTCGGCTTGCGCTGCACCTCGACGCCCTCGGCCTCCAAGACCTGCGCGTACATCTCCATGAGCAGTTCGCTCTCGGGGAAGTTCGCCGAGCCGACGATGACGGCGGAGGTGGCGGTGGAGTCCCCCGAGCCGGCGTCGGAGGCCAGCGGGTCGTCGCCGCCGCCGCACGCAGCCAGCCCCGCCGTGAGGGAGCCCACGAGGGCCAGACCGAGCAGGTTCCTGCGGTTCATGACGTGCCTTTCGACGTTCCTGCGCTGACGAGTTCGGGTTCCGGGCTCGCCCCGGACTCTCCCACGGATCGCGTGCCCCGTGCGCGCCGCAGGCCCCGGCCGGTCAGGCCGGGTGAGACGGCGTACCGCTGGACCAGGCCCAGCAGCAGGTCCAGCGCGATCGCCAGGACGGCGACGACGACGGCCCCGGCGACCATGCGGCCGTAGTCGTTGAGGGCCAGGCCGTCGATGAGCAGGCGGCCCAGCCCGGACAGCCCGACGTAGGCGGCGACCGTCGCGGTCGCCACGACCTGCAGGACGGCGGCGCGGATGCCGCCGAACACGACGGGCAGGGCGATCGGGAGCTCGACGCGGAACAGGACCTGCGCCGAGCTCATCCCCATCCCCCGGGCCGCGTCCACGGCGTTCGGGTCGACCGCGCGCAACCCCGCGTACGTGGACGTGAGGATCGGCGGGATCACGAGCACGACGAGGGCGATGAGCACCGGGGTGAAACCCAGCCCCATGAGGACCACGAGCAGGCTCAGCAGACCCAGCGTCGGCAGCGAGCGCCCGGCGTTCCCGGCGTTGATGGCCAGGAACGACCCCTTGCCGGTGTGCCCGATGAGCAGCCCGACGGGGAACGCGATGAGGAAACCCACGAGCACCGAGATCGCGGTGTAGCCCAGGTGGGCGACGATCAGGTGCGGGATGGTCCCCGGGCTCGACCAGGCCCAGTGGGCCGCGTCGAGCAGGTACGGCGCGTCGTCCACGTCAGGCCCCCTTCACGGCGCGGGTCCAGGGCGTCACGGCCCGCTGGAACCCGACGATGAGCAGGTCGGCGACCGCGGCCAGGGCGATCGACAGCACGATCCCCACGATGATCGGCGCGGTGTAGTCCAGCTGGAAACCCCGGGTGAACAGCGCCCCGAGGCCACCGACGCCGAGCAGCGCGCCGACGCTGACGAGGGAGATGTTCGACACCGCCGCGACCCGGGCCCCGGCCAGGATCACCGGTGCGGCCAGCGGCAGCTCGACCTCCAGCAGCCGGCGGGTCCGCTGGTAGCCCATGGCGGTCGCGGCCTCGGTGAGCGCGGGGTCCACCGAGCGCAGGCCGTCGGCGACGGTGCGGGCCATGAGGGCCACGGTGTAGAGCGCGAGCGCCACGACGATGTTCACGGGGGACAGGATCTTCGTGCCCAGCACGTACGGCAGGGCGACGAACACGGCCAGCGACGGGATCGAGTAGATGAGCCCGGAGACGTTGAGCAGGGGGTGGTACAGCCACCCGAAGCGCACTCCGAGGTACCCCAGGGGCAGGGCGACGGCCACGCCGAGCAGCAGCGGCAGCACGGCGAGGACGACGTGCTGGCCCAGGGCGTCGAGGATCGTGGCGGAGTTGTTCCGCGCGTACTCCAGGACCTGGTTCACCGACGGGTCTCCAGCAGGTCGACGACGTCGCGGTGGTGCACGGTGCCGATGGGGGTCCCGTCGCCGTCGACCTTCACGGCCGTGCCGGACGGGGAGGTGAGGGTGAGGTCGACGACGGTGCGCAGGGAGTCCCCGGCGCGGAAGACGCCGTCGGGCCCCGGGGCCGGGGAGGCGCCGTCGAGGGGGCGGACCGGCAGGTCGTCGCTGCTGAGGAAGCTCAGGCCGCGGTAGCCGCGGTCGCGGCCGACGAAGCCGCGGACGAACTCGTCGGCGGGTTTCGTCAGCAGTTCCTCCGGGGTCCCGACCTGGGCGAGGTGCCCGCCGGCGCGGAAGACGGCGATGCGGTCGCCGAGGACGACGGCCTCGTCGATGTCGTGGGTGACGATGGCGATGGTCTTGCCCAGCTCGGCCTGCAGGCGCAGGAACTCCTGCTGCAGCTGGCCGCGGACGACGGGGTCGACGGCGCTGAAGGGCTCGTCCATGAGCAGGACGGGCGGGTCGGCGGCCAGGGCGCGGGCGACGCCGACGCGCTGCTGCTGGCCGCCGGACAGCTGGGCGGGGTACCGGTCGGCGAGGGCGGCGGGCAGCCCGACGCGTTCGAGGAGTTCCAGGGCGCGGGTGCGGTCGCGGCCGCGGCCGACGAGGCGGGGCACGGTGAGCACGTTGTCGAGGACGGTCCTGTGCGGGAACAGCCCGGCGTGCTGGATGACGTAGCCGATGCCGCGGCGCAGCCGGGCCGGGTCCTGGGTGCGGACGTCCCGGCCGTCGACGGTGACGGTGCCGCCGGTGGGTTCGACCATCCGGTTGATCATGCGCAGGGACGTCGTCTTGCCGCAGCCGGAGGGCCCGACGAAGACTGTGGTCCTCCCCGTGGGGAGCTCCAGGTGGAGGTCGTCGACCGCGACCGTCCCGTCGGGGAACTGCTTGCGGACGGCCTCGAAGGTGATCACTGCGGCGGCTCCCGGGTTGGGCCTGTCGGCGGGTACATGCTGAGCACAGGCCGGTGAGCGGTCAACGGGGCGCGGTCGGCCGTCATCCGATCGTGACCTCACCCAGCCAGGTCCGGCGGCGGTCGTGCGGAGGTCAAGTGGAGCACCAGGGGGTTCCGGACGCGACCCGGGGGGTCGCGGTCGCCGGCCGGGCGCTGTCCCCGGCGGACCTGGACGACGTGGCGCACGGCCGGGCCCGGCCGGTGGTGGACGGGGCGGCGCTGGCCTCCCTGGGCGCGGTGCACGCGGCGATGGAGGCGGCCCGCGCGGCGGGGGCGGTGTACGGGGCGACGACCGGGGTGGGGGCGAACAAGGACGTCGGGGTCGGCGAGGAGCAGGGCGAGCACCCCCGGGCCCACGGGCTGCGGTTGCTGCGCTCGCACGCGGCGTCGCTGGGGCCGGTGGAGGACGAGCCGACGACGCGGGCCGCGCTGGTGGTGCGGCTGAACCAGCTGCTGGCGGGGGCGCACGCGGGACTGGGCGCGGGGATCAGCCCGCCGGTGCTGGGGGCGCTGGCGGAGGCGGTGCGCTCGGGGGCGCTGCCCACGATGCACCGCTTCGGCGGGATCGGGACGTCGGACCTGGCGCCGCTGGCGGAGCTGGGCCTGACGCTGGTCGGGGAACGCCCGTGGCGCACCGGGTCGGTGGACCCGGTGCCGCTGGGCCCGGCGGACGCGCTGCCGTTGATCTCCTCGCACGCGCTGACGCTGGCGACGGCGTCGCTGGCGCTGGTCCGGGTGCGGCAGCTGCTGCTGGCCGGGTTGGGGGTCTCGGCGCTGTCGTTCCTGGCGCTGCGCGGCAACGGGCAGGCGTGGGCGCCGCGGGTGCACGCGGCGCGCCCGCACCTGCGCCAGCCGCAGGTGGCGGCGGCGCTGTCGGCGCTGGTCGCCGGCGGCCCGCCGCCGGCGCGGTTGCAGGACCCCTTCGCGCTGCGGACCGTCCCGCAGGTGCTGGCGCCGGCGTTCGCGGCGGCCGACGCCCTGGCCGACGTGCTGGCGCTGGAGGCCTCGACGCCGGGGGAGAACCCGCTGGTGGGCGCCGACGGGGTGTTCCACCACGGGCAGTTCCACGCCGCCTCGCTGGCGACGGCGCTGGACACGTTGCGCGCCACCACGTTCGGCGTGCTGACGTTGTCGGCGGCGCGGCTGGCGCTGCTGCTGCGCCCCGAGCACACGGGGCTGCGGGCGTTCCTGGCCGCCGGCCCGCGCGGCAGCTCGGGGCTGATGATCGGCGAGTACGTCGTGCAGGACGTCCTGGCCGAGCTGCGGCCGGGGACGGCGCCGATGACGGCGGGGACGGTGTCGATCTCGCTGGGGCTGGAGGAGCACGCCAGCTTCGCGACGCAGGGGGCGCGGGCGTTGCGGCACACGGCGGAGCTGGCTCCGCTGGTGCTGGCGGTGGAGGCGCTGGCGGCCGTGCGGGCGCTGCGGTCGGCGCCGGACCGGCTGACGCCGGGGGCGGCGGCGCTGTTCGCGGTGTTCGACGAGGTGCTGGACCGGGACGCGCGGGACGCCCCGATCGGGCCGGACGTGCAGCGGGTGGTGGAGCGGGTGCCGCAGCTGGCGCTGCTGCTGCGGCTGGAGGGCTGAGGCCGCGGCGGCGGGTTCGGATCGTTGGACCCGCGCTCCCGATGATCGAGAGCGCGGGTCCAACGATCCGAACCCCCGCGACCGGCTACTCCCCCAGCGGGCGCAGCTCGTCGGCGTAGCTGACCGACAGCCGCCGCATCACCCCCGAGGGGCTGATCGAGTACTGCCCCATCCGCCACAGCGGCGGGGAGTAGGCGTGGATCGAGACCGACCCGTCGACGGCGCCGCTCATGCGGTGGATGTGGTCGGGGCCGAAGGCGAACGACCGCCCGGCCGCGACGGTGCGGACCACGGGGTCGCCGCCCATCCGGGGGTTGGCCTCGGTGACGGCCCCGCGGGTGACGGCGACGGCACCGGCGGAGGTGTCGTGGTCGTGCCAGCCGGTGTCGTCGGCGGTGTTCCAGCACAGCACCCAGACGTCGAGGTCGCCGTCGCGGTACAGGCTGGCGAAGTGCCGTCCGCCGGTGTCGTGCCGGACCAGGTGCTCCCACGCCCCGGGGTTCCGGGCGGCCTCGTCGACCCAGTCCTTCAGCTCGCGCGGGCTCAGGGTCCGGCCGGGGGCCTCGGGCAGTCCCGGGGTCTGCGGTGCGATCGTCACGGTCGGCTCCCTTCGAGGAGGTGGGTGGGGTTGGCGACGGTCAGGGCGTGGGCGAAGGCGGCCCCGAACCCGGGCAGGCCGGTGGCGTCGAACGCCTCGGCGTAGGGGCGGTCGGTGCCCAGGACGACGGGGTCGACGCCGACGACGCGGACGACGGCGTCGATCGCGCGGGGGCCGTAGGAGCTCGTCTCGTAGTGGACGCCGGGGTCGAGGCGGCCCAGCGCGCCGCCGCGGGCGCTGAGCCGCTCGTGGTGCAGGGGGGCCAGCCCGGCCAGGGCGACGAAGGCGATCCGCAGCCGGGGGTGGCCGGCGCGGCCGGCGACGTGCCAGGCGAGCCAGGCGGCGTGCAGCTGCTGCACGTAGGGCACCAGCGCGGGCCACCAGCCGGGGACGTCGTGGCCGGCGCCGGCGGGGCCGGGGTGCACGAGGACGGGCCGGTCGGCGTCCTCGCACTCGGCCAGCAGGGGGCCGAGGCGCTCGACGGCGCGCGGGTCGGCCAGCGCGGTGGCGGGCAGCTGCAGCCCGACGACCTCCTCGCGCCGGAGGGTCTTGCCCAGGGCGACGGGGTCGAGGTCGGTGACGCCCGCGGCGGCCCACACGCCGAACGGGGCGCCCAGGCGCGCGGCGCCGTCGTGCCAGGCCTCGAGCAGGGGTTCGGCGTCCTCGCCGGGCAGGTGCTCCAGGCCGAGCGGGGACGACAGCGAGACGAGGGCGCGGCCGGTGCCGTCGGCGCGCTCGCGGGCGCGGCGGGCCTCGACGTCGTGGGCGGCGGGGTCGATCCGGCACGGGGGCTCGCCGGGCAGGTGCAGGGTCCAGCCGCGCAGGAGCGGCGGTTCGCGGCGGGCGCGCAGGGCGTCGAGGAGCTCGGGGGGCCACAGGTGCTGGTGGCAGTCGGTCCGCACGGCGACCTCCTCTCGTGAAGCGCTTCACCGTTGAGTGAAGCGCTTCACGGCCGAGTCGTCAAACCGGCCGCGCCGCCGCGGGCTACTGTGCAGCCGTGCCGAGGGGGACCCGCCGGACGCTGCAGGACGTGGCCGACGCCGCCGGCCTGTCGCTGGCCGCCACCTCCTACGCGCTGCGCGGCACCCGCGGCTCGGCCGCCACCATCGAACGCGTCCAGGCCCTCGCCGACCAGCTCGGCTACCGCGTCGACCCCATCGCCCGGGCCCTGGCCAGCGGCCGCACCGGCACCGTCGGCATCAGCGGCTCGCTGCGCGACCTGTGGCAGCAGGACCTGTCCGTGCAGCTCACCCGCGCGCTGCGCACCCTCGACAAGGACGCGACCATCGCCGACGCCGACGCCGACCCCCACGCCGAGCGGCGCGTCGTCGAGCGGTTCGCCGCCCAGCGCGTCGACGGCGCCCTGGTCTCCCCCGTCGACCCGTCGGCCGACTACTGGCGGCTGCTGACGCCCTCCACCGCCGTCGTCTCCCTCGGCGACGCCCTCACCGCCCGGCCCGGCAGCGGGGCCGTGCTCTTCGACAACCGCTTCGGCATCGCCTCGGTGCTGGACCACCTGCACGGCCTGGGCCACCGCCGCGTCGCCCTGCTGACCCCGTCGCTGCCGACCACCCCCGGACGCCCGTCGGAGCTGCTGGCCGTGGAGCTGGCCGCCCCGCTGGGCGTCGACCTGCTCGTCGTCCCCGCCCCGGCCTCCCCCGCCGGTGCGGCCGAGGCGGCGGCCGGGCTCCTGTCCGGCCGCGACCGGCCCACCGCGGTCTTCTGCCTGTCCGACTCCCTGGCCTTCGGCGTCTACCGCGCCGCCGCCGACCTCGGGCTGCGCATCCCCGGCGACGTCTCCGTCGTCGGGTTCGACGACCACCAGCTCGCGGCCCTGGTGGCCCCCGCGCTCACCACCGTCTCCTGGGACGAGGACGCCATCGTCGCCGCGGCCGTGCGGCAACTGCTCGCCCTCGACGCCCGCGGCGAGGACGGCCCGGCCCCCGAGCCGGTCGTGTTCCGCCCGCACCTCGTCGTGCGCCGGTCCACCGCCGCTCCTCAGCCGGGCGCCGACCACCCCGCGCGCAGCAGGTCGGCGACGGCCTCCACGTCGCGGCCGTAGGGCCGGTCGCGCACGTCGTCGCCCAGCACCCCGGCCACCTCGTCCAGCGCGGCGACCAGCTCCGGGGCCAGACCCGCGAGCCCGCCGCGCAGCAGCCGGGCCCGGTGCACCGCCAGCAGCTCGACCGCCAGCACCTCCCGCAGCCCCGCGAGCACCTCGGCCAGCGCCTCGGCCGACTCCAGCCCGAAGCTCTGGACGTCCTCCTGCCCCAGCGACGTCTCCACCGCCCCGACGGCGGCCGGGACCGCGAACCGGCGCAGCCGGTGCACCACCCCCACCGCCCGCTTGTGCACCGCCACCAGGCCCGCCTGGACGCCCGGTTCGGGCGACAGCTGCGGCGGCAGGCCCGTCAGGCGAGCGTCCAGCGCCCGGTGGGTGCGGGCCACGCCGGTGTCGGCCAGGTGCAGCAGCGCCGCACCGAGGGCGTCGGAGTCGGCCGCCAGCTCGGTGCCCGCGAAACCCGCCGTCCCGACGAACCGCCCCTCCAGGAACGCCGGGGAGTCGGTGACGCCCTCCAGGGCGCGGTCGGCCGCCGCCGCCAGCTCCCGCACCCGGCGACGGGCCAGGGCCAGCGCGGCGGGCGCGACCCGCACCGACACCGGCGCCTGCAACCCGGTCACCCCCGGGGCCGGGCGCAGGGCCCGCACCCGCGCGTGCACCGCGGCCAGGGACCCGTCGGCCCGGGCCACGCCCTCGCGCACCGGGTCCGGGCTGGCCCGCAGCACCTCCGACGTCGCCGCCAGCACCGCCTGCGCCTGGTCCAGCAGGAGGTCGGCCTCCCCCACCTGCAAGGTGGCCAGCGCCGTCGCGACCGGGACCCCCTCCAGGACGGCGACGCCCTCCTTCGCCCCGAACCCCGCGGGCCCGGCCGAGTTCCCGTCCAGGGTGTCCGCCCCGCCCAGCAGCACCGCCCCGACGTGCGCGAGCGCGAGGATCTCCCCGGCCGACCCGTTGCCGCGCCACGGGACCCGCGGATGGACGCGCCGGTTCAGCAGGTCCGCCAGCCGCAGGCACAGCTCCGGGGAGACCCCCGCCTCCGGGTGCAGGAACGTGCGCAACCGGACGGCGAGCACCGCGCGGGACTGCTCCACCGACAGCCACGGCGCGGACCCGACGGCCCGGCCCACGACGAGGTTCTCCTGGTGCGCGGCGCGGGCCCGCGCGTCCAGGGCGACCCCGGCCATCGCCCCCATCCCCGTCGTCACCCCGTACACCGGGCCCGCGCCGCCCAGGGCCGCGAGCAGCGCGAGCCGGGACGCGGCGACCGTCTCCAGCAGCCCGGGGGCGAGTTCCACCGGCGCCCCGGCCGCGATCCGCGCGACGGCGGCCCGGTCCAGGTCGGGGCCCCGGTGGACGATCACTCCGGCCGGCGCAGGGTCGACAACGCCGGGGCGTGCAGCGGCTCGGTCTGCCAGCGGCCGGTGAACACCCCGTCGGCGAGGTCCAGGTGCAGCAGGTGCGGGGTCTCGGCGAACCGGACGTCGACCCGCGTCCCGGCCCCGCTGACCGACAGCGGACCCGAATCGGCCCAGGTCCCGTTCCCGATCGCGGCGCGCAGCTCGTCCCCGGAGTCGCGCAGGACCAGTTCCCCCCCGGCGACGCGGACCGCGGTGAGCGAGGCGGGCCGGCTGCCGGGCGCGGGGGCGAACTCCCCGTCGGCGACCGGCGGGCCCTCCAGCGGGGCCAGCGCCAGCGACCCCAGCCGGGCCGCGAGCGCCGCGTCGTGGTCCGCGGCGTCGGCGGGCAGCTCCCCGGACAGCGCGGGCAGCAGGTGCTCCCAGGCCGCGTCGAGGACGGCCTGCATGTCCGGGCTCTGCGAGGTGATCGCCACGACGGCGTCCTGCTCGGGCAGCACGACGCAGAACTGCCCGTAGGCGCCGTCGCCGCGGTAGCCGTGCCGGGCGACCCAGAACTGGAAACCGTAGCCCTGCTGCCAGTCGGGGTTGTCGTTGAAGCTCGCGTTGTCGATGTGCGACCGGGTCGCCTCGGCGACCCACGCCGGCGGCAGGAGCTGCCGGCCGTCCCAGGAACCGTTCTGCAGGTACAGCTGCCCGAGCTTGGCGACGAGTTCGGTGGGGGCGTGGAAACCGGACCACCCGAGTTCGCGGTCGCGGCCGTCCCGCAGCCACCCGAGGTTCGCGGGGTCGACCCCCAGGGGCTCGAACAGCCTGGGGCGCAGGAACTTCAGCAACCCCTGCCCGGCGGCGCGCTGCACGATCGCCGAGAGGGCGAACGTGCAGGGCTGGTTGTAGCAGAACAGGGTCCCCGGTTCGGCGTCGGGACGGATCCTCAGGAAACCCGCGACGACGTCCCCGCCGGGGTCGGCCACCGCCCGGTCGAGGGTCTCCTCGCGGTGACCGCTGGCCATGGCCGCGACGTGCCGCACGAGGGTGCGGCGGGACCGGTCGTCGGTGACCTCGGCGTCGAGCTCGGGGAAGTACGACAGCACCGTCGCGTCCAGGTCGACCAGGCCCTCGGCGACGGCGAACCCCAGCGCCGTGGACGTGAAGCTCTTCGACAGCGAGTACAGCAGGTGCGGGCGGTCGGGGCGGAACGGCGCCCACCAGCCCTCGGCCACGACGTCGCCGTGGCGCAGGACGACCAGGCTGTGCGGTTCCACCCCGGGGGTGTTCTCCAGGGCGTCCACGAACGCGGCGACACCGCGGGCGTCGACGCCCCGGGACGACGGCGCGCTGCGGGGCAGGGGGACTTCTCGGACGGTGGCCTCGGTGCTCACGGGGCCGACTCTAGGACTCGGTGCCGCGAAAAGGGCTTGCGGGGGCGCGGACGGCGGACGCACGCTCGTGGGGTCCTGCCCCCGACCGAGGAGCCGCTGCGGTGCTCATCTGACGTGCCCCGATCCCCCGGACCCCGCTCCTGCGCGAGCGCGGGTCCACTCGGCGTACGTCACGTGAGGAACCCGCATGCCCGTCCACACCACCGCCCGGACCACCACCTCCCTCGCCCTGCGCGGCGTCTCCAAGGGCTACGACCACGTGCTGGTCCTGACCGGCGTCACCGTCGCCTTCACCCCCGGTGTCGTCACCGGCGTCATCGGCGAGAACGGCTGCGGCAAGTCGACGCTGCTGCGCGTCCTGGCCGGGGCCGAACCCGTCGAGACCGGTCGCGTCGTCGCCGTCGCCGCCGGCGGCGTCGGCTACCTGCCGCAGGACGCCGGGGCACCGTCGCGCACCACCGTCGGCGCCGTCCTGGACGCCGCCTTCGCCGACCTGCGCGCCCTGGAGCAGCGCCTGCGCGACCTCGAGGACCGGATGCAGGGACCGGACCCGGAAGCCGCCCTCGCCGAGTACGGCGACGTGCAGACCGCCTACGAGCTGCGCGACGGGTACGGCGCCGACGCGCGGCTGGAGCAGTCCCTCGCCGGGCTGGGGCTGCCGTCGCCGGAGCGCGGCCGGGAGGTCGCCACCCTGTCCGGCGGTCAGCGTTCCCGGCTGCACCTGGCCGCGCTGCTGGCCGCCGCCCCGGAGGTGCTGCTGCTGGACGAGCCGACCAACCACCTCGACGACGACGCGGCGCGGTGGTTGCAGGCGCACCTGCGCTCGCGCGCGGGCACCACCGTCGTCGTCTCCCACGACCGCGACTTCCTCGACGCCGTGGCCCACGAGCTCGTCGAGGTCGACCCGCACCACGAGCACGGGGTGGCCCGCTACCCCGGCCCCTACGGGGAGTACCTGCGGGCCAAGGCCGCCGAGCGCCGCCGCTGGGAGCAGGCGCGCGCGCAGTGGGAGAGCGAGGTGGAGCGCCTGGACACCACCGGGGACCAGCAGGCCCGCGCCGTCAACCACGCGCGGGCCCGCCGGGACAACGACAAGATGCAGTACGACTACAAGGGCGGACGGGTCCAGGAGTCGCTGGCCTCCCGCGTCCGCGCCAACGCCGAGAAGCTGCGGCGGCTGCAGGAGGCGGAGGTGCCGCGCCCGCCGGAACCGCTGCGGTTCACCGCGCCGCCGGGCGCCTCCGGGCGACGGGGGTCGCTGCACGCCGAGGGGGTCTCGGTGGACGGCCGGCTCGCCCCGGTGGACCTGCACCTCGGCCCCACCGGCCGCCTGCTGGTGGTGGGGCCGAACGGGACCGGCAAGTCCACGCTGCTGGAGGTGCTGGCCGGCGCCCTGCGCCCGGACACCGGCACCGTCCGGCGCCGCGGGCGGATCGGGCTGCTGCGGCAGGACCCGGCCACCGACGACCTCGGCCGCACCGTCCTGGCGGCCTTCGCCGCCGGCCGGCCCGGCAGCGCCGACGACCACGCCCGCGCGCTGCTGCGCACCGGGCTGTTCGACCGCGAGCGCCTCGGGGTCGCCGTCGGGAAGCTGTCCACCGGGGGGCGGCGACGGCTCGACGTCGCCCGCCTGCTCGCCGGCCGGCACGACGTGCTGCTGCTGGACGAGCCGACGAACCACCTCGCCCCCCAGCTGGTCGAGGAGCTGCAGGAGGCCGTCGACGGGTTCGCCGGCGCGGTCGTCGTCGTCAGCCACGATCGCCGGTTCCGCCGCACGTTCCGCGGGGACGTGCTCGACCTGGGCGGTGCGGCGTGAGGCTGGTCGGCCCGCTGCCGCTCGGCGAGGGGTCCCGGCCGGTGCTGGTGGTCGCCGGCGAGGGGGCCGTCCACGTCAGCCGGGGTGAGGGCGTCCTCAGCTCCGTCGCGGCCGACGGCACGGTGCGCGGCGTCGCGTGCCCGGACGGGACGGACCCCCACGGCCTCGCGGTCACGCCCGGCGGTCTGCGGTTCACCGCCTCGGCGACGTCGTGGACGTCGCGGACGTCGTGGAGGTCGTGGACGGCACCGGTCTGCACCTGAGCGCGCTGCCGCCGGGGGCGGACCCCGAGCTGGTCCCCCTGGGCGGGGGCCACGGCCCGGTGGGGATCGCCGCCGACGCGCACGGCCTGCGCTGGGCCGAGATCACCAGCGGCACGCTGGGGATCCGCGACCCGGACGGGACGGTGCGCCGGACCGCGCTGCCGGGCCCGGCCCCACGACCGCACGCCGTGCTCACCGACGCGCGGGGGCACGTTCGTCACGTGCTGGGGGCGCGACGGCCTCGTGCCCGTCGCCGCCGACGGCACCTGCGAGGAGCTCGCGTTCGCGGCGGGGTCCGCACGGGCCGTGCCGCGACGCCGACGGCCGCGTCCGCGTCGCGCTGGAGGCCGGCCGGGTCGCCGTGGTGGACCCGGCCGGGAACCTCAGAACAGGGCGCGGGTGAGGGCCTGCCGGGCCTTGACGGTGCGCGGGTCGGTGGTCCCCACGACGGCGAACAGGTCGACGAGGTGGGTGCGGGCGGCGTCGCGGTCGTCCCCGGCCGTGCGCTGCACCAGGCCGAGCAGCCGGTTGAACGCGTCCTCGACGTGACCGCCGACGAGGTCGAGGTCGGCGACGACGATCTGGGCGGCGACGTCGTCCGGGGCGGCGGCCGCGGCGGCCCGGGCCTGCGCCGGGTCGACCCCGGCGACGCGGCGCAGCACGCCGACGCGGGCCAGGCCCTCGGTGGCGGCGGTGTCGCGCGGGTCCTGCGCCAGCGCCT
This sequence comes from Kineococcus lubricus, assembly GCF_050871965.1. NCBI lineage: Bacteria > Bacillati > Actinomycetota > Actinomycetes > Kineosporiales > Kineosporiaceae > Kineococcus > Kineococcus lubricus. The sequence goes on from NZ_JBJLSK010000010.1 coordinate 73,691, forward strand.
TGTTCCAGGCCGCGGCGGCGGCGTCGAAGTCGCCGGCGTCGACGGCGGCCAGCGCCTCGGCGTGCAGCGGCGGCACCGGCGCGGCGGCCGGTTCGGCGGCCTCGACGGCACCCTCGACGCGACCGGTCACCCCGTTGGCCTCGGCGACCCTGAGGACCTCCTCCAGGATCGGGCGGATCTCCTCGGCCGAGGGGTAGGAGCCGGTGAACAGCGGCAGCGGCTGCCCCTTGACGATGGCCGCGACCAGCGGGATCGCGCGGGCCTGCAGCGACTGCACGAGCGACTGCGCGAGCTGCGGTTCGGCCTGGGCGTCGATGCGCCCGAGCAGGAACGCCCCGGCGTACTCGTCGGCGAGGGCCTGCAGGGCCTCGGCCCCGGTGTCGTAGCCCTCGGCCCACAGGTCCAGCACGAGGGGCACCTGGACCGACCCCTGGACGAGCTCGGCGAACGTCTCCTCGGTCACGTCGACCACGAACGGGGACCGCGCCCCCGCGGCGTCGGGGTCGGTCGCCGCGCGCCGGGCGACCTCCTCACGACGGGTGTTGCGGGCCGCGAGGGCACCGAGATCCACGGCTCCACGCAGGTTCAGCGGGGAGCTCGGAGGCGTCGGCTGGGGAGTCATGCCGGTCACCTTCTCACGAGGGTCGCGCCGCTCACTCAGCCGACCGCGACCGAGACCGGGCCGCTCTGGGCGGCCACCGCGGCGACCTGCCCGGAGCCCGGCGGGACGGCGAGGACGACGACCTCCTCGCGGGTGACGGTGACGCTCAGCGCGTCGGCCGTCCCGGCCAGCGCGGCCAGCGCGGGGTCCAGGCGGCCCGCCAGGCCGCCCGCGGGACCGGCCACCGTGGCCGACCAGGAGTACGCCGCCACGACGAGCGCCCCGCCGTCGCGGGTGCGCACGGCCAGGACGCCGTCGGGCAGCAGCGAGCGCTCCTGGGTGTAGGTGCCGCCCGCGGCGGCCAGCGCGGCCTGCTCGGCGGCCGTGGCCGACTCCACCCCGCTGCGGTAGGCGTCGGCGGTGAACTCGGCGGCGTGCTCGCTGGCGGTGCCGGCCGTCAGGACGTCGGCGTAGTGCTCGGCGAGGGCCTGCGGGGCCAGCGGGAGGTTGGTGTCCTCGTCGGGGGCCACGACGGCGACGCCGTCGGCGGGGGCGGCCAGCGTCGGCAGGGAGGCGCCGGGCAGCAGGGTGGGGGTGGCCCAGACCGTGTAGGGCTCGCGCGCCGAGGCCGTGCGCAGCACGACCAGCGAGGGGGCCTGGTCGGCCCCGGGCGCGGTGACGGTCGCGAACCAGCGGGGGAACCCGCTCTGGCGGGGCAGGACGGAGGCGATGGCCTCCAGCTCGTCGGCGCCCCCGGTGGGCGGCGGGGTGGCACCGGCGGCGGCGATGGTGTGGGCGGCGGTCCGCAGCCGCAGCTCGGGGCCGCTGACCCGCGCGGCCAGGGCGGCGGGGTCGGTGGTGGCGGGGTCGGCGCCGGCGCGCAGGACGGCGTTGGCGGCCTCGACGACGCGCCCGGCCTGGACGGGCTGGACGGCCAGCGGCTCGCGCCCCGTCGCCGCCGGGGCGGTGGCGGTGGGCAGCTGGGCGCAGCCGGCGAGCAGCAGTGCGGCGACGGCGGTGGCGGCGGCCGGGGCGAGGACCCGGGGACGGCGGTTCACGCGTGCCTCCTGGTGGGCCGGCGGGGGGTCAGCAGGATCCCGAGGGCGCCCAGGACGACGAGCACGCCACCGGCGACGACGAGCGGGAGCCCGGCCGGGTGGGTCGCGGACCGGCCCTGCGCGGCCCAGCCGAGCCGCACCGAGGCCGGGGCGTCCGCGACCCCGTCGGTGGCCACCAGCGCGACGACCCCGCCGGCGTCGCGGAGGTCGTCGTCGGAGGCGGTGGGCCAGGTGAGCCGGGCGGTCCCCTCCCCGGTGGCGGTGGCCAGCCACACGTCGGCGGCGCGCGGGTCCGCGGCCGTGCCCGTCCCGGTCGTGCGGGTGTCGGCCACGGGGTCGGACAGGCTGCCGGTGACGGCCGTGACGGTGGTGCGCCGGGCGTCGCCGAGCCAGGCGGTGACGTCCTGCGCGCGGCCGACGGCGACGAAGACGTCCCCGCCGTCCCCGGCGGTGGCGCTGACGGTGGCGTCGGGGCCGGACAGGTCGAGCAGGCCGGGGGCGGTGACCACGGCGACGCCGGGGTCGTCCACGCGGGCGTCGACCTCGATGCGGTCCGGCGGCGCCAGGACGGTGAGCAGGGCGGCGCCGGCCAGGGCGGCCAGCAGTCCACCGGCCAGCAGCAGCCAGGCGACCAGGCGTCTCAACGTCTCGGTCCTTCCGTCGGGGCTGGGGGCGGGCCGACGGCCACCCTAGGGCGTGCGCCGACCGTCCCCGCCCCGTCGTGACGCTGCGCGCTCGCGGGACGGCTGCCGGTGCCCGGTGTGGTGCAGGACACGCCGAACGGGTGAACCGGGCGTGCCCCGGCGTCGTGGAGGGGGTGCAGGCGAGTCCCGCTCGCCCTCCGTCCCCGCCAGAAGAGCCGCCGCACCGGCGGTTCCCTCCCGACGCAGAGGACCGACCCCATGAGCAACCTGCCCGGCGCGACGAGCGCCCCCACCCGCACGGCCGACGACCTCCCCCGGGTCACCCGCGCCACCCCGGCCGCCTCGCTCGGCCTGCTGGCCCTGCGCCTGGCCACCGGGGCGCTGCTGCTGGTGCACGGCGTCCCCAAGCTGTCCAACCCCGCCGGGGCCACCGGCATGGCCGCCTCCCTGGGCGTCCCCGCCCCCGACCTCGCCGGCTGGCTGGTGATCCTCGGCGAGGTCGGCCTGGGGACGCTGCTGATCGCCGGCCTGGCGACCCGCGCGGCCGGTGGGCTGCTGCTGGTGCAGATGGCCGGCGTGTGGCTGCTGGCCCACGCCCCGGACGGGTTCCTCGTCCAGGGTCAGGTCAACGGCGAGAACGCGCTGCTGTTCGCCGCCGTCGGGCTGGCGTTCTGCCTGGTGGGCGCCGGCCGCTTCAGCGTGGACGGGGTCCTCGCGCGCCGGCGGCGGTGAGCGGCGCCGGCCGGGGTCACTGACCCCGGCCGGCCTCCCCCTGCGCCCGTTCCACGGCCGCCTCGAGGCGTTCGAGCTTGCCCTCCATCTCCCCCGTGCGGCCCGGGCGGATGTCCGCCTTGAGGACCAGGGAGACCCGCGAGCCGTGCCGGCCGACGGCCTCGGTGGCCCGGCGCACGACGTCCATGCACTCGTCCCAGCTGCCCTCGACGGTGGTGAACATCGAGTCGGTCCGGTGCGGCAGCCCGCTGGAGCGCACGACGAGCACGGCGTCCGCGACGGCCGCGCTGACCGAGTCGGGCTCGCCCCCCACGGGGGCCGGGCCACCGGAGGGGGCGACGGAGAAGGCGACGATCACGCAGCGAAGCTACTCCGTCACCGTGTCCGACCGGACCGGCGGGGGCCGCGCGGCTACGCTGCGGTCAGTCCGTACCCGCCATCTCGTCCCACCGGAGGTCAGCCGGTGTCCACCGACTCCCACGACGCGTTCAGCATCGTCGTCCGCGGCTACGAACGCAGCCAGGTCGAAGCGCGCCTGAAGCACCTCGACGACGCGCTGGCGGAGGCCCGTGCCCGGGTCGCGCAGCGCGACCACGAGCTGCGCCAGGCCGAGGAGAAGCTCGCCGAGGCGCACAAGGAGCTGCGCGAGCACGAGAAACCCTCCTACGCGGGTCTCGGGGCGCGGATGGAGAAGCTGCTGCGCCTGGCCGAGGACCAGTCCTCGGAGATCCTGCGCTCGGCCCGCCGCGACGCCGACCGGTTGCGCGAGGAGGCCCGCGCCGAGGCCGCCGCCACGCGCGCGCAGGCCGACGAGGACGCCCGCCGGCGCACCGGGGAGGCCAGCCGCGACGCCGAGGAGATCGTCGCGCGCGCCAAGCACCAGGCCGACGGCATGGTCGACGCCGCCCAGCGCACCGCCGCCGAGCTCACCGCCGCGGCGCACCGCCAGGCCGAGCAGCTCACCGCGAGCGCGCAGCACGAGAGCGCCGAGCTGATCGCGGCCACCGAGCGGCAGGTCGCGGCCCAGCGCAGCCAGGCCGAGCGCGAGGTCATCGAGCTGCGCTCCTCCACCGACGCCCGGGTCCGCGAGCAGGAGCTCGCGCTGGCCGCCGCCCGGGAGCAGGCCGCCGAGGAGGACCGGCAGCGCCTGGAGGTCGCCGCGGCCCGCACCGCGGCCCGCATCGCCGAGGCCGAGCAGCGGGCGGCCGAGGCCGAGGAGCGCGCCCAGCAGGCCGTGGCGGCGGCCGAGGCCATCCAGGCCGACGCGATCGCGCAGGCCGCGCTGCGCGCCGAGACGGCCCGCCGGGAGTCCGACGAGCTGCTCGCCGACGCCCGCGCCCGCGCGCAGGCGATGGTCGAGACGGCCCGCGAGCAGGCCGAGCGGTCCCGCGCGAGCGCGCAGAGCGAGGTCGACGAGCTGATGAACCAGCGCGACCAGATCACCGACCAGCTCGACGACCTGCGCGGGCTGCTCGGCCTGGCGCCGAAGCTGCCCGCCCGCCCCGCCGAGGGGGAGGTCGACCTGCGTCAGGTCGAGGTCGTCGAGGCGGCTCAGTAGTCCGTCGGCAGGGGTGATCGCGCGGGGTTGACCCGCGCGACCACCTCGTCGAGGACGCGCCGGACCGAGTTCTCGCCGACCCACAGGTGCTTGGCGCCCTCGACGGGCACGACCTCGCACTGGGTCAGCGGGGCGAACCGCCGCACGGCCTCCGCCGGGCGCAGGAAGTCGTCGAACTCCGGGACGAGGGCGGTGACGGGACGGCCGAACTCCGCCCAGGCGCGCAGGTCGTCCTCGGTGGACCACCGCAGCGGCGGCGACAGCAGGATCACCCCCTCCACCGAGGGGTCCCGGCCGTGCACGAGCGCCAGGTCCGTCCCGAAGGACCAGCCGAGCAGCCAGACGTGCGGCAGGTCGTGGAACTCGGCGAACTCCAGCGCCGCGGCGACGTCGAAGCGCTCGGCGCGCCCGGCGTCGAAGGTCCCCCCGCTCGTCCCCCGCGGTGAGGTCGTCCCCCGGGTGTTGAACCGCAGCACGGCCAGGTCGGCCAGCGCCGGCAACCGGTTGGCGGCCTTGCGCAGCACGTGGCTGTCCATGAAGCCCCCGCTGGTGGGCAGCGGGTGCAGCGTCACCAGCGTCGCGACGGGGTCCTCCTCGGCCGGCAGCGCGAGCTCGCCGACGAGGGTCACGCCGTCGGCGGTGTGCAGCTCGATCTCCTCCCGGCGGGCGGGCAGGACGGTGTCGGAACGGATCTCAGCCACGGGCCAGCTCCTCGCGCAGCACCGCGGCGAAGCCCTCGACGTCGGCGGCCGTCGTGTCGAAGCTCGCGACGAGCCGCACCTCGACGGTGGCCGGCGAGTACGCGGGGTCCCACACGTGGAACGGGACGCGCGCCGCCGCGCGGGCGGCGACCTGCGGGGGCAGCTCGGCGAACACGGCGTTGGCCTGCACCGGCCGGGTCGTGCGGACCCCCGCGGACCGCACCGCCGCGGCCAGGTCGGCCGCCGCCGCGTTCGCGGCCCCGGCCGTGCGGCGCCACAGGTCCGTGCCGAACAGCGCGAGCAGCTGCGCCGAGACGAACCGCGTCTTGGAGGACTGCTGCATGGAGGGTTTCACGAGCCGGTGCAGCGCCTGCGCCGTCGCCTCCTCGCGCACCACGACGACCTCGGCGAAGCCGCCGCCGTTCTTCGTCCCCCCCAGGGAGACCGCGTCGACGCCGAGCCCGGTGGTCAGGTCCGCGAACCCGGCGCCGAGGGAGACGGCCGCGTTCGACAGCCGGGCCCCGTCGACGTGCACCCGGACGCCGAGCCCGTGGCTGACGCGGACGAGGTCGCGCAGCAGCTCCACCGGGTAGGTGGTGCCCAGCTCGGTGCTCTGGGTCAGCGTGAGCGCCCCCACGGGCGCGCGCATCGGGTTGTCCGCCGCCGCGACCGCCCGCTCGACGTCGGCGGGGTCGACGAGCCCGTCGACCGTGGGCAGCGCGATGACCTTCACGCCGCCGACGTGCTCGAGGCCACCGGCCTCGTCGTGCAGGACGTGCGCCTGGTCCGAGGCCAGCACCGACTCCCAGCGCCGGGTCAGCGCCTGCAGGGCCACGACGTTCGCGCCGGTCCCGGTGAGGACGACGGCGCTGCGCGTCCCGGCCCCGAAGTGCTCGCGCAGCGCACCGGTGAGGGCCGCGGTGTAGGGATCGCCGCCGTAGCTGGCGACGTGGCCGCCGTTCGCGGCGACGAGGGCTTCGAGGACCTCGGGGTGCATGCCGGCGGCGTTGTCGCTGGCGAAACCCCGGACGGCCGGGTCGTGGAGGGGGCGGGCGCTCACCCCGGGCACGCTACCGGGGTGCCCTCAGCGGCGGTGGGCGCGGGCGGCGAAGCAGGACCGGTGCCAGTGACGCCGTTCGCTGGCCCCGTCAGCGGGCGCGAACGTCCCCCGGGAGGGCCAGACGACCAGGTGCGCGGTGCCCGGCGGGATGTCCTGCCAGCACCCCGGGCAGCGGTACGTCTTGGTCGAGGAGGTGCCGCGCAGCTCGCGGACGACCCAGTCCCCGTCGGGGGCGGAGACTGTGCGGTCGACGCCGCGGCCCAGCGGTGCGCGCGGCGGCGGGTCCTGACGGCGTCGGTTGGCGCGGGGCACGCGCCCCATGGTCGCAGGCCGGTGCGGCGGACCGACCGGGCGCTGCCGCGGTGGTGTCCCCTCCACACCACCGTGGCCGCGCTCGGTCCGCCCGGTAGTCGTCGCCGGGCCCGGATTCGTTACACGCCCCACCGGGCTGCGCCGGGTCCCGCCGGGTCCCGCCGGTGACGGCCCGGGCGCGCGGTCTCGTAAGCTCGCCCCTCGTGCGTCTCGTCATCGCCCGCTGCTCCGTCGACTACGCGGGGCGGCTCAACGCCCACCTGCCGCTGGCGACCCGGCTGCTCATCGCCAAGGCGGACGGCAGCGTCCTAGTGCACTCCGACGGCGGCTCGTACAAGCCGCTGAACTGGATGAGCCCGCCGGCGAAGCTGACCGTCGCCGTCCCCGACGAGGACGCCCGCGAGGCCGGCGTCGTGGAGACCTGGACCGTGCAGCACGCCAAGACCGACGACCGGCTGGTCGTGTCCATCCACGAGGTGCTGCACGAGTCCGAGCACGACCTCGGGGTGGACCCGGGGCTGGTCAAGGACGGCGTCGAGGCGCACCTGCAGAAGCTGCTGGCCGAGCACATCGCCACCCTCGGCGAGGGGTACACCCTCGTGCGCCGCGAGTACATGACGGCGATCGGCCCGGTCGACATCCTGGCCCGCGACGCCGGGGGCCGGGCCGTGGCGGTGGAGATCAAGCGCCGCGGGGAGATCGACGGCGTCGAGCAGCTGACCCGCTACCTGGAGCTGCTCAACCGGGACCCGCTGCTGGCCCCGGTGGCGGGCGTCTTCGCCGCGCAGGAGATCAAACCGCAGGCCCGCACCCTCGCCACCGACCGGGGCATCCGGTGCGTGACCCTCGACTACGACGCCTTGCGCGGCATCGACGACGTGGAGTCCCGGCTGTTCTGAGCCCCGCTGCGGGCGGTGCGCCGCGCGTGCGGGCTCAGCAGGGCCTGCGCGCGGACCAGCCGCACCGCGGCGCGCTCGGCGGCGAGGGCCTGCTCGTCCTCGACCTGCAGGACGCGGTGCAGCCGGGTGACCCGCAGCAGGCGCAGGGCCGGCAGCGGGACGCTGCGCAGGACCAGCCGGCGGCCGGTGCGCTGGGCACGCCGGTGCGCACCGACGAACACCCCCAGGCCGGTGGCGTCGGCGACGACGATGTCGGCGACGTGGACGACGAGGTCGCCGGTGCCTGCGTCGACGGCCGCGTGCAGCGCCTCGCGGACGGCGGGGACGGTGTGCACGTCGAGCCGGCCGCCGACGTGCACGACCTGCCCCTGCACCTCCTCGCCCACGTGGGCGTCGTGGCCGGGCGCCGAGCGGGCCGCCCGCCGGGCCGCGACGTCGTCGGCCGCGCTGGGCACCTGCCCGCCGTCGGTCGTCGCCAGTGCGATCGCCATGTGATCCTCCCCCGAGGACGCCGGTCGTGATCGTGTGATCGTCACCGGTAGGACGCGGTGGGCCCCCGATCGGTTGCACCCGGTTCCCGGGAGGTCCACGGCGACCCCTCACGACCCCGGGGACACCACGACCGACGGTCACCCTTCGAGCACACTCTGCCAGCGCGCAGTACCGCCGTGGGGGTGGTCCACCCGCCCGTTGCCGAACGGTGACCTATCGGCCCGCGCGCCCGAGGAGGATGATGCGGCAGTGGACTCGACCGACTGGGGCAGCTACTCCTACGCGTTCGGCCCCGTCATGGCCCTGCTGGCCGTCGGGGTCCTCGTCGTGCTGCTGCGGTGGACCTACGCGCGCGGCAAGTCCGTCGTCGAGCGCCGCCCCGCGCAGGGGTCGAGCGACGACTACGGACTGCTGGAGGTCGTGTCCGCTCCCCCGACGTTCGTGGAGGCCGAGGTCCAGCGCCGGACCCTCGTGGACGCGGGGATCCGCGCCACCCTGGCCCCCACCACCGAGGGACCACGCGTCATGGTGTTCCCCACCGAAGCCGGACTGGCCCGGCAGATCCTCGAGCAGCAGCGCTGAGCCGGGCGGCCGGTCAGGCCACGTTCACACCCTGCCCCGGTGGGGCGGACTCCAGCCAGCTCGCGAACCCGGTGTAGGCGTCCTCGCCCATCGCCAGGTCGATGTCCTCGCCGTCGAGGCGGCACTCCACGACGACGGCGCCCGGCTGCACCGCGACGGTCTCGCTGCCCTCCGGCTCGCGGAAGGTGGTGACCACCAGCGCCTGCCGGGCGAAGCTGCACGACGGTCTGGGGGACAGCGAGAACGTGCGGTACCAGTCCAGTCGGTCGGTCTCGTACTGGGCCACGCCCAGGGCCCAGCGTCGGCGGCCGCGCCGGGCTCGCCGCACCGAGCAGTCGAAGGTGCCCAACCGGGCCATCAGTCGGCGTCGACGGACGACCACGAGGAGGAGCACCACGATCAGGGCGACGGCGCACGCGCCTGCGATCTCCAGGGAGAGCAGGACCTCGTGCACCGTCGCCCAGCCGTTCTCAGCGCGTGCCGGAACCCGCGGCGACCTCGACCTGCTCGGCGACGATCGTCACCTTGTCGTGGTCCACCGAGAAGAACCCCCCGGTCACCGTGGCGGTCAGGCCGGCCGAGCCGGAGCCCTGGATGGCGACCTCCCCCGGCGCGAGGATGGCCAGGATCGGCTCGTGACCGGCCATGATGCCGATGTCGCCCTCGGCCGTGCGGGCCCGCACGAGGGTGGCCTCGCCGGACCACACCGAGCGGTCCGCCGCCACGAGCTCGACCTGCAGAGCCATCAGGCGGTTTCCTTCTGGATGCGAGCCCAGTTGCGCTCGACGTCCTCGAGGCCACCGACGTTGAAGAAGGCCTGCTCGGCGATGTGGTCCAGCTCGCCGTCGGCGATCTTCGAGAAGCCCTCGATGGTCTCCTTGAGCGGGACCGTCGAACCGGCGACACCGGTGAACTTCTCGGCCATGTAGGTGTTCTGCGAGAGGAACTGCTGGATGCGGCGAGCACGGCTCACCGTCAGCTTGTCCTCCTCCGACAGCTCGTCGACGCCGAGGATCGCGATGATGTCCTGCAGCTCCTTGTTGCGCTGCAGGATCTGCTTCACGCGGACCGCGGTGTTGTAGTGGTCCTGCGAGATGTACAGCGGGTCGAGGATGCGCGACGTGGAGGTCAGCGGGTCCACGGCCGGGTACAGACCGCGCGAGGCGATCTCGCGGGAGAGCTCGGTCGTCGCGTCGAGGTGCGCGAACGTCGTCGCCGGCGCCGGGTCGGTGTAGTCGTCGGCGGGGACGTAGATCGCCTGCAGCGAGGTGATCGAGTGACCACGCGTCGAGGTGATGCGCTCCTGGAGCACACCCATCTCGTCGGCCAGCGTGGGCTGGTACCCCACGGCGGACGGCATGCGGCCGAGCAGCGTCGACACCTCGGAACCGGCCTGGGTGAACCGGAAGATGTTGTCGATGAACAGCAGCACGTCCTGCTTCTGCACGTCGCGGAAGTACTCCGCCATCGTCAGGGCGGACAGGGCGACGCGCAGGCGCGTGCCCGGCGGCTCGTCCATCTGGCCGAAGACCAGCGCGGTCTTGTCGAAGACGCCGGCCTCCGCCATCTCGGCGATGAGGTCGTTGCCCTCACGGGTGCGCTCACCGACACCGGCGAACACCGACACACCACCGTGGTCCTGCGCGACGCGCTGGATCATCTCCTGGATGAGGACGGTCTTGCCGACGCCCGCACCGCCGAACAGGCCGATCTTCCCGCCCTGGACGTACGGGGTGAGCAGGTCGATGACCTTGATGCCGGTCTCGAACATCTGCGTCTTGGACTCGAGCTGGTCGAAGCTCGGGGCCTTGCGGTGGATGGGCCAGCGCTCGGTGACCTCGAGCTTCTCGCCCTCCTCGAGGTTCAGCGCCTCGCCGATGGCGTTGAACACCTTGCCGAGGGTCACGTTGCCGACGGGCACCGAGATCGGCGCGCCGGTGTCGACGACGGCCGCACCGCGGACCATGCCGTCGGTCGGCTTCAGGGAGATCGCGCGGACCATGTTGTCGCCCAGGTGGGAGGCCACCTCGAGCGTCACGGTCTGCGTCTGGCCGCCCATCGTCACCTCGGTGGTGAGGGCGTTGTTCTGGTCCGGCATCGTGTCGGCCGAGAACTCGACGTCGACGACGGGCCCGATGACTCGGGCGATGCGGCCGGTCGCACCCTTGCTGGTGCTGGACGGCGCTTCGTTGACGGTGGCGGTCATGTCGCTCCTCGGGCTTCCTTCGTCGAGTGAGTTCTTCGTGAGTGGTGGGGGGCTGCGCGTCAGGCGCGCGAGCCGGAGGAGGCCAGTGCGTCGGCGCCGCCGACGATCTCGCTGATCTCCTGGGTGATGTCCGCCTGGCGGGCGTTGTTGGCCAGCCGCGTCAGCTTCTTGATGAGCTCGTCCGCGTTGTCGGTCGCGCTCTTCATGGCCCGCTGACGGGCGGCGAGCTCGGAGGCCGCCGCCTGCAGGAGGCAGTTGAAGATCCGGCTGTTGACGTACTGCGGCAGCAGCGCGTCGAGGACCGCGTCGGCGCTCGGTTCGAACTCGTACAGCGGCTGGAGCTCGCCACCGGCGGGCGCCTCGACGCCCTCGACGACCTCCAGCGGCAGGAGCCGGATGACCCGGGGTTCCTGCGTCACCATGCTCACGAAGTGCGTGTACACGACGTGGATCTCGTCGACGCCGCCGTCGGAGGAGTCCTTGCCGAAGTCGGCGAGGAGACGGTCGCCGATCTTCTTGGCGTCCTCGTAGGTCGGCGAGTCGGTGAAGCCCGCCCAGGAGTCGACGACGGTGCGGCGGCGGAAGTTGTAGAACGCCGCCGCCTTCCGGCCGACCAGGTACGGGGCGACCTCCTTGCCCTCCTCGCGCAGGGCCGCGGACAGCCGCTCCCCCTCGCGCAGGACGGACGAGGAGTAGGCCCCCGCCAGACCCCGGTCGGACGACAGCAGCAGCAGGGCTGCGCGCTTGACCTGGGTCTTCTCGGTGATCAACGGGTGGTCGAGCGAGGAGTTCGACGCCGCCGCCGACACCGCGCGGGTCAGCGCCCGCGCGTACGGGGTCGACGCGCGCACGTTCGCCTGCGCCTTGATGATCCGCGACGCCGCGATGAGCTCCATCGCGCGGGTGATCTTCTTGGTCGCCTGGACCGAGCGGATCTGCCGCCGGTAGGCCCTCAGCTGGCCTGCCATGTCCTGCTCCTCTTCCTTGCTCCGCTCGGTCCTTCGACTACCCCTGCGCCTCTCAGCGCTTGGTGGTGGTGATCTGCTCCTGCGAGATGTCGTCCGCGTCGGTCCGGCCGTGGTCCTCGTCGGCCGGGGCCGCGGAGGCACCGTCCTTGCCCGGGGTGAACTGCGGCTTGAAGGCGTCGATGGCCTTCTTCAGCTCGTCCTTGGCCCCGTCGGAGAACTGCTTGCTCTCGCGGATGCCCTGCATGAGCTCGGCGTGGTTGCGCTTGACGTACTCGAGGAACTCGCGCTCGAAGCGGGAGATGTCCGAGACCTCGACCGAGTCGAGCTGACCGGTGGTGCCGGCCCAGATCGAGACGACCTGCTCCTCCAGCGAGAACGGCGTGTACTGCGGCTGCTTGAGCAGCTCGACCAGACGCGCACCGCGGGCGAGCTGGTTGCGCGAGGCCTGGTCCAGGTCGGAGGCGAACATCGCGAACGCCTCCATCGCGCGGAACTGCGCGAGGTCCAGCTTCAGCGTCCCGGAGATGCCCTTGATCGCCTTCGTCTGCGCGGCACCGCCGACGCGGGAGACCGAGATGCCGACGTCGATCGCCGGGCGCTGGTTCGCGTTGAACAGGTCCGACTGCAGGAAGATCTGGCCGTCGGTGATCGAGATGACGTTGGTCGGGATGTACGCCGAGACGTCGTTGCCCTTGGTCTCGATGAAGGGCAGACCCGTCATCGACCCGGCGCCGAGCTCGTCGGACAGCTTCGCGCAACGCTCCAGCAGACGGGAGTGCAGGTAGAAGACGTCACCCGGGTACGCCTCGCGGCCCGGCGGACGACGCAGCAGCAGCGACACGGCGCGGTAGGCCTCGGCCTGCTTGGACAGGTCGTCGAACACGATGAGGACGTGCTTGCCGGCGTACATCCAGTGCTGGCCGATGGCCGAGCCGGTGTACGGGGCCAGGTACTTGAAGCCGGCCGGGTCGGACGCGGGGGCCGCGACGATGGTCGTGTACTCCATCGCGCCGGCCTCCTCCAGCGAACGCTTCACCGAAGCGATCGTGGAGCCCTTCTGGCCGATGGCGACGTAGATGCAGCGGACCTGCTGCTTGGGGTCGCCCGAGGCCCAGTTGGCCTTCTGGTTGATGATCGTGTCGATCGCGATGGCGGTCTTGCCGGTCTGGCGGTCACCGATGATCAGCTGACGCTGACCACGGCCGACCGGGATCATCGCGTCGATCGCCTTGATGCCGGTCTGCAGCGGCTCGCGGACCTCCTGGCGCTGCACGACCGAGGGGGCCTGCAGCTCCAGCGCGCGACGGGTCTCGGCCTCGATCGGCCCGAGGCCGTCGATCGGCGCACCCAGCGGGTCGACGACGCGGCCCAGGAAGTCGTCACCGACGGGGACGGAGAGGACCTCACCCGTGCGGTGGACCTCCTGGCCCTCCTCGATGCCGGCGTAGTCGCCCAGGACGACCACACCGATGTCCCGGACGTCGAGGTTCTGCGCGAGGCCGAGGGTCCCGTCCTCGAAGCGCAGCAGCTCGTTCGCCATGACCGAGGGCAGGCCCTCGACGTGGGCGATGCCGTCGCCCGCGTCGGTCACGCGGCCGACTTCCTCACGCGCGGCGGTACCGGGGTCGTACGACGCCACGAAGGCGTCGAGAGCGTCCCGGATCTCCTCCGGGCGGATGGTCAGCTCGGCCATGGAAGCCCTGCTCTCCTTCTCGGGTCGTGCGTTCTCGAAGTCCATTGTCCCCCGCGTGTCGCGGGGGTGGGTGTTGCGCTGGTGCTCAGCCCGCGAGGCGGCGGCGGGCGTCGTCGATCCGGGTCGCGATCGACCCGTCGATCACGTCGTCACCGACGCTGACGCGCAGCCCGCCCACCAGGTGCGGGTCGACGTCGACGTTGACCCGGATCGGGCGCCCGTACTGCCGCGACAGCGAACCGGCGAGCCGGTCGCGCTGCGCCTCGGTCAGCGGGGCCGCGCTCACGACGTGGGCGACGAGCTGCTCGCGGCGCTTGGCCACGACCTCCACCCACTCCTCGAGCAGCCGCTCGGCACGCACCCCGCGGGGGGACACGGCCACGCGGCGGGCCAGCTGGACCGTCTCGGGGACCGCCCGGTCCAGCAGCAGCCGGGAGACCAGCGACGCACGGTTGGCGTCCGGGGCGCTGCGGTCGGCGAGGGCGTCGCGCAGGGCCGGGTTGCCGGCGATGGTGCGGGAGAACCGGAAGAGCTCGTCCTCCAGCGCGTCGAGGTGCCCCGACTTCTCCGCCTGCGTCACGACCGCCACCACGGCGAGCCGCTCGGCGGCGTCGGAGAGGTCGCGGCCGGCGGTCCACCGCGCGGAGGCCAGCGCGGCCACCGTCTCGACGGCGGCCGGGCTGATCTTCCCCGCGAAGGTGCGGCGGACGAAGTCGGCCTTGGCCGCGGAGTCCCGCGACGGGTCGGTCAGCGCGCGGCGCAGGCCGACCGAGGAGTCGAGCAGGCTGGTCACGGCGAAGAGGTCCTCGCCGGTCCTGCCCGCGTCCGTCCCCTCGGCGGCCAGCTGCGCGTCGAGCACCTGCTGCGCGGTGGCGAGGCTCGCCTTCGCGACGCCGGAGTCGAGCTCGTTCATCGGGAGGTCGCCCCCGACTCGCTGCGCTCGAGGTCGGCCAGGAACCGGTCCACGACACCGCTCTGGCGAGCGGGGTCCTGCAGCGACTCACCCACGATGCGCGACGCCAGGTCGGTCGCCAGGCGACCCACCTCGGCGCGCAGCTGCGCGGTGGCCTGGGCACGCTCGGCCTCGATGATCGCGCGCGCCGACGTCGTGATGCGGTCGGCCTCGGCCTGGGCCTGCTCGCGCATCTCGGCGAGGATCTGCGCACCCTGCTGGCGCGCCTCCTCGCGGATGCGGTTGGCCTCGCCGCGGGCGTCCGCGAGCTGGGCCTTGTACTCGTCGAGAGCGGCCTGCGCTTCGGCCTGGGCCTTCTCGGCCTTCTCGACGTTGCCCTCGATGGCCGCGCGCCGCTCCTCGTACATCTTCTCGAGGCGCGGGACGACCTTCTTGGCGATCACGGCGTAGATGATGATCGCGAAGACGATGCCGACGATCAGTTCCCCGAGGTGGGGAAGGATCGGGTACAGCGGGTCGCCCTCAACTTCTTCGCCTGCTGCGGCGAAGCCTGCTACGAGCACGTTTCCTCCTTCGGGCTCAGGGCAGCGGACGGGTGCTGATCAGCCGGGTCAGGCCGGAGCGTTGCCCGCGAACACGAAGGCGAGGGCGATGCCGAAGATGGCGAGTGCTTCCGCGAGGACGAAGCCGAGGATGGCGATGCTCTGGAGCATGCCGCGGGCTTCGGGCTGACGGGCAGCGCCGTTGATGTAGGCCGCGAAGATCAGGCCGATGCCGATGCCCGGGCCGATGGCGGAGAGACCGTAACCGACGATGGCGAGGGAGCCGTACATGGTCCTCTGTCATTCCTTTCGTTGCCGGAGCGCACGTCCGCGCCCGGGTTCTGGGTGGGGCGGTTCAGTGCTCGTCAGCGAGGGCGCTGGCGATGAAGGTGGCGGCGAGCATCGTGTAGACGTACGCCTGCAGGAACTCGACGAAGAGCTCGAACAGCGTCAGGGCGAAGGCCATGCCGATGGTCGGGACGCTCAGGAGCTTCAGGCCGAGGCCGCCGTGGAGGAGCATGTGCTCGGCGCCGGTGATGAACAGCACGAGGATCAGGTGGCCCGCGAACATGTTGCCGAAGAGCCGCAGGGTGATCGTCACCGGCTGGATGACGACGATGGAGAGCACCTCGAGCAGGAACACCAGCGGGACGATCGGCTTCGGCAGGCCGTGCGGCACGACGCCGGCGAAGTACGCGGCGAAGCCCTTCTTCCGGATGCCGACGACGTGGTACGTCAGGTAGAGCATGATCGTCAGCGCCAGCGGGAACGCGATGCGCCCCATCGTCGGGTACTGGATCGGCGGGATGACGCCGAACAGGTTGTTGACGAGGATGACCGTGAAGAAGGTGAACAGCAGCGGCAGGAAGCGGCGGAAGTCCTTGCTGCCGATGATGTCCCGGCCGATGGTGTTCCGGACGAAGCCGTAGACGGCCTCCACGGCCATCTGCTTCTTGCCCGGCACGACCGCGAGGCGCTTGGTCCCGGCCAGCAGCAGCCAGATGATGAGGACGGCGGACAGCGCGAAGACGATGGCCGGCCGCGTGATGGCGAACGGCCCGCTCCCGATCAGCGGCTGCCAGAAGATGCTCTGGTCGGGCGCTTCGTACGCGCTCTCCGCGGCAGCCAGCAGGGGCA
This sequence comes from Kineococcus lubricus, assembly GCF_050871965.1. Lineage (NCBI taxonomy): Bacteria > Bacillati > Actinomycetota > Actinomycetes > Kineosporiales > Kineosporiaceae > Kineococcus > Kineococcus lubricus. Next base: position 89,789 of record NZ_JBJLSK010000010.1, read on the forward strand.
GGCTCACGTCAACTCCTCCGTGCGAACTTCATCGTGGGTACGGGGCCGGTCTGCCGGCCGCGTGGCCCCCTGAACAGTGGTCGGGCGTCTCGCGGTCAGTGCGTACCGTACCGGAGCCACACGTAGTACAAAGTCAACGCCTTGCCGACGACCAGGCCGATCCCCACCACGAAGCCGGTGCCGAGCAGGTGGTCGACCCCCCAGCCCGCGAGCGCTCCGAGGAGCGCGCCGGAGATCAGGTAGGAGGTGATGCTCCAGGCGACCTTCTCGGTGAGGCCGTTGCCGATGTCGGTGCTCGGGTCGTCCGACGGTTTCACCAGGCTCACTTCGGCCCCTCGTCCGTCATGAAGACGGGGATGCGCATCTTCACGAAGCCGCGCAGCTCCGCCGCCAACCAGACGACGGCCGTGACGATGACGGTGAAGCCGAGGGCGGGACCGGAGATGCCGTCGACCCGGATGAGCAGCAGCATCGCCACGCCGAGCAGGACGACCTTGACGGTGTAGACCACCATCGCGGTCAGCATGATCATGTGCGGGTTCTTCTCGGTGACCTTGCGCATGACGACCAGCCGCGCACCGAAGAACGCGATCACGATCGCCCCGCCGATCAGCGACGAGAGCCCCGCGGACAGCCCCTGCCAGACGGCGGCGACCACGACGCAGACGACCGCGACGATCCCCGTCACGAGCGAGGCGCGGCGCAGCAGGGTGCCGAAGGCCTGGGCGGCCTGGACTCCTGCGTCGGTGCTCGTGCTCACGGGGTTCTCTCTCGTCGTCGGTGGGTCGTCCGGTGGGACAGGCCTATCGGCGGCAGCCCCGGTGTCGGGTGGAACCGGGGAGACTTCGTGAAAGCTATCACGAGCGGAAGGGTCTCCTACGCCGCGTCGTGGCTCACCTGAGCTCATGTGCGCGAAGTCTCATGCGTCACGTCACGCTCCTGCTCGGCCCGGTCACTCACGGTCCCCACCGTGCGCCGTCCGCGCCGCCAGTACAAGGGCAGGAACGTCAGCGCCAGCACCAGGCACCCCGCGGCGAAGGCCACCGCCAGGGCCTGCGTCAGCGGCAGGAACGCCGACGTGGCCGCCCCGAAGCTCAGGAAGGCCGCCCAGGAGTACATGGTGAGGACCGCCACGCGGTGCGAGTGCCCCATCTGCAGCAGGCGGTGGTGCAGGTGCTTCTTGTCCGGGTGCCAGAACGCCTTGCCGGCCCGGGTGCGACGCACGACCGCGAGCACCATGTCGCTGAACGGCACCAGCAGCACGGCGACGGGCAGCAGCAGGGGGAAGAACGCCGGCGCGATCTGCTCGTCGGCGACCGTCTCGGGGTCCACCGTGCTGGTCGCGGCGATGGTCGAGCTCGCCATGAGCAGGCCCAGCAGCATCGACCCCGAGTCGCCCATGAAGATGCGCGCCGGGTGGAAGTTGTGCGGCAGGAAACCCAGGCAGACGCCCACCGTGACGGCCGCGATCAGGGTCGCCAGCGAGGAGAAGTCGTCGGGTGCGCTCCCGCGCTGCAGGGCGTACGAGTACCCGAAGAAGGCGATCGCACCGATCCCCACGATCCCCGCGGCGAGGCCGTCGAGGCCGTCGACGAAGTTCACCGCGTTGACCGACACCAGGACGACGAGGATCGTGATGATCATCATGGTGCGGCCCGACAGCAGCGTCACCCCGCCGATGGGCAGCTGCAGCAGGCTCACGCCCTGCCAGCCCATGATGCCCGCGGCGAGGACCTGGCCCGCCAGCTTCGTGACGGCGTCGAGCTGGACGATGTCGTCGGCGACCCCGACGGCGACGACCACCGCGGCGCCGACCAGGACCCACACCGGCCCCGGGTCCGACTCGAAGACGCGGGACAGGAACGGGATCCGGCTCGCCACCACCAGTGCCGCGACCATCCCGAAGAGCATGGCCACGCCCCCCAGGCGCGGGATCGGCACCGAGTGCACGTCCCGGTCCCGCAACGGGGTGACCGCGCCGACGCGCTGGGCCACCCGTCGCACCAGGGGGGTCGTCAGGTACGTCACGGCCGCGGCCACGACGATGACGAGCAGGTAGGCCCTCATCCGCTCGCGGCTCCGGACTCCTCCGGTCCGGTCCGCTCGCCGGCTGCGCCGGCGGCGGCCGCCTCGTCGGGGGCGTCGGGGGCGTCGAGCTCGACCCAGCCCTTGGGCACGGCCGCGCGCAGCTCGGCCTCGCTGATCGCGCCGACCCGCAGGACGCGCAGCGGCCCGTCGGAGGCGTCCACGATGGTCGAGGGCGCCCCCTTCGGGCTGGCACCGCCGTCGAGGTACACGCGCACCGAGTCCCCGAGCTGGTCGACGGCCTCCTGCACGAGCGTCGCGGCCGGCTGACCCGACCGGTTCGCGCTCGAGACCGCCATCGGACCCGTGCGCTGGAGCAGTTCCAGGGCGACCGGGTGCAGCGGCATGCGCAGCGCCACCGTCCCGTTCGTGTCCCCCAGGTCCCACGTCAGCGACGGCTGCGCCCGGCAGACGATCGTCAGGGCGCCGGGCCAGAACGCGTCGATCAGCTCGCGCACCGCGAACGGGATGGAGCTGGCCAGCCCGTCGATGGTGCGCGTCTCGGGGACCAGCACCGGCGGCGGCATGTCCCGGCCGCGGCCCTTGGCCTCCAGCAGGCGCTTGACGGCGGCGGGGTTGAAGGCGTCGGCGCCGATGCCGTAGACGGTGTCGGTCGGCAGCACGACGACCTCACCGCGCTTGACGGCGTTGTGCGCCGCGGACAGACCGCGGTCTCGGACGACGGGGTCAGCGCAATCGAACGGGGGCCTCACGGGAGAAGAGTCTCGCACCGTCCGGGCGTGTCGCGACGACGACCTGGCGCCCGGCGCGTCAGCGGCGACGGGCGGAGGTGGCGCGGGGCCGTCCGGTGAGGTCGCGGTGGCTGCGCACGTCCACCCACTCCCGGTCGCCGAACATCTCCCGGGCCGCGGCCTCCTGGACCTCGGCGTGCTCGACGACCGCGTACCCGCCCGCGCGCAGCAACCGGGCGGCGGTGGCGACGACGCGGCGGGGCACCTGCAACCCGTCCTCCCCCAGGCCGTACAGGGCGACCTGCGGGTCGTGCCGGGCGACCTCGGCGTCGACGGGCACCGCTCCCGGCGGGACGTAGGGCGGGTTGCTCACGACGACGTCGACGGCGCCGTCGAGGTCGGCGAACGCCGTCGCCGCGTCACCGCGGCGCAGGTCCAGGCCCGGGGCGAACTCCTCCACGTTGCGGCGGGCCCACTCGTGGGCCATCGGGTCCAGCTCGACGGCGTGCACGCGGGCACCGGGCACCTCGGTGGCGACGGCGAGCGCGATGGCACCCGACCCCGTGCACAGGTCCACGACCACGGGGGCCTCGACGTCCCGGGCGGCGACGATCGCCAGCTCGGCGACGGTCTCGGTCTCGGGCCGGGGCACGAAGACGCCCGGGCCGACGTGCAGGTCCAGCGCGCGGAACCCGGCCCGGCCGGTCAGGTGCTGCAGCGGCACGCGGTCGGCCCGCAGCTCCAGCAGGTCGCCGAACCGGCCGGGGTCGACCCGCTCCCCCAGCGCCACGAGCACCCCCACCCGCGAGCGGTCCACCCCGAGGGCGTGCGCGAGCAGCAGCTCGGCGTCGGCGCGGGGGGTCGGGACCCCGGCGGCCGCGAGCCGCCGCTCGGCGTCCAGGAGCAGCTCGCGGGCGTCGATCACCTCACGAGGCTAGGCCCAGCAACCGGAGGGCGACCGTCTGGGTGTCCACCGCCTCCGACCCGCTGGGCGAGGTGACCACGGCCCAGGCCCCCGTCGCGGGCTCGGCCCACACCGACGCCTGGACCCCGGAGGTCGCGCCGTTGTTGTACAGCAGGGTCCGCCCGTCGAGGTCGACGGTGAACCAGCCCCACCCGACGCCCGACTCGCCGTCCTGCACCCGCGGCCGCAGGGCCAACGGGTCGAGCCCGCCCGTGGCGGCCGCCCGGGCGAGCCGGCCCAGGTCCTCGGCGGTCGACCACACCCCCGTCCCGGCCGGGGTGCTGCCGGCGGACAGCCACGGCTCCGCGACCCGGCCGTCCGGGCCCAGCTGCCGCGCCGCCCCGGCCGGCGGCGCGGGCGGGGCGGCGACCGTGGCGTCCAGGCCCAGGGGGGTCAGGACCCGCTCGGCGAGGAGCTGCGGGTAGGGCAGGCCGGCCCGCTGCGCCAGCGCGTTGCCCAGCAGCGCGTAACCCAGGTTGGAGTAGGCGTACCGGCCGCGCTCGGTGCGGAACGGCGTCCAGGCCGCGTCCCGCAGCAGGTTGTCCGGGGTGTCGAAGCGGTACGGGTTGCCGAGGGTGAACGAGGCCAGCAATCCCGCCGCGGCGGCCCGCGTGCTGAGGCGGGGCAGGCCCGAGGTGTGGGTGGCGAGCTCGTCGAGCGTGGTGGTGGCCAGCTCCCCGCGCAGGTCGGGGTGCACCTGCCCCAGCGTCGTCGCCGGCGTCACCTCCCCGCGCGCCACCATGTCGGCCAGCAGCAGACCCGTCAGCGACTTCGTGATCGAACCGATCTCCTGCGGCGTCCCGGCCTCCAGCGGGCGGTCGACGTCCGCGGTGCCGACGGCGGCCGAGGTCGAGCCGGTCGCGTCCCCGACGGCCGCGGCGAACCCCTGGCCGGGCAGGTCGGCGGTGGCGTCGCGCAACCGGGCCACCAGGGCCGGGTCACCCGTCGAGGCCGCCGACGGGCGCGGCGGCTGGGGGACGGCGGCGGCCGACAGCCCCGCGACGAGCGCGGCGCTCACCCCCGCCAGGCCGAGCTTCCGGACCAGGGGACGCAGGGAACGGGACGACACGGGACCACCTCAGTCCGGCAGCGGCGGGCAGGGCACGAGCGGACGACGCGCTCGGGCGCGACGCCGTCACCGCCCACGCTAGGGACGCGCAGCGGACCGGGGCATCCGACCTTCGGCGGATCAGGACGCCGCGAGCTGCGCCGCCTCGTCGGCGTCGACGGCCGACTGGATCACCGGGTCGAGGTCGCCGTCGAGCACGGCGTCGAGGTTGTACGCCTTGAACCCCGTGCGGTGGTCGGCGATCCGGTTCTCGCCGTAGTTGTAGGTGCGGATCCGCTCGGAGCGGTCGACCGTGCGGACCTGCGAGCGGCGCGCGGCCGAGGCCTGCGCGTCGGCGGCCTCCTGGGCGACGGCGTGCAGCCGCGCCCGCAGGATGCGCATCGCCTGCTCCTTGTTCTGCAGCTGCGACTTCTCGTTCTGGCAGCTGGCGACGATGCCCGTCGGCAGGTGCGTGATGCGCACGGCGGAGTCGGTGGTGTTGACGCTCTGGCCCCCGGGCCCGGAGGAGCGGAAGACGTCGACGCGCAGGTCGTTCGGGTCGATCGCCACCTCGACCTCCTCGGCCTCGGGCATCACCAGCACGCCGACGGCGGACGTGTGGACCCGCCCCTGCGACTCGGTGACGGGGACGCGCTGGACGCGGTGGACACCGCCCTCGTACTTCAGCCGGTGCCAGACCCCCTCGGCCGCGCTGCCGCGCGCCTTCACCGCGACCGACACGTCCTTGTAGCCGCCGAGGTCGCTGGGGGTGGAGTCGATGAGCTCGGTGGCCCAGCCGTGCCGCTCGGCGTAGCGCAGGTACATCCTCAGCAGGTCGCCGGCGAAGAGCGCGGACTCCTCACCCCCCTCCCCCGCCTTGATCTCCAGGATCACGTCGCGGGCGTCGTCGGGGTCGCGCGGCAGCAGCACCCGGCGCAGGCGCTCGCCGGCCTCGGTGACCGCCCGCTCCAGCGCGGGCAGCTCGGCGGCGAAACCGGCGTCCTCGGCGGCGAGCTCGCGCGCGGCCTCGGCGTCGCCGACGGCGGCGCGCCACGCCGAGTGCGCCTCCACGACCTGCCCCAGCTCGGCGTAGCGCCGCCCCAGGGACCGGGCCAGCCCCGCGTCGGCGTGCACCGCCGGGTCACCGAGACGGCGTTCGAGCTCGGCGTGCTCGTCGAGCAGCGGCTGGACGGACTCGAACACGGCGGGCTCCTGAGCAGGCGGGTGGACGGGGGGCGGGAACGCGACAGCGCCGGCCCCTCCGCCCGGAGGGGCGGTGGGACCGGCGCTGTGGACGTGCTACTTGGCGGTCTTCTTGCCGTAGCGCTGCTGGAAGCGGGCGACGCGACCACCGGTGTCCAGGATCTTCTGCTTGCCCGTGTAGAACGGGTGGCAGGCGCTGCAGACGTCGGCGCGCATCTCACCGGACTTCTCGGTGCTGCGGGTGGTGAACGTGTTGCCGCAGGTGCAGGTGACCTGGGTCTCGACGTACTCCGGGTGGATCCCAGCCTTCATGGTTCTCTCCTCTAGGCGCTCAGTCGGTACCGGGTCGCCGATCGTGCTGGCGTGAGCCGGTACCCGCGGTGTCGAAGCAGTCTCCCACAGGAGCCGCCGGGTAGTGGAACCCGGCGGCCCCCCGGAAGATTCCCTCAGTCCTTGGTGACCAGGGGGGTCGAGGTCTGCACCTGGTGCAGGAACTCGAGGTTGCTGCGGGTCTTCTTCAGGCGGTCGAGCAGCAGCTCGATGGAGGCCTGCGCGTCGAGCGCGGTGACGACGCGACGCAGCTTCCAGACGGTCTGCAGCTCCTCGCGGGACATGAGGATCTCCTCGCGGCGGGTGCCGGAGGCCGGCACGTCGACCGCCGGGAAGATGCGCTTGTCGGCCAGCTGGCGCGACAGGCGGACCTCCATGTTCCCGGTGCCCTTGAACTCCTCGAAGATGACCTCGTCGGCCTTGGAGCCCGTCTCGACCAGGGCCGAGGCCAGGATCGTCAGCGAGCCGCCGTTCTCGACGTTGCGCGCCGCGCCGAAGAAGCGCTTCGGCGGGTACAGCGCCGAGGCGTCGACACCACCGGAGAGGATGCGGCCGCTGGCCGGCGCGGAGATGTTGTAGGCGCGCGACAGGCGGGTCAGGGAGTCCAGCAGCACGACGACGTCGTTGCCCAGCTCCACCAGGCGCTTGGCCCGCTCGATGGCGAGCTCGGCGACCGCGGTGTGGTCGGAGGCAGGACGGTCGAAGGTGGAGGCGATGACCTCACCCTTGATCGTCCGCTGCATGTCGGTGACCTCTTCAGGACGCTCGTCCACGAGCACGACCATGAGGTGGCACTCGGGGTTGTTCGTCGTGATGGCGTTGGCGATGGCCTGCATGACCATCGTCTTGCCGGCCTTCGGCGGGGCCACGATGAGACCGCGCTGCCCCTTCCCCAGCGGCGACATCAGGTCGATGATCCGCGTGGTCAGGACGTTGGGCTCGGTCTCCAGCCGCAGGCGCTCCTGCGGGTACAGCGGCGTGAGCTTGGTGAACTCCGGACGGTGCCGGGCCTGCTCGGGCGCCGCGCCGTTGACCGTGTCGACGCGCACGAGCGCGTTGAACTTGGCGCGGGCACCGGTCTGCTCGCCCTCGCGGGGCTGGCGGACCGCACCGGTGACGGCGTCACCGGGGCGCAGGTTGTTCTTCTTCACCTGGCCCAGGGAGACGTACACGTCGTTGGCGCCGGCGAGGTAGCCGGAGGTGCGGATGAACGCGTAGTTGTCGAGCACGTCGAGGATCCCGGCGACGGGCAGCAGGACGTCGTCCTCGTTGACCTGCTCGTCGATCTCGGGCGCACCGCCGCCGTCACGGCCGCCGCGGCGGCCCTTGCGGTCGCGGTAGCGGTTGCGACGGCCACGGCGGCCCTCGCCCTCGAAGTCGTCGGACGGGCCGGTGTGGGCGGCCTGCGGACGCTCGGCGCGGTCCTCGCCCCGCGCCTCACCGCGGGTCTCCCCGCGCGCCTCACCGCGGTTCTCGCCACGGTTCTCGCCGCGGTTGCGGTTCTCACCACGGGTCTCGCCCTCGCCCGCGGCCTCGCGGCGGGGCATGTTGGGCAGCTCGACCTGCTGGTCGGGCTCACGCACGCGGTCGCGGCGGGCCCGCTCGCGGCGCGACAGGCGCGGCGGGGCGTCCTCGGGACGCTCGGTCCGCGCGGGGCGCTCGGTGCGGCCGCCGGTGAAGTCGTCCAGCGTCGGCTCGGGGCGCGGGGCCGGGGTGGTCTCCCCGGCCGGGGCGGGGGCGTCCGCGGCGGGCAGCTGGGCCGCGGGTGCCTGGGCCGCCGGCGGAGCACCGGCGGGCGCGCCGGCCCGGCGGGAACGGGTCCGCGGGGCCTGGATCCGCGCCTCGGCGGCCTCGGCGGCGGGTTCGGCAGCGGGCTGGACGGTGAGCTCGGCGACCGCGGGCGCGGCCTGCTCCACGACGGGAGCCGGGGCCTGCGCCACGGGAGCCGGCGCCTGGGCGGGTGCGCTGCGCTGCGGCCCGCCGGACTGGTGCTCCCGGATGGCGGCGAGCAGGTCCACCTTGCGCATGCGCCCGGTGCCGGAGATCCCGAGCTCGGTCGCCAGCGCCTGGAGCTGCGGCAGGCGCAGCGCTGACAGGCTCCCCGTCCGGCGCACGGGCGCGTCGGTGTTCGCGCCGTCGGTGGCAGCGGTGTCGGTGGTATCGGTCACGAAGGTCCTTCCCCCTCGTCGGAGCGACTGACCGGCGGATCCGGCGCTTCGTCGGGTCCGGGGGTGTCGCGGTGACTGCCCGATCGGGCAGCGGTTGGGAATCCACGGCCGCGCACAGCGCAGCAGATGAGTGGAGACGCACCCGGAGACGGGGGGACGAGCGCTGCAGGAAGCGGTCCTACGAGCAGAGGGGCTTCGACCAGCGTCCGTCGAACAGACGGTCCCGCCGTGAGTGCTGAGCCCATGCTAACACCCGAGGCCCCACCGGCGTCCCCCATCCCCCGAACGGCGGTGCGGCGCGTCGTCCCGTCCCCGCGCGGGAGCCGGCGGGCACCCGCTCAGCGACTGGGGGACAACGGCTTCAGCCGAGCGTCCACTGCACGCCCGTCGGGTGGACCGGGCGGTCGTGGACGTCCCAGTCACCCTGGTCCTGCGCGATCGCGCGCACCCTCCCCACGCCGGCCTCGTCGGTGAGGACGAGCACGCTGGGACCGGCACCGGAGACGACCGCGGCCAGCCCGGCGGCGCGCAGCGCGTCGAGCAGCTGCGCCGACCGCGGCATCGCCGGGGCCCGCTGGGCCTGGTGCAGGCGTTCCTCCGTCGCGTCCAGCAGCAGCGACGGGTCGGCGCTCAGCGCGTGCACGAGCAGCCCCGCCCGCCCCGCGGTGAACGCCGCGTCGCCGTGGGGGACGGTCGCCGGCAGCAGCGCACGGGCCCGTGACGTCGCGAGCTCCTCGGCCGGGACGCAGACGACGGCCCGCACGGACGGGTGGACCGCCAGCCGCACGGACCGCACCGCGTCCGGGTGCGTCGGGTCGCCGCCGTGCGTCCAGGCGATGGTGAACCCGCCGTGGACGGCGGGAGCGGCGTTGTCGGGGTGCCCCTCGCGCCGGGAGCTCTCCAGCAGGACCCGCTGCCTCGCCTCGGCGTCGGTCTCGGTGACCACGCCCGCGGCCTGCATCAGGCCCCGCGCCGCGGTGAGGCCCGCGACGATCGCCGACGCCGACGACCCCAGCCCGCGCCCGTGCGGGATGACGTTGCGGCACAGCAGGTCCAGCCCCACCGCCTCGTACCCGGCCGCCGCGAGCTCCTCGCGCAGGACGCGGACGACGAGGTGGCGGCCGTCGGTCGGGACGGCGTCGGCGCCCTGCCCCTCGACGCGGACGGTCAGGCCCTCGGCGGCCGTGACCTCGGCCCGCACCTCGTCGCACAGGTCGAGGGCGAGGCCGAAGGCGTCGAAGCCGGGGCCCAGGTTCGCGCTCGTCGCCGGGACCCGGACCGTCACGGCGGCACCGACCGGCAACCGGCCCAGGGTCCGGGGGCGGGTGGGGACGCTCATGCCGGCGTGCGGTGGCCGTGCGGCGCGGTGCGCACGCGGCTCAGACGTCCAGGCCGATGGCCCGGGCGATGGTCACGGCGTCGGGCTGCACGCGCACCGGCTCCACCGAGCCCTCGGCCCCGCCCGCGAGCTCCAGGGCCCACTGCGGGTCCTTCAGCCCGTGCCCGGTCACCGTGATGACGATGGTCTGGCCGGCCTCGACCTCACCGGCCTCGGCCGCCGCCAGCAGACCCGCGACCCCCGCGGCGGAAGCGGGCTCGACGAAGACGCCCTCCTTCGCCGACAGCCACCGGTGCGCGGCGAGGATCTGCTCGTCGCTGACCGCGTCGATGCGGCCGCCGGAGTCGTCGCGCGCGGTCGTGGCCCCGGTCCAGGAGGCCGGGTGGCCGATGCGGATCGCGGTGGCGATCGTCTCGGGCTGGTCCACGGGGTGCCCCTTGACGATGGGGGCGGCGCCGGCGGCCTGGAAGCCCCACATCTTCGGGGTCCTCGTGGCGACGCCGTCGGCGGCGTACTCGGTGTAGCCCTTCCAGTACGCGGTGATGTTCCCGGCGTTGCCGACGGGCAGCGCGTGGATGTCCGGGGCGTCGCCGAGCACGTCCACGACCTCGAAGGCACCGGTCTTCTGGCCCTCGATGCGGAACGGGTTGACGGAGTTGACCAGCTCGACGGGGTACGCCTCGGCGAGCTTGCGCGCCTGGTTCAGGCAGTCGTCGAAGTTGCCGTCGACCTGCAGGATCGTCGCGCCGTGGGCCACGGCCTGGGACAGCTTGCCCATCGCGATCTTGCCGTCGGGCACGAGGACGGCGCAGCGGATGCCGGCCGCCGTGGCGTACGCGGCGGCCGAGGCGGAGGTGTTGCCCGTGGAGGCGCAGATGACGACCTCGGCGCCCAGCTCCTTGGCCTTCGTCATCGCCATCGTCATGCCCCGGTCCTTGAACGAACCGGTCGGGTTGCAGCCCTCGACCTTCAGGAGCACGCGGCCCCGCACGAGCTCGGAGAGGTGGCGCGCCGGCACCAGCGGCGTGCCCCCCTCGCCGAGGGTGACCACCGGGGTGGACTCGGTCACGGGCAGCCGGTCCCGGTACTCCTCGATCAGGCCCCGCCACACGTGCGCCATCAGGCGTCTCCCCCTTCGACCCGCAGCACACCGGCCACGGAGTCCACGATGTCCAGCTGTTCGAGCTCGTCGACGGTGGCCGACAGGTCCGCGTCCGTCGCGCTGTGCGTCACGACGACCAGGACGGCGCGCCCGGAGTCGTCCTGGCGCTGCTGCACGGCCTCGATCGAGACGCCGTGCGCGGCGAACACCCCGGCCACCTGGGCCAGCACGCCGGGCTTGTCGGCCACGTCGAGCCGCACGTGGTAGCGCGTGACGGTCTCGGCCATCGGCTGGACCGCCAGCTCGGCGTACGCCGACTCCCCCGGGCCGCGGCCGCCGACGACCTTGTGCCGCGCGACGGCGACGACGTCGCCCATCACGGCGCTGGCCGTGGGCCGGCCCCCGGCGCCGGGGCCGTAGAACATGAGCTGGCCCGCCGCCTCGGCCTCGACGTAGACGGCGTTGAACGCCCCCCGCACCCCCGCGAGCTGGTGCTCCAGCGGCAGCATCGCCGGGTGCACGCGGACCGAGACGGCCTCGTTGCCGTCGGCGTCCGTGCCGCGCTCGCAGATCGCGAGCAGCTTGACGACGCAGCCCTGGACCTCGGCGGCGCGCACGTCGGCGGCGCTGACCTCGGTGATGCCCTCGCGGTGGACCTCGTCCAGGCCCACCCGGGTGTGGAACGCCAGCGAGGCCAGGATCGCGGCCTTGGCGGCGGCGTCGAAACCCTCCACGTCGGCCGTCGGGTCGGCCTCGGCGTACCCCAGGGCCTGCGCCTGCTCGACGGCCTCGGCGAAGCCCATGCCCGTCGTGTGCATCTGGTCCAGGACGTAGTTCGTCGTGCCGTTGACGATGCCCAGCACGCGCGTCACGCGGTCGCCCACGAGGGACTCGCGCAGCGGGCGCAGCAGCGGGATCGCGCCCGCGACGGAGGCCTCGTAGTAGAGGTCCGCGCCGTTCTTCGCCGCGGCCTCGTACAGCGCCGGGCCGTCGGCGGCCAGCAGGGCCTTGTTGGCGGTGACGACCGAGGCGCCGTGCTCGAGGGCGGACAGGATGAGCGAGCGCGCCGGCTCGATGCCGCCGATGACCTCGATGACGACGTCGGCGCGCGTCACGAGCTCCTCGGCGTCGGTCGTGAACAGCGACGCGTCGATGCCCTCACCGCGGTCGCGGCCCAGGCGGCGCACCGCGATCCCCACGAGCTCCAGCGGCGCACCCACGCGCGCCGCGAAGTCGTCGGCCTGCGTCGTCAGCAGTCGGGCGACCTCGGCGCCCACGACACCGCACCCGAGCAGCGCGACCTTCACCGGCTCCACCGCTTGCGCTCCCTCAGTTCGTCCAGCACGATCCGCCCTACCCTCTCACCTGCGCCGGGCCGTCCCGGCCACCGGACCGTCAGCCCGCGTCGAGCGCGAGCAGGTCCTCAGGGGTCTCGCGCCGCACGAGCAACCGGGCCACGCCGTCGCGCACGGCGACGACCGCGGGCCGCGGCACCTGGTTGTAGTTGCTGGCCATGCTGCGGCAGTACGCCCCCGTGCCGGGGACGGCGAGCAGGTCACCGGCCGCGGCGTCGGCCGGGAGGAACTCGTCGCGCACGACGACGTCGCCGCTCTCGCAGTGCTTGCCGACGACCCGGGACAGCACGCCCGCGGCGCCGGAGGCGCGCGAGGCGATCGTCGCGGAGTAGTCCGCGTCGTACAGCGCCGTGCGGATGTTGTCGCTCATGCCCCCGTCGACGGAGACGTAGCGGCGGCGGGTGCCGCCGTCGAGCTCGACGTCCTTGGTCGTCCCCACCTCGTAGAGCGTGAACGTGCTCGGCGCGGCGATGGCGCGGCCGGGTTCGACCGAGACGCGCGGGACGGCGATGCCCTGGACCAGGCACTCGCGCGCCACGATCTCGGCCAGGCGGCCGGCGATCTCGACGGGCGGCAGCGGCTTGTCCTCGGAGGTGTACGCCACGCCGTACCCGCCGCCGAGGTCGATCTCGGGCAGCTCCACCCCGTGGTCGCGCTCGACCTTGCGGTGCAGCTCCAGCAGCCGCCGGGCCGAGACCTCGAACCCGCCGAGGTCGAAGATCTGGGAGCCGATGTGGCTGTGCAGCCCGAGCAGGTGCAGCTCGGGGCGCGCGAGCACCTTCGCGACGGCGGCCTCGGCCTGCCCCGAGGCCAGCGACAACCCGAACTTCTGGTCCTCGTGGGCGGTGGCGACGTACTGGTGGGTGTGGGCCTCGACGCCGACGGTGACGCGCAGCATCACGGGGGCGACCAGGCCCCGCTCGCGGGCCAGGTCGGCCACGACGTCGACCTCCTCCAGGGAGTCCACGACGATGCGCCCGACACCGGCCTCCAGCGCCGTGGCGATCTCCTGGCGGGACTTGTTGTTGCCGTGCAACGCGATGCGTCCCGGCAGCACCCCGCCGCGCAGGCCCAGCGCCAGCTCACCGCCGGAGGCGGTGTCCAGGTGCAGGCCGTCCTCGGCGATCCACCGCGCGACCCCCGTGGCGATGAACGCCTTCGAGGCGTAGTAGACGTCGGCGCCGCCGCACAGGTCGGCGAACGCGTCGGCGAAGGCGTCGCGGAAGGCGACCGCCCGGGAGCGGAAGTCCAGCTCGTCGACGACGAACAGCGGGGTGCCGTGCGTGCGCGCCAGGTCGGCGACCGAGACGCCACCCACCTGCAGCGCGCCCGCCGCGTCGCGCTGGACGGTCCGGGCCCACAGCTGCGGCAGCAGCTCGTTGACGTCGGCCGGGGGCGTCAGCCACGCCGGCACGACCGCGATGTCCGCCACGTCCTACATCCGTTCCGGAGCCGAGACGCCGAGCAGGCCCAGGCCGTTGGCCAGCACCTGCCGCGTGGCGTCGTTGAGCCACAACCGCGTCCGGTGGACGTCGGTGACCTCCTCGCCGGCGCGGGGGGTGACCCGGCAGGCGTCGTAGAACTTGTGGAACCTGCCCGCGAGCTCCTCCAGGTAGCGCGCGACGCGGTGCGGTTCGCGCAGCTCACCCGCCCGGCGCACGACCTCGGGGAACTCCGCGAGGGCGGCCAGCAGCAGCGACTCGGTCTCGTCGGTCAGCAGCGCCGGGTCGAAGGCGTCCTCGCGGCGCACGCCGGCGCCCGCGGCGTTCACGGCCACGTTGGCGGTGCGGGCGTGCGCGTACTGCACGTAGAACACGGGGTTGTCGTTGCTGCGCCGGGTCAGCAGGTCCAGGTCGATGTCGATGCTGGAGTCGACGCTGGAGCGCACCAGGGAGTACCGCGCGGCGTCGACGCCGACGGCGCCGACGAGGTCCTCCATCGTCACCACGGTGCCGGCGCGCTTGCTCATGCGGACCGGGACCCCGTCCTTGACGAGGTTCACCATCTGCCCGATGAGGATCTCCAGGTTCCGGCCCGGCTCGTCGCCGAACGCGGCGCACATGGCCATCATCCGGCCCACGTAGCCGTGGTGGTCGGCCCCGAGCATGAGCACGCAGCGGTCGAAACCGCGCTCGCGCTTGTCGAGGTAGTAGGCGAGGTCGCCGGAGATGTAGGCCGGGTTCCCGTCGCTCTTGACGACGACGCGGTCCTTGTCGTCACCGAAGTCGCTGGTGCGCAACCAGATCGCGCCGTCGGACTCGTAGATGCGGCCGAGCTCGCGCAGCTTCGCCACGGCCCGGTCGACCGCGCCGGAGGTGTGCAGGGAGTCCTCGTGGAAGTACACGTCGAACTCGACGCCGAACTCCGACAGGCTCTGCTTGATCTCGGTGAACATCAGGGCGACGCCCTCGCGGCGGAAGGTCTCCTGCTGCTCCTCGCGGGGCTGCTCCAGCACCCCCGGGACCAGGGCCCGCACCTGGGTGGCGATGTCGGTGATGTAGTCGCCGCCGTACCCGTCCTCGGGGGCGGGTTCGCCGTTGGCCCGGGCCAGCAGGGACCGCGCGAACCGGTCGATCTGGCCGCCGTGGTCGTTGAAGTAGTACTCGCGGGTGACCGAGGCGCCGCAGGCCTCCAGGACGCGGGCCAGGGAGTCGCCGACGGCCGCCCAGCGGGTGCCCCCGAGGTGGATGGGCCCGGTGGGGTTGGCCGAGACGAACTCGAGGTTGACCTTCTCCCCGCTGGGCTCGGAAGCCGTCCCGAAGGCGGCGCCGGCCTCGACGACCGAGCGCGCCAGCTCACCGGCGGCGGCCGCCTCGAGGGTGACGTTGAGGAACCCCGGGCCGGCGATGTCCACGGCCTGCACGCCGGGGACCCGCAGCAGGCGCTGCTGCACGACGGCCGCGACCTCGCGCGGGGGCCGGCCGACCTTCTTGGCCAGCTGCAGGGCGACGTTGGTCGCCCAGTCGCCGTGGTCGCGGTTCTTGGGGCGCTCCACGCGGACCTCGGCCGGCACGTCGGCGGGGTCGAGGGACAGCTCCCCGGCCGCGACGGCCGTGGTCAGGGCATCCCTCAGGGCGGCTGAGAGCTCGGCGGGAGTCACGAGGGGCAAGCCTACCGGCGCGCACCGACCCGACCGGCCGCCCGGGGCGCCGGTGGGGACGCGCTGCCGATCGGTGGAGCCGTGGTCCGGACCGCCCCGCATCGCTGGTAGTGTCTGCGACGCACCGCAGGGCCCCCGTAGCTCAGCGGATAGAGCATCGGCCTCCGGAGCCGTGTGCGCAGGTTCGAGTCCTGCCGGGGGCACATCCGGGGGGCGTCGCGCGGTTCGTGCGGCGCCCTCTTCGTTACGGTGCGCCCCATGGCCCCGGTCCCGCTGCCGACCTCCCCGCTGCCCCGCCTGCTGCGGACGGAGTCGCGGCGCACCCACCTCTCCTTCCTGGCCCCGGCCGTCCCGTCCTTCGTGCTCTCGCGCGCCTTCGAGGACGGCCTCGGCTCCAGCTTCACGATCGTCGTCCTGTGGTACGGGCTCTACCTGCTCGCCTACTCCGCCGTCACCACCGCGACCTTCGTCCGGGACTTCGACGGCGCGTGCCGGGAGCGGATCGCGCGCAACCCCTCGTGGTGGCGCCGCCTGCTGGAGATGCCCGGCCGCACGCGGAACGCCGTGGCCTGGTCGGCGTTCGCCCTGGCCGCGGCCGCGGTGCTGGCCGCCCTCGGGGTCAGCGGGCGCTCGGTGCTGATGGCCGTCGGCACCGTCGTCCTCGTCGTGGGCGCCTGGGTCAACGTGCTGGTCAGCTACGCCGCCGAGTACGCCCGCACGCACTGCGCGAGCGGTGGGCTGGAGTTCCCCGGCGAGCCGCCGCGCGGCTTCGGCGACTACGTGTACTTCGCCGCGGCCGTGAGCACGACGTTCGGGCCGACCGACGTCGCGGTGGTCTCCCGGGCGGTGCGCCGGCAGGTCCTCGTGCACGGCCTCGTCGCGTTCGTCTTCAACACCGTCATCCTCGCGCTGCTCATCTCCACCCTGCTCGGCTGAACGTCGGGACCCCGTGCTGGGATGCCGGGCGGGACCGCGAGGAGGCACGGGTGGAACTGCAGGCGGCGCTGGCGATGGCGCGCGGGCTCCTGGACGAGCACGGCCTGACCGGGTGGACGCTGGTGCTGGACCGGGCCAGGACGCGGGCGGGGGTGTGCCGGGCCGACCGGCGCGAGATCGGCCTGAGCGCACCGCTCACCGCCCTGCACGACGAGGCCGAGGTGCGCGACACCGTCCTGCACGAGGTCGCGCACGCGCTCGTGGGGCCGCGGCACGGTCACGACGCGCTCTGGCGGGCGACGGCGCGCCGCATCGGCTGCTCGGCCGAGCGGACGTCGACGGCGGCCCGCGTCCCCGGGGCGTGGACCGGCACCTGCCCGGCGGGGCACGTCGTGACCCGGCACCGCAGGCCCTCGCGGGTGGTGTGCTGCGGGCGGTGCGGCCGCCGCCCCGACCCGGCGAACGTCGTCAGCTGGACCTTCCGGGGCCGCCCGGTGCCGCCGGAGGCGATGCCGCCGGGCTACCGCCGGGACTGGGAGCTCCTGCACAGCGGCGGCCCCGGGGACCTCCCGCACCGGCTCCTGCCGGTGGGCGCGCGGGTCCGGGTCGGCGGCGGCGGGCGCCACGCCGGGACGACGGGGCAGGTGGTGCGGGTGGGCCGCAGCCGCTACCACGTCCGGACCCGGGCCGGGGTGCTCACCGTCCCGTTCGCCCTCGCGCAGGAGGAGCCGGGCGTCAGCGGCCGGTGAGGACCGCGCGGACCGCCTCGCGCGCCGCCCGCCCCGCGCCGATCGTGCTGGCCGACGGCCCGTACCCCAGCAGGTGCAGCCGCGGTTCGCGCACCACGCGCGTGCCGTCGACGAGGATCCCCCCGCCCGGCTCCCGCAGCCGCAGCGGCCGCAGGTGGTCCAGCGCCGGCCGGAAGCCGGTGGCCCACAGGATCGCGTCGGCGCGCTGACCGGACCCGTCGGCCCACCGCACGCCGTCGGGCACGACGCGCTGGAACGGCGGGTGCCGCTTGAGGACGCCCTGGTCGCGCAGCGCCGCGACCCGCGGGGTCAGGACGAGCCCGGTGGCCGACACGACGCTGCCGGGCGGCTCGCCCGCGGCGACCCGGCGGGCGACGACCTCGACGGCCTCGCGCCGCGCCTCCACGTCGAAGTCCTCCCGGTACACCGGCTCCCGGCGGGTCACCCAGGTGGTGCCGACCCCGGCGCCGTGCAGCTCCTCCAGGTGCTGCACGGCCGAGATCCCACCACCGACCACCACCACGTGCTGCCCGGCGAACTCCTCCGGCCCGCGGTAGTCCGCGGTGTGCAGCTGCCGGCCGGCGAAGGAGTCGCGCCCCGGGTAGGAGGGCCAGAACGGCTTCGTCCAGGTGCCGGTGGCGTTGACCACCGCGCGGGCCGCGAACGCGCCCGCGGCGGAGTCGACGAGCAGCCGGGCCCCGGCGGTGCGGACCTCGCGCACCGCGACGGGCCGCCGGACGGGGTCCCCGAGCCGCCGCTCGTACTCGGCGAAGTAGGCCGGGACGACCTCGCGGGCGGGGCTGGAGGGGGCGACGGCGCCCAGGGGGTAGCCCGGCAGGTCGTGGACGCCGTTGACCCGGGCCATCGTCAGCCCCGGCCAGCGGTGCCGCCAGGCTCCCCCGGGGGCGTCGTCGGCGTCCAGGACGACGTAACCGCGGCCGGGGGCCAGGCCGGCGCGGTCCAGGAAGTGGGCGGCCGACAGGCCACCCTGCCCGGCGCCGACGACCACGACGTCGACGGTGCTCAGGGGCGGGCTCACGACGGTCCGCCCGTCCGTTCGGCGCCACGACTGGTCACAGTCGGTGATCGTAATCGGCCACCCCCTAGAGTGCGCCGGTGACGACCGCCGACCCCGCCCGCGAAGTGCTCACCTGGTCGGCCTTCGGGGAGGCCGTCCGCGAACTGGCCGCCACCGTCGTCGCCGACGGTTTCCGGCCCGAGGTGGTGCTCGGCATCGCCCGCGGCGGCCTGCCGCTGGCCGCCGGGCTGGCCTACGCCCTGGACGTCAAGGAGACCGCGACGATCAACGTCGAGTTCTACACCGGCGTCGGCTCCCGGCTGCCCGAGCCGGTCGTCCTGCCCCCGTCGGTGGACCTGACCGAGCTCGCCGGCCGGCGCGTCCTCGTCGTCGACGACGTCGCCGACACCGGCCGCACCCTGGCCGTCGTCGTGCGGATGTGCGCCGAAGCCGGCGTCGAGGCGCGGTCGGTCGTCGTCTACCGCAAGCCGACCACGCGGCTGGAGCCGGAGTACGCCTGGAAGGAGACCGACCGCTGGATCGAGTTCCCCTGGTCGGCGCAGGGGCCGGTTCCCGGGGCCGGCGACCGCTCAGCCTGAGCGCCGGGCCACGCGGGCCGTGGGCGCCGCCGCCAGCGGGTCCTGCGGCCACGGGTGCTTGGGGTAGCGCCCGCGCACCTCCGCCCGCACCGACGGGTAGACGTTGCGCCAGAACGACTCCAGGTCGGCGGTGACCGCGAGCGGACGGCCCGCCGGGGACAGCAGGTGCAGCACGACCGGCACCCGGCCGTCCACGAGCCGCGGCGTCGCCGTCCAGCCGAAGGCCTCCTGCAGCTTCAGCGCCAGCACCGGGGCGGCCGGGTCGGCGTAGTCGAGGCGGACCGCGCGGCCGGTGGGGACCGGCAGCCGTTCGGGGGCGAGCTCGTCGAGGCGGCCGGCCTGCGGCCACGGCAGCAGCGCCCGCAACGCCGCGAGGACGTCGAGGCGGGCCAGGTCGCGCCGCGAGCGGACCCCGGCCAGCTCCGTCCCCAGCCACTGCGGCAACGTGGCCAGCAGGTGCTCGTCCCCCAGGTCCGGCCACGGCTCCCCCTGCGCCGCGCGGCAGCAGGCGACCCGGGCGCGCAGCGAGGCCACCGCCGGGCCGAGGGTCAGCAGCCGCAGGCCCTCGCGCCGCACGCCCTCGGCCACGGCCTGCGCGACCGCCTCCGGGGGCGGGTCCGGCCACGGCCGCGACGACAGCTCCAGCGCGCCGAGGCGCTCGACCCGCCGCGCCCGCACGTCGCCGTCCCAGCGGACCTCCTCGACCACCTCGGTGCCGACGACGTCCCGCGCGGTCGCCTCGTCCAGCGGTGCGGCCGCCCGCACCCGGGCCGCGGCCCGGCCCGGGCCGCGGTCGGCGACCGCCACGGCCAGCCACGGCGCGGACCGCAGCCCGCTGCCCTCGGCGAGCTCCACCCCGGTCCCGCCCGTCGTGGCGTAGGCGGCCGAGCCCTCCGACCGCTGCCGCGCCACCCGCTCGGGGTGCGCCAGGGCGACGACGGCACCCGCGGCCAGGTCCCTCGGCAGGTCGTGCGGCCGCCCGCGCCCCGGGCGCTCGGGCACGGCGGCCAGCAGCCGGCGCACCTCCCGCTGCCACGGCGCGGGCCGCTCGCGGGTCGCGGCGCGCCAGGCGGCGACGAGGTCGTCCCCGGACCGGCCGGTCTCCTCCGACAGCAGGGCGACGACCTCCGCGGCGGGCCGCGGGCCGACCAGCTCGGCGCCGCGCAGCAGCGCCCGGGCCAGCCGCGGGTGCACCCCGACGTCGGCCATCGCCCGCCCCAGCGGGGTGACGACCCCGTCCGCGAGCGCCCCCAGCCGGTGCAGGGCGTCGCGGGCCGCGGCCAGCGGCCCGGCCGGCGGCCGGTCCAGGAGCGGCAGGTCGGCCAGGTCGCCCCAAGCGGCCGTCAGCAGCGCGAACGCGGTCAGGTCGGCCGTCATGACCTCGGGGGCGCTGTGCGCGGGCAGCAGCGCGTGCTCGGCCGCCGACCAGGCCCGCAGGACGGTCCCGGGCGCCTCGCGCGCGGCGCGCCCGGCCCGCTGGTCGGCCGAGGCGCGGGAGACCCGGACGGTGTCCAGGCCCCCGAAGCCGCGGGCGTGGTCGATCCGCGGGACCCGCGCCAGGCCCGCGTCGACGACGACGCGGACCCCGGGGACGGTCAGGCTGGACTCGGCGACGGCGGTCGAGAGCACGACCCGGCGGCGCGGGCCGGGGCGCAGGGCGTCGTCCTGCTCGGCGCCCGAGCGGCGGCCGTGCAGCGCGACGACGTCGACGTCCAGTCCCCCCAGGCGCCCCTGCACCGCCCGGATCTCCCCCGCTCCCGGCAGGAACACCAGCACGTCCCCGGTGGCCTCGGTGAGCGCGCGGCGCACGAGGGCGGCGACGTGGTCGAGCAGGGCGGGGTCGACGCGCAGGCCCTCGGGGGGCCGCACGGGCCGCGGGGGCGGGCACCAGAGCACCTCCAGCGGGTGGACGGGCGCGGTCGCGGTGACCACGGGCCCGCCGAGCAGCTGCGCGAGCTTGGGGACGTCGAGGGTGGCCGAGGCCGCGACCAGGCGCAGGTCCGGCCGCAGCAGCTCGCGGGCCTGCAGGGCGAAGGCGAGGACGAGGTCGGCGTCGAGCTGCCGCTCGTGGACCTCGTCGAGCACCACGACGTCCACGCCGGGCAGGTCGGGGTCGCGCAGCAGCCGGCGCAGCAGCAGACCCGTCGTGACGACCTCCACGCGGGTGCGCGGCCCGGCGCGGCGGTCCCCGCGCACGGCGTAGCCGACGCGGCCGCCGACCTCCTCGCCCAGCAGGGAGGCCATCCGGGCGGCGGCGGCGCGGGCGGCGAGGCGGCGCGGTTCGGCGACGACGACGCGGCCCCCGGCGACCGCGCCGTCGGCCAGCGCGAGCGGGACGAGGGTGGTCTTGCCGGTTCCGGGCGGGGCCTGCAGCACGGCGGTCCCGGCTCCGCGCAGGGCGTCCAGCAGGGCGGGGACGGCGGCCCCGACGGGCAGGGTCGTCAGGAGTCCGTCGGGCAGCACCCGGTCATCCTGCCCGCACCCGGGCGGCGCGCCGACGGCGCACCAGGGCACCGGCGCCGGCTGCGGCGGCCAGCGCGAGCACCGCGGCCTGCGCCGGGCCGATGACGGGACCGGCGCCCTCCCAGGCGTACCCGCCCGAGCTCAGCCCGGCCTCGCGCTCGAAGTGGTTGCGGGAGCCGGGGAAGAAGAAGTCGTCGACGCCGTAGGCGACGGGGAAGGCCGCCGGGCCGCCGATCAGCGTCGCGACGGCCCACTGGGGGCGGTGCCGCGACTCGTGCCGGGCCAGGTCGGCGGCCTCGGAGGGGACGGTGGGGAACCGGGGGGAGATCACCATGTCGCCGAAGTTCACCGTCCGCTTCCCGGCGACGGCCCGGGACTCGACGCCGACGTAGTAGTCGGCGGCCGCGTAGCGGCAGACGGTGAGGCCGCGCGCGTCGGCGTAGAGCATCGCCAGGCCGGTCTCCGGCCAGGTCGCGACCTTCTGGGCCAGCACCGAGGCGGTGGGCGGCGCGACCTCGACCGTCGACCCCCACTCCTCCCCCGGCGGGGCGCTGCACACGGGGGCGTCGCCGAGGTCGGTCAGGCTGCGCCAGGTGGTCCCGACGAGGACCAGCCCGACGGCCAGGCCCGCGACGACCCCCTGCGCGACCCGGACGGGCGCCGCGCGGACCGGCGCGTGCCGGCCCTTGAACCACCAGTAGAGGGCGCCGAGGACGCCGGCGACGAGCAGCCAGAACAGCAGGTGGGCGACGGCGCGGCTGTGCGGGTGGCTGTACCCCCACCACTGCCTCCCGCGCCGAGCGCCCACCCGCTCAACGTACGGTGCGGGACGTCAGCGCGCCGGGGTGCTCGTGCCGCCGCCGCGACCACCGCGACGGCGCCGGCGCGGTGCGCCGGTGGACCCCCCGGCCGACGGCGCGGCCGGGGCGGCCTGGGCGCGGGCCTTCGGGGCGCGCTGCGGCTGCGGCGGGGCGGTGGGCACGGGCGAGTCGGCCGGGTCCACCCAGTCGGCGGCGGGGCCGACGAGGCGGGCGGTGAGGTCGTGGCCGGTGCCCACGGCGGTCCACTGCGGGCTGATCCCGGCCTGCCGGGCCAGCGTGCGGACGTCGCCGCGCTGGTCGGGGGTGGCGACGGTGACGACGAGGCCGCCGGCGCCGGCGCGGGCGGTGCGGCCCGAGCGGTGCAGGTACGCCTTGTGCTCGGTCGGCGGGTCCACGTGCACGACCAGCCCGACCTCGTCGACGTGGATGCCGCGGGCGGCGATGTCGGTGGCGCACAGGACGCGCACCGACCCGTCGGAGAAGGCGCCGAGGTTGCGCTCGCGGGCGTTCTGGCTGAGGTTGCCGTGCAGGTCGACCGCGGGGATGCCGGCGGCGGTGAGCTGCTTGGCGAGCTTCTTGGCGGCGTGCTTGGTCCGGGTGAACAGGACCGTGCGGCCGCGGCCGGCGGCCAGTTCGCGCACGAGCGCGTTCTTGGCGTCCGCGGCGACCTCGAGCACGTGGTGCTCCATCGTGGAGACCGGGGCGACGGCGGGGTCGACCGAGTGCACGACCGGTTCGGACAGGTACCGCTTCACCAGGACGTCGATGCCGTTGTCGAGGGTCGCGGAGAACAGCAGCCGCTGGCCGACGACGGGCGTGGCGTCCATGAGCCGCTTGACGCCCGGCAGGAAGCCGAGGTCGGCCATGTGGTCGGCCTCGTCCAGGACGGTGACCTCGACGGCGTCGAGGCGGCAGTGGCCCTGGCCGATGAGGTCCTCCAGGCGACCCGGGCAGGCGATGAGGACGTCGACGCCCTCGCGCAGCGCGCTGACCTGCGGGTTCTGGCCGACGCCGCCGAAGACGACGGTGGTCCGCAGGCCCGCGGCGGCCGCCAGCGGGGTGACCGTGGCCGCGACCTGGTTGGCCAGCTCGCGGGTGGGCACCAGGACCAGCGAGCGCGGGCGGGTGGAGCGCCGCGGCTGCGCGGAGGCCGCCAGGCGCGCGACCAGCGGCAGGGCGAAGGCGATGGTCTTGCCGCTGCCGGTGCGGCCGCGGCCCAGGACGTCGCGGCCGGCGAGGGAGTCGGGCAGGGTCGCGGCCTGGATGGGGAAGGGGCGGTCGACGCCGCGGGCGGCCAGGACGTCGACGAGGGCCGCGGGCACGCCGAGCTCGGCGAAGGAGCGGTCGTCGGTGACGACCTCGGTCGCGGTGTCGGGGACGACCTGCGCGCGGGCGGGCTGCGGGCGGGTCGCCTGCTCGCGCTGGGCCGGCAGGCCCTGGGCGCTGCCGGCGCCGCCACCACCGCCGCGACGGCGACGGCGGGGACGGGGCACGGAGCCGTCGCCGGCGGGGGTGCTGGGGGTGGACGTGCGGGGGCCGCGGGACGCGGACGAGTTCACGGGGTGCCTTCCGGTGGGGGTCACGACAGGGTCGGCCGTGGTGCCCGACCGCACCCGTGGACCACCGGGGGACCTGCGCCCGTCGCCCCGCTCGCGGGGCCGGGCTGAACACTCGACCGCGGTCACCGCGTGGTGACCGCCGGCGACCACCTTAGTCGTCGCCTCACCCTGCCCATCGGCAGGTGCGGCCCCGGGCAACAGCCCGGGCCCGGTCCGGCTCTCCCGCGGGCCCTCCGCGGACCCCCGGTCGACCGCCCGTCCGACCGCCCGGTCCCCCGCCGAGGCGTGGAGAGGCTACCCTCACTCGTCGTGGCTCCCACGACCAGCGCGCCGCCCCCGGCGGCGGTCCCCGCCCGCCCGAGACCGGCTCCGCGCCGGGGCGTCAACCGCCCGGCGGCCTTCGCCGTCGCCGTCGGCCTGCTCGTGCTGGCGGTGCTGGCCAGCCTCGCCGTCGGGTCCCGGCAGATCCCGCTGGGGACCGTCCTGGACGTCCTGCGCGGCCTCGGCGCCGGTTCCCAGGACGCGCTGGTCGTGCAGGAGCTGCGCGTGCCCCGCACCCTGGTCGGGATCGTCGTCGGCGTGGCGCTGGGCCTGTCCGGGGCCCTCATGCAGGCCCTGACCCGCAACCCGCTGGCCGACCCGGGCCTGCTGGGCGTCAACGCCGGCGCGGCGGCCGCCATGGTCACCGCGCTCAGCGTCTTCAGCACCACCTCGCGCTCGCAGCTGGTCTGGGCCTCGATGGTCGGGGCGGCGGTCGTCTCGGTCGGCGTGTACGTCCTGGGGGCCACCGGCCGCGGCGGGGCGACCCCCGTGCGGCTGGCCCTGGCCGGGACCGCGATCTCCGCGGCCCTGTACGCCTACACCACCGCCCAGGTCCTGCTCGACACCCAGACCTTCGACCGGTTCCGCTTCTGGCAGGTCGGCTCCCTCGCCGGGCACGACCTGACGGTCTTCCGGCAGCTGCTGCCGTTCTTCGCCGTCGGCACCGCGCTGGCCCTCACCCAGGCCCGGCCGCTGAACGCCCTGGCGCTGGGCGAGGACTCCGGCAAGGCGCTGGGCGCCCACGTGAACCGGACCCGCGTCCTGACCGCCGTCGCCGTCACCCTGCTGTGCGGGGCCGCCACCGCGACCGCCGGCCCGATCGCCTTCGTGGGCCTGGCCGTGCCCCACCTCGTCCGCGCCCTCACCGGCCCCGACCAGCGGTGGGTCCTGCCGTTCTCCTGCATCGTCGCCCCGGCGCTGCTGCTGCTCGGCGACGTCGTCGGCCGGGTCGTGGTCCGGCCCGGTGAACTGGAGGTCAGCATCGTGACCGCCCTGCTGGGGGCCCCCGTGCTGGTCGCCCTCGTCCGCCGCCGCCGGCTGGCCCAGCTGTGAACCGCCGGCGACCCCCGCGGCTCGTGGCCGCCGAGCCCCCGGCGCGGGTGGACCGCGAGTCCGTCCGCCTCCCCCGCCAGCGCGTCGCCGACCGGGCCCGCCGGGGCCGCACCGTCCGCGCCGGGTCGGGGTTCTCCGTGCGCGTGGAGGGCCGCACCCTCACGGTCTGCCTCGGGCTGCTCGTCGCGCTGCTGGCCGTCGTCTCGGTCAGCCTGACGACCGGCGACTACCCCGTCACCGTCCCCGACGTGCTGCGGACGCTGATCGGCCGCGGCGAGCGCGCCGACGAGTTCATCGTCCTGGGGCTGCGGCTGCCGCGCGTGGTCACGGGCCTGCTCGTCGGCTGCGCCCTCGGGGTGGCCGGGGCGGTGTTCCAGCTCGTCACCCGCAACCCGCTGGGTTCCCCCGACGTCATCGGCTTCACCTCCGGTGCCGTCACCGGTGCGCTCGTGGTGCTGCTGGTGCTGCACTCCGGCGGCTGGGCCACCTCCTTCGGGGCCCTCGTCGGCGGCGGGGTGACCGCGGTGCTGGTGTACCTGCTCTCCACCCGCGGCGGCGTGCAGGGCTACCGGCTCATCCTCGTCGGGATCGGCGTCTCGGCCGTCCTGCAGGCCGCGAACAACTACCTGCTGACCCGGTCCCGCGTGGAGGACGCCCAGCAGGCCCAGGTGTGGATCACCGGGTCCCTCAACGGCCGCGGCTGGGAGCAGGCCACCCCGGTGGGGATCGGGCTGGCCGTGCTGCTGCCCGTCCTGCTGCTGGCCGGGCGCTCCCTGACCCTGCTGGACCTGGGCGACGACGCCGCCCGGGGCCTCGGCGTCGACGTGGGCCGCACCCGGCTGCTCGTGCTCGTCATCGGCACGGCGCTCACCGCGCTCGCCGCGATGGCCGCCGGGCCGATCGCCTTCGTCGCCCTCGCCGCCCCGCAGGTCGCGCGCCGGCTCACCGGGGCCGTCGGTCCCGGCCTGGTCGCCGCCGGCCTCACCGGTGCGCTCCTGCTGCTGGTCAGCGACTTCACCGCCCAGCGCCTGTTCGCCCCGACCCAGCTGCCCGTCGGCGTCATGACCGGCGCCGTGGGCGGCCTCTACCTGGCCTACCTGCTCGTCGCCCAGTGGCGTCGCGGCCGCGGCTGACCACGACGGCCCACGCAAGGCTCACGAAAGGACCCCCATGAGCACCGGCAACCGGCTGCGCGGCGAGAACCTCACCCTGGCCTACGACGACCGCACCATCGCCTCCGACCTCGACATCGAGATCCCCGACGGCTCCTTCACCGTCATCATCGGGCCCAACGCCTGCGGCAAGTCGACCCTGCTGCGGTCCCTGGCGCGCATGCTCAAGCCGAAGGTCGGGAAGGTCTTCCTCGACGGCGAGCAGATCCACTCCCTGCCCAGCAAGGAGGTGGCGCGCCGGCTCGGGCTGCTGCCGCAGACGGCGACGGCCCCCGACGGGATCACCGTGGCCGACCTGGTCGCCCGGGGCCGCTTCCCGCACCAGAAGCTGCTGCGCCAGTGGTCGCGCGACGACGAGCGCGCGGTCGACGCCGCGATGGCGTGGACGCAGGTCGCCGAGCTCGCCGACCGCACCGTCGACGAGCTGTCCGGGGGGCAGCGGCAGCGGGTGTGGATCGCGATGGCCCTCGCGCAGGAGACGCCGATCCTGCTGCTGGACGAGCCGACGACGTACCTCGACATCGCCCACCAGATCGAGGTCCTCAACCTGTGCGCGCAGCTGCACGAGGAGCAGGACCGCACGATGGTCGCGGTCCTGCACGACCTCAACCACGCCACCCGGTACGCCACCCACCTGGTCGCCCTGAAGGCCGGGCGGGTCATGGCGCAGGGCGACCCGGCCGAGGTGGTGACGGCCGAGCTCATCGAGGAGGTCTTCGGCCTGCCCTGCGTCGTCATCCCCGACCCCGAGACGGGCACGCCGCTGGTCGTCCCGCGGGCCCGGACCAGCCGCCTGGGCCGCGACTCCCTCGCCGACGCCGCCGGGCGCGGGGCCGGGCGCGGCGTGCGCGAGTCGGCCTGACCCCCGCGCTGCGGTCCGGGGCCGGGGGCGTTTAGCGTGTCGCAGGTGCCCTCCCGACACCTCGGCCGCCTCGGTCTCGTCGTGCACCCGGTCCGCGACACGGTCGAGCAGGCGCTCCTGGTGCAGGCGTGGGCCCGTGAGCACGGCAAGGAGGTCGTGGGGCTGCGCACCGACGCCGCCCGGCTGCCCGGGTCCGTCGCCCTCGTGGGCGTGGAGGAGTTCGCCGCGACCGTCGACGCCGTCGTCAGCCTCGGCGGCGACGGGACGATGCTGGGTGCGCTGCGCCTGCTCGTCGGGCGCGCGGTGCCCGTCCTGGGCGTCAACCTCGGTCACCTGGGCTTCCTCGTGGAGCTCGAACCGCGCGAGCTGCCCGGGGCGCTGGAGCGGATCGCGGCCGGGGACTTCACCGTCGAACCGCACCTGTGCCTGCGCACCGAGCTGCGCACGGGCACCGAGCACCGCGAGGCGGTGGCCTTCAACGACATCGCCCTGGCCCGCACCCCCGGGCGCGGGACGGTGACGGCCGCGCTGTCGGTCGCGGACCAGCGCATCGGGTACCTGCGTTGCGACGCCATCGTCCTGGCGACCCCGACCGGGTCCACCGCGTACAGCTACGCCGCCGGCGGCCCCGTCGTCTCCCCCGGCGCCGACGCCCTGCTGGTCACGCCGGTGGCGCCGATGTCCGGCATCGGCCGGCCCATCGTGCTGGGCGTCGACGAGCCGGTCCGGCTGGAGCTGCTGGAGAAGTCCGGGCCCCCCGTCGTGGAGGTCGACGGCATCGCGGCCGGTGAGCTGCCGCCCGGGTCGGTCATCGAGCTGCGCGTCGAGCGCGACGCCGGCCACGTCATCCGCCTCGACTCCGCCGGGCACGGGCGCCGGGCGCGCGTGAAACTCAGCCTGCTCGACCTGCCGCTGCTGCCCGAGGAGATGCTCGAGCTGGTGCCGGAGGAGCTGCGGCCCAGCGAGACCACCCGCTCCCGCTAGGGAGCTGCGGTCGCCGTCCCCGTCGGCGCGGCGAGCGCGTCGTCGCCCGCCGCCGCCTTCGCGTCCGCGGTGGCCGTCTGCGCCCCGGCCGCGGACCCCGTCGGGGAGGCCTCCTGGGTCGACCGGCCGGTGGCGGTGGCCGTGGCCGACGCCGAACCGGTGGCGGTGCCGTCGCCGGTGGCCGTCGGCGAGCTCGTGGCGGTGCCGGTGGCGGTCGCGGTCTCCGTGGCCGTGGAGGTCTCGGTGCTCGTCGCGGTGGCGGTGCCCGACTCGGTCGCCTCGGACGTCGCGGTGCCCGTCGGCGTGGACGCGGGCGTGGGCGTCGACCGCGGCAGCTCGTTGCCCAGGATGCCCCGCTCGACGGTGGTGGAGGTGGTGCCGCCCTGGACGGTGGCGGCGACGCTGGTCCCGCTCACCGACTCGAACACGAAGATCCCCCCGACGCTCAGCACGAACGCCACGACCCCCAGCACCACGGCGTGCCGGGCGCGGAACCGCCGCCGCGGCGGGGCGGGCAGCGGGTCGGGCCCCGGCGCGGGCTCACCCTCGCCGACGGGCGGCTCGGTGCGGTCGGGGTGCTCGTCCTGCGCGGGCGGGACGGGGCCGGTGCGGCGCTCGCGGGCGCGGCGGGCCGCCTCCAGGACGCGTTCGCGGCTCACGTTCAGGTAGTGCCCGTAGATCGCGGCCGCCGTGGAGGCGATGACGCTGCCGAGCGCCGCCCCGACGAGGGTGCCGTACGTGCCGAGGCTCTTGAGGCTGGCCAGCGCGAACGCCGACGTCACCGCCGCGCCCGCTCCGCCGGCGATCTGGAGCCAGTTGATGGTCAGGGTCGTCCGCTGGGGTGTCTGCTCGCTCATGCCGTCGCCATCGTCTCACCCGGGACGGGCCGGTCCTGGCCGGGCGGCGGGAGGGTCCTGTGAAGGAGGGCTCGCGTGGCGGGCCGGGCACGGCTCGTCCACAGTGAGCGGCATGACGATCCTCGTGCAGGACCTGAACCAGTGGAAGGGCGCCCCCGTCGTCGACGTGAGCGACGCGAAGATCGGCACCCTGGCCGCGGTGTACGTCGACGCGGCCACCGACGAGTGGCTGTTCGCCGCCGTGGAGACCGGCGTCGTGGGGTTCAAGAAGGCCGTGCTCGTGCCCCTCGAGGGGGCGGCCGTGGGCCGGCACGACCTGCGGGTCGCGCACTCGAAGGAGACCGTGAAGGCGGCTCCCGCGTTCGGCACCGACGACGAGCTCGGCCCCGACGACGAACCGAGGGTGTACGCCCACTACGGGATGGACTACTCCCCCGCCGCGACGCCCAGCGGGCGGCGACTGGCCCGGCGCTGAGGGCCGCGCGCCCGCGGTCAGCCGCGGGCGCGCTGCATGGCGTCGCTGACCTCGCCGACGAGCTCCTCGAGGACGTCCTCGAGGAACACCACGCCGATCACGGTGCCGGCCTCGTCCACGACCCGGGCCAGGTGGGCGCCGGTGCGGCGCATGGCCGCGAGCGCGTCCTCGACCTCCTCCCCGGCGCCGAGCGTGCCCAGGGCGCGGATCCGCTTCTCCGGCACCGGTTCGGCGTACCGGTCGGGGTGCTCGGCGGGGTCGGCGTACAGGATGTCCTTCAGGTGCAGGTACCCGTGCAGGTCGCCGTCGGCGTCCAGCACCGGGAAGCGGCTGAACCCGGTCCGCGCGACGAGGGCCTCCACGTCGGCGGGGGTGGCGCCCAGCGGCAGCGTCCGCAGGTGCTCCAGCGGGACGGCGATGTCGCCCACGCTCCGGTCGGAGAACTCCAGGGCGCCGGTGACCAGACCGCCGGAGTCGTCCAGCGTCCCCTCCCGGCGGGACTCGGCGACGATGGACTGCACCTCCTCGACCGTGTACGCGCTGGAGACCTCGTCCTTCGGCTCGACCCCCAGCAGCCGCAGGATCGCGTTGGTGAGGGCGTTCAGCGCCCGGATGAGCGGCCCGGTGACGCGGCCGATGGCGACCAGCGGCGGGGCCAGCAGCAGCACGGCCCGGTCGGGGCCGGCGATGGAGAGGTTCTTGGGGATCATCTCCCCCACCACGACGTGCAGGTACGTCACGATCGACAGCGCGATGACGAGCGCGACGGGGTGGACGAGGAACTCCGGCAGGTGCGCGGCGTGGAACGCCGGCTCCAGCAGGTGCGCCAGGGCGGGTTCGGCCACGGCCCCCAGCCCCAGCGAGCACAGCGTGACGCCGAGCTGGCAGGCCGCGAGCATGAGGGAGACGTGCTCCATGGCCTGCAGCGCGGACCGGGCGCGGGCGCTGGTCTCGGCGAGCGGCTCGATCTGGCTGCGGCGGGCGGACAGGACGGCGAACTCGGCGCCGACGAAGAACGCGTTGCCGAGGACGAGCAGGACCGCCAGGGCCAGGGCCGCCTGGTCGCTCACGAGGTGCCTCCGGGTCGGGTCGGGGCCCCGGCGCTGCGCGCGCCGGGGACGGGCCGGGCCGGGGCCGGCGGTTGCGGCCGCAGCCGCAGCCGCTCGACGCGGCGGCCCTCCATCCGCGCGACGCGCAGCACCGCGCCGTCGACCTCGACCTCGTCACCCACGGCGGGGATGCGGCCCAGGCGGGACATGACGAACCCGCCGACGGTCTCGTAGGCGGGGTCGTCGGGGACGTCGACGCCGGTGGCGTCGCGGACCTCGTCGGGGCGGGCCAGGCCGGGCACCGTCCAGGAGGCGTCGCGGTGCTGGCGCAGGCCCCCGCGGTCGCGGTCGTGCTCGTCGGAGACGTCCCCGACGATCTCCTCGACGAGGTCCTCCAGGGTCACGACCCCGGCGGTGCCGCCGTACTCGTCGACGACCACGGCCAGCTGCAACCCCTTCTGCCGCAGCTGGAGCAGCAGCGGTTCGAGGGTCAGGGAGTCGGGGACGCGGCGGGCCTGGGCCATCAGGGCGGCGGCCGGGACGTCGTGGCGGCGCTCGGGCGGGACGGCCACGGCGGCCTTGAGGTGGACGACGCCGCGCACGTCGTCGTCGTCGTCGCCGGTGACGGGGAACCGCGAGTGGCCGGTGGTGCGGGCCTTGGCGACGACGTCGGCGGCGGTCTGGTCCAGGGTCACGACCTCCATCCGCACGCGGGGGGTCATGACGTCGGCGGCGGTCTGGTCCCCGAACAGCAGCGACCGGCTGATGAGGTTCGCGGTGCCCTCGTCCAGGGTCCCCAGGTCGGCCGAGCGGCGCACGAGGGCGGCCAGTTCCCGCGCCGAGCGGGCCCCGGACAGCTCCTCCTGGGGTTCGACGCCGATGCGCCGCAGGAACCAGTTGGCGCTGCCGTTCAGGACGCGGATGAGGGGGCCGGTGAACCAGGTGAAGCCCCGTTGCAGCGGCGCGACGACCCCGGCGGTGGGCAGCGGGACGGACAGGGCGAGGTTCTTGGGGACCAGCTCGCCGACGACCATGGAGAACACCGCGGCGACGACGACGCTGACGATCCCGGCGACCGTGTCGGCGGGCCCGGGGCCCAGGCCCAGCCCGGTCAGCGGCCCGTTCAGCAGCGCGGCCAGGGACGGTTCGGTGAGGTAGCCGAGGAGCAGGGTGGTGAGGGTGATCCCGACCTGCGCGCCGGACAGCTGCGTGGACAGGGTGCGCAGCGCGGGCAGGACGCCGGCGGCGCGGCGGTCGCCGTCCTCGACGGCCTTCTCGACGGTGAACCGGTCGAGGGTGACGAAGGCGAACTCGGCCGCGACGAACACGGCGGTGCCGAGGGTGAGCAGGACGCCCACGAGCAGCAGCAGCCACTCGGTCAGCACGGGGGGACTCCCGAGCCGGTGGCGGTGGGGGGGTCCGGGTCGGGCCGGGGATCTGAGCTCATGACTCCGCCGATGGTAGACGGTGGCGCCCCGCCGGGCAGCCGGGGAGGCGCCGTCCCGGGGCGTGGTCCGGGGCGGGGTCTCAGAACAGCGTGTCCCCGGCCAGGAACGTCTCCAGCGGGGTCACGCAGCGGCGCGCGGCCCGCAGCAGCGAGTCGTGGCCGCACCCGCCGGCGACCAGCGCCGTCGCGGTCGGCACGGCGGCGGCCATCGCGTGGGCGGCCTCGGCGAAGTAGGCGGGTGAGCGCTCCCCGGTGAGCAGCAGCGCGCGGGCGGGCAGGTCGGCGTAGACCTCGGCGGGCCCGTCGAACTGCAGGCCGGCGCGGGTCTCGGCCAGGACCTGCGGCAGCCGCGCGGCCGTGGAGCGGCCCCACTCGGTGCGGGCCAGGACGCCGCCGAGGAGCCGCTGGACCCGTTCGGAGCGGACGGCCTGCAGCGAGGACGTCCGCAGGTGCCGGTCCAGGTGGGCCAGGGCCAGGTCGGGCGAGCCGGTCGCCAGCGCCCGGGCGGCCTGCTCGATGGCCTCCTCGGGCACCGACCCGTCGATGGGCAGCACCGCGTCGTACACGGCGACGCGGTCGACGCAGCGCTCGAGCAGCCCGGCGGTGGCCAGCAGCGCGACGAGCCCGCCCAGGCCGTGCCCCAGGACGAGCCGGGCCCCGGTGCGGGTCAGCACCGCGCCCAGCAGCGCGACGTCGTCGGCGACGGCGTACCGCGCGCCGCCGCGGCCGGTGTGCTCGCGCTCGTAGCGGTGCACGGTGAACCGGGCCGCGAGGCGGTCGGCGAGGCGGGCGTAGTCGGCGGCCGCGCGGGTGCCGTGCACGAGGACGAGGCCGGGACCGGTCCCGGTCGTGGTGACGTCCACGGGCGACCCGTCGGCCCGGCGCACGCCCTCGAGGATCAAGCGGTCACCACCCCGCGGGCAGCGGGCGACCCTCGTCGTAGCCGGCCGAGGACTGCAGGCCGACGACGGCGCGCTCGGCGAACTCGGGCACCGTGCGGGCGCCGACGTAGGTGAAGGAGGACCGCACCCCGGAGGTGATCTGGTCCAGCAGGTCCTCCACGCCGGGCCGGTGCGGGTCCAGGTGCATGCGCGAGGAGGAGATGCCCTCCTCGAACAGGCCCTTGCGGGCGCGCTGGAACGGGGAGTCGGCGCGGGTGCGGGCCGCGACGGCGCGCGCGGAGGCCATGCCGAAGCTCTCCTTGTACTCGCGGCCGTCGGCGTCGACGGCGAGGTCGCCGGGGCTCTCGTGGGTGCCGGCGAACCAGGACCCCACCATGACCTGCGAGGCGCCGGCGGCCAGGGCGAGGGCGACGTCGCGCGGGTGCCGGACCCCGCCGTCGGCCCAGACGTGACCGCCCAGCTCGCGGGCGGCGGCGGCGCACTCCAGGACGGCGGAGAACTGCGGGCGCCCGACGCCGGTCATCATCCGGGTGGTGCACATGGCGCCGGGACCCACTCCGACCTTGACGATGTCGGCGCCGGCGGCGAGCAGGTCGCGGACCCCCTGCGCGGTCACGACGTTCCCGGCGACCACGGGGACCTGCGGGTCCAGGGCGCGCACGGCGCGCAGGGCGTCGAGCATCTTCTCCTGGTGCCCGTGCGCGGTGTCGACGACGAGGGTGTCGATCCCGGTGTCCAGCAACGCCTTCGCGGTGGCGGCGACGTCGCCGTTGATGCCGACGGCCGCGGCGACGCGCAGCTTCCCGCGCGCGTCGAGGGCCGGGGCGTAGACGGTCGAGCGCAGGGCGCCGGTGCGGGTCAGGGCGCCCACCAGCACCGGCCCGTCGCCGTGGTCGCGCACGACGGGGGCGAACCTGCGGCGCGCCTCGTGCAGCGCGGCGAAGGCGGCCTCGAGGTCGTCCTCGACGGCGGCGTCCACGGTGACGGGCTCGCGGCTCATCACGGTGCCGACCTGGGTGAAGCGGTCGACGTCGGCGCAGTCGGCGGGGGTGACGACGCCCAGGACGTGGCGCCGCTCGTCCAGGACGACGGCCGCCCCGTGCGAGCGCTTGGGGATGAGGGCCAGGGCGTCGGCGACGGTGTCGTGCTCGTGCAGCACGACGGGGGTCTCGAAGACGGGGTGGCGGTCCTTGACCCAGGCCACGACCTCGGCGACGACGTCGAGGGGCAGGTCCTGGGGCAGGACGGCCATGCCGCCGCGGCGGGCGACGGTCTCGGCCATCCGGCGGCCGGAGACGGCCGTCATGTTGGCGACGACGACGGGCACGGTGGTGCCGGTGCCGTCGTGGGTGGACAGGTCCACGTCGAGGCGGGAGGTCACCTGCGAGCGCGACGGTGCGAGGAACACGTCGTTGTAGGTGAGGTCGTGCTCGGGCTGGCGGCCGTCGAGGAAGTGCACGCGCACAGCCTAGGACGGCTGGCGGCGGCGGAGAGGGTGTGCAGGGCTCGTGCACACCGCGGGCGGGGCGGTCGCGGCCGGGGCCGGGGTACCGGG
Source organism: Kineococcus lubricus (assembly GCF_050871965.1). Taxonomy (NCBI): domain Bacteria; kingdom Bacillati; phylum Actinomycetota; class Actinomycetes; order Kineosporiales; family Kineosporiaceae; genus Kineococcus; species Kineococcus lubricus. The sequence continues at coordinate 123,997 of NZ_JBJLSK010000010.1, forward strand.
GTCGGTCCTACGCTGGCGCTCATGAGCATCGGAACCCCCTCGGCCCAGGGCGGGCCCGGCGGCCAGCCCGGTCCGGCGACCCCGCCGCGCACGGCCGTGGTCGTCGAGGACGAACCCACGATCGCCGACGCGGTGGCCCGCCGGCTGCGCGCCGAGGGCTACGCGGTCCAGACCGCCGGTGACGGCCCGGCCGGGGTGGAGCTGTGCGAGCGGGTGAACCCCGACGTGGTCGTGCTGGACGTCATGCTGCCGGGGTTCGACGGCCTGGAGGTGTGCCGCCGGGTGCAGGCCTCGCGGCCGGTGCCGGTCCTGATGCTCACCGCGCGCGACGACGAGACCGACAAGCTCGTGGGCCTGGGCGTCGGCGCGGACGACTACATGACCAAGCCGTTCTCGATGCGCGAGCTGGTGGCCCGGGTCAACGGCCTGGTGCGCCGGGTCGAGCGCGCCCGCGCCCTGGTCGGTGCCCCGGAGCCGGCGTCGGAGGCGATGCGCTTCGAGGTCTCCGACGGCGAGCTGGAGATCGACCGCGCGCAGCGGCGCGTCCGGCGGGCCGGTGCGGAGGTCCACCTGACGCCGACGGAGTTCGACCTGCTGGTCTGCCTGGCCGAGTCCCCGCGCACGGTGTTGACGCGGGAGAAGCTGCTGGAGGAGGTCTGGGACTGGGTCGACGCCTCGGGCACCCGGACGGTCGACAGCCACGTGAAGGCGTTGCGCCGCAAGCTGGGGGCGGACCTGGTCCGCACGGTCCACGGGGTCGGGTACGCGTTCGAGCCGGCCGGCGGCCAGGAGGCCCCGTGACGGGTCCGCAGCCGCGGCCGCAGCCGCAGGAGCCGGTCGGGACGGGGCTGACGGGCCCCATCCCGATCAGCGGGGCGGCGCACGACGCGCGCGTGCGGGCGGCCAAGGCCGCCGACCGGACGGCCACGCGCCGGCCGTGGCCGGACGTGCGCCCGCTGGACCCGGTGCACTCGATCAAGACGAAGCTGGCGCTGCTGGTGGCGGCGTCGGTGACGATGGCCTCGCTGCTGGTGTGGGCGGGGTTGCGGCTGGCCGAGATCCACATCGGCCCGCGGTACACGCTGCCGGCCTCGATCGTGGTGACGCTGGTGTTCACGCAGCTGCTGGCGCGGGGCATGACCTCGCCGCTGCGGGAGATGACGGCGGCGGCGCGCGCGATGGCGCGGGGGGACTACTCGCGGCGGGTGCGCTCGACGTCCAGCGACGAGGTCGGGGAGCTGGCGGACGCCTTCAACCGGATGGCCGAGGACCTGGAGGCGGTGGACCGCGAGCGCCGGGAGCTGGTGGCGAACGTGAGCCACGAGCTGCGGACGCCGGTCTCGGCGCTGCACGCGGTGATGGAGAACCTCGTCGACGGGGTGACCGAGCCGGACCACGAGACGCTGAACACGGCGCTGGCCCAGACCGAGCGGCTGGGCCGGCTGGTCGAGCAGCTGCTGGACCTGTCCCGCCTGGACGCGGGGGCGGTGGAGCTGGACCGGGAGTACCTGGAGCTGGAGCCGTTCCTGGGGCAGGCGACGCGGGCGATGTCGATGACGGGCCGGGACGTGGAGTTCGTGCTGGACGTGGACCCGCCGGGCCTGGAGGTGCTGGTGGACTCCGCGCGGCTGCACCAGGTCGTGGCGAACCTGCTGGACAACGCCTCGCGGCACTCCCCGCCGGGCGGGAAGGTGTTCGTCTCGGCCCGCGCGGTGGGCCAGGTCGTGCGGATCACGGTGCAGGACCAGGGGCCGGGGATCGCCGACGCCGACCGCGAGCGCGTGTTCGAGCGCTTCCAGCGCGGCAGCGCCCGCACGGACGGCGGGACGGGGCTGGGGCTGGCGATCGCGCGCTGGGCGGTGCAGCTGCACGGGGGGACGATCCGGGTGGCGCCGACGCCGGAGGAGGGCGGGTGCCGGATCGACGTGCACCTGCCGCGCTTGCTCGACGAGACACCCACCGTCACCGGACGGTGACGGTGGGTGTGACCACGGTCACGGGTCCTCCTCCGGCGCGACCGCAGGGCGGCGGGCGACCGCATACCACACCGGGATAGGGTGGTGGGGCGCCCGCAGTCGGAGAAATCACGAACGAGGAAGAAGGCGACACCGCCGTGCCTCAACAGCCCTCGCACCACGAGGACAAGATCGCAGCGACCTTCGGTCCGAACGAATGGCTCGTCGACGAGCTGTACGAGCAGTACAAGGCCGACAAGAACTCCGTCGACCAGGCGTGGTGGGACTTCTTCGAGGACTACTCCCCCGCCGACAACCCGGCCGGGACGACCCGGTCGGTGGCGCCGGCGGCCAACGGCAACGGCAACGTCAACGGCCAGGCACCAGCGCGGCCGGCCGAGGCGCCCGCACCCCAGGCGCAGCCGAAGCCCGAGCCGAAGCCCGAGGCGAGGATCCAGGTGCAGCCCGAGGCGAGGACCGAGCCGGTGCCGGCACCGAAGACCGCCCCGGGGCCCGCGGCGCAGGACGCACCCGCGCCCACCCCCAAGCCCGTGGCCGCGCCCGCGCCGGCGGCCGAGCCGCAGCCGGCCGCCGACGTCGTCTCCCCGTTGCGCGGCCCCGCCGCGCGCGTGGTGACCAACATGGAGGACTCCCTCGAGGTCCCCACCGCCACCAGCGTGCGCGCGGTCCCGGCCAAGCTGCTGGTCGACAACCGCATCGTCATCAACAACCACCTCAAGCGGGCCCGCGGCGGCAAGGTCTCCTTCACCCACCTCATCGGCTTCGCCGTCGTCGAGGCGCTGGCGGCCATGCCGTCGATGAACGCGGCCTACACGACCGACGCCAAGGGCAAGCCGGCCGTCCTGCAGCCGGCGCACGTCAACCTCGGCATCGCGATCGACCTGCCCAAGCCCGACGGGTCGCGCCAGCTCATGGTGCCCGCGGTCAAGGAGTGCGAGACCAAGAACTTCGCCGAGTTCTGGAGCGCCTACGAGGACGTCGTGCGCCGCGCCCGCGGCGGCAAGCTCACGGCCGACGACTTCGCCGGCACCACGATCAGCCTGACCAACCCGGGCACGATCGGCACCGTCCACTCGGTGCCGCGCCTGGTCAAGGGGCAGGGCGCGATCATCGGCGTCGGCGCGATGGAGTACCCGGCGGAGTACCAGGGCGCCAGCGAGGAGACGCTGACCCGCCTGGCGGTCAGCAAGGTCATCACGCTGACCTCCACCTACGACCACCGCATCATCCAGGGCGCGGGCTCGGGCGAGTTCCTGCGGATCGTGCACACCAAGCTGCTGGGCGAGGACGGGTTCTACGACCGCGTCTTCCAGGCCCTGCACATCCCGTACCAGCCGATCCGCTGGACGCCGGACATCTCGATCAGCCACGACGACCAGATCAACAAGACCGCGCGGCTGGTCGAGCTGATCCACGCGTTCCGGGTGCGCGGGCACCTCATGGCCGACACCGACCCGCTGGAGTACAAGCAGCGGATGCACCCCGACCTCGAGATCGAGACCCACGGCCTGACGCTGTGGGACCTCGACCGCGAGTTCCCCACCGGCGGGTTCGGCGGCAAGGCGCACATGAAGCTGCGCGACGTCCTCGGCGTCCTGCGCGACTCCTACTGCCGCACCGTCGGCATCGAGTACATGCACATCCAGGAACCCGAGCAGCGCAAGTGGATCCAGGACCGCGTCGAGCGCCCGTACGCCAAGCCGACCGCGGCCGAGCAGCTGCGCATCCTGCGCCGGCTCAACGCCGCCGAGGCGTTCGAGACGTTCCTGCAGACGAAGTACGTGGGCCAGAAGCGGTTCAGCCTCGAGGGCGGGGAGTCGGTCATCGCCCTGCTGGACGGCCTGCTCTCGCGCGCCGCCTCGGCCGGGATGGACGAGGTCTGCCTGGGCATGGCCCACCGCGGCCGGCTCAACGTCCTGACGAACATCGCCGGCAAGAGCTACTCGCAGGTGTTCCGCGAGTTCGAGGGCATGCAGGACCCGCGCACGGTCCAGGGCTCGGGCGACGTGAAGTACCACCTGGGCACCGAGGGCACGTTCACGGGCGAGGACGGCGAGCAGACGAAGGTCTACGTCGCCGCGAACCCGTCCCACCTCGAGGCGGTCGACCCGGTGCTGGAGGGGGTGGCGCGCGCCAAGCAGGACCGCATCAACCTCGGCGGCGCCTCGTTCCCGGTGCTGCCGGTCCTCATCCACGGCGACGCCGCGTTCGCCGGTCAGGGCGTCGTGGCCGAGACGCTCAACCTGTCGCAGCTGCGCGGGTACCGCACGGGCGGCACGGTGCACGTCGTCATCAACAACCAGGTCGGGTTCACCACCGCCCCGGCGTCGTCGCGCTCGTCGTTCTACTGCACCGACGTCGGCCGGATGATCCAGGCGCCGATCTTCCACGTGAACGGCGACGACCCCGAGGCGTGCGTCCGGGTGGCGCAGCTGGCGTTCGAGTTCCGCCAGGAGTTCGACAAGGACGTCGTCATCGACATGGTGTGCTACCGCCGCCGCGGTCACAACGAGGGCGACGACCCCTCGATGACGCAGCCGCTGATGTACAACCTCATCGAGAAGAAGCGCTCGGTGCGCAAGAGCTATACCGAGGGCCTCATCGGCCGCGGCGACATCTCCGTCGAGGAGGCCGAGGAGGCGCTGCGCGACTACTCGGCGCAGCTCGAGCGCGCGTTCGCCGAGACCAAGGGCACCGTCAACGGCGGCTCCGGCGACGGGGACAGCCGCGGCGGGCTGGAGAAGCCGTCGGCGCAGGAGGCCGACGAGCAGAAGCCGGTCCAGGCGCGCGAGACGGCCGTCGACGCGGCCGTGCTCAAGCACATCGGCCAGGTCCAGGCGAACCCGCCGGCCGGTTTCACCGTCCACCCCAAGCTGCGGCAGCTGCTGGACAAGCGCGAGCAGATGTCCACCGAGGGCGGCATCGACTGGGGCTGGGGCGAGCTGCTGGCCTTCGGTTCGCTGCTCATGGAGGGCACCCCGATCCGGCTGTCCGGGCAGGACTCCCGCCGCGGCACGTTCGTGTCCCGGCACGCGGTGCTGACCGACCGGGTCACCGGCGAGGAGTGGACCCCGCTGCTCTACCTGGGCCGCGAGGGTGCCGAGCAGGCGAAGTTCTGGATCTACGACTCCCTGCTGTCGGAGTACGCGGCGATGGGGTTCGAGTACGGGTACTCCGTCGAGCGCCCCGACGCGCTGGTGCTGTGGGAGGCGCAGTTCGGCGACTTCTTCAACGGCGCGCAGACCGTCATCGACGAGTTCATCGCCGCCGGTGAGCAGAAGTGGGGCCAGCGCTCCTCCGTCGTGCTGCTGCTGCCGCACGGCTACGAGGGCCAGGGTCCGGACCACTCCTCGGGCCGGATCGAGCGGTTCCTGCAGCTGTGCGCCGAGGACAACATGACGGTCGCGGTCCCCTCGACCCCGGCCAGCTACTTCCACCTGCTGCGCCGCCAGGCCTACGCCCGGCCCCGCAAGCCGCTCATCGTCTTCACCCCGAAGTCGATGCTGCGCCTGAAGGCCGCGACGTCCAGCGTGGAGGACTTCACGACCGGGACCTTCCAGGAGGTCATCGGCGACCAGGGCGGGCTCGACCCGGCGGGCGTCGACCGCGTGCTGCTGTGCTCGGGCAAGGTCTACTGGGACCTCGTCGCCGAGCGCACCGCCCGCGGGGACACCCGCACGGCGATCGTCCGGCTCGAGCAGCTGGCCCCGCTGCCGGTGCAGCAGGTGCTGGCGGTCCTGTCCCGGTTCCCGAACGCCGAGCCGGTCTGGGTGCAGGAGGAACCGGCCAACCAGGGCGGCTGGTGGCACGTCGCGATGGGGCTGTTCCCCTCGCTGGCGGCCAAGCTGCGGCTCGTCTCGCGGCCCGCGTCGGCGTCCCCGGCGGCCGGTTCGGCCAAGCGGCACCAGGCCGAGCAGCGCCGCATCGTCGAGGAGGCGTTCGCCCGCTGACCGGCCCCGTCACCAGGACCCCGTCACCCGTCGCGGGTGACGGGGTCCGTGCGTGGGAGCGACTATCCTCGCCCCGACACCCCGCCCCCCCACGACCGAGGAGCACCACCCGCGTGAGCGAGGACCTGCAGTGAACGGCCGCTACGACGTGCGGGTGTGCCTGATCGGCGACGAGTTCGTGACCGGTGTCGGGGACCCCCGCGCCCTGGGCTGGGTGGGCCGCGTCTCGGCCCGCACCCCGCGCGAGGACCGCGACGTCACGTTCTTCCCGCTCGGCGTCCCGGGCGAGACGACCACCGAGCTGAACAACCGCTGGCGCGAGGAGACGTCCCGCCGGTTCGTCGGCGGCGACGAGCACCGCCTCGTGGTGGGCCTGGGCCACGCCGACCTGGACGCGGGCACCACCCTGGCCCGCAGCCGCCTCAACCTCGCCAACGTCCTCGACGAGTGCGAGGCGCGGGGCCTGCCGACCCTCGTGGTGGGCCCGACCCCGGTCTCCGACGCCGAGCGCAACGAGCGCATCGGGGACCTGGCCGACGCGTTCGCCGACGTCTGCGCGCGCCGCCGGATCGCCTACGTCGACACGTTCTCCCCGCTGCTGGAGCACGAGGACTGGTACGCCGACCTCGCCGCCTCCGACGGCGTCCACCCCGGGCAGGCCGGGTACGGGCTGCTGGCGTGGCTGGTGCTGCACAGCGGCTGGTACGACTGGCTGGGCGTCCCCCAGCCCTGAGGCGGCCCGGTGCACCTGCTCGAGGGAGAACCCGCCGCGGGCCCGTGGCGGCCGGCGTCGGTCGGCGACGTCCTGGACGCGCTGGGGACCGGCGTCGTCGCGGTGGACGGGCGCAGCGCCTCGGGCAAGTCCACCCTGGCCGGCCTGCTGCACGCCGAGGCCCGGCGCCGGGGCCTGACGTCGGTCGTCGTGCACACCGACGACCTCGCCTGGCACCACTCGTTCTTCGACTGGGCCGACCTGCTCGTCGAGGGGGTGCTCGCCCCGCTGCGGCGGGGCGTGGGCGTGGCGTGCACCCCGCCGGGCTGGGCCCCGCACGGGCGCAGCGGGTCCGTCGACGTGCCCGCCGGGACCGACCTCGTCCTCGTCGAGGGCGTGGGCGCCGGGCGCCGCGAGGCGTCGGCGTTCCTGGACGCGCTCGTCTGGGTGCAGTCCGACCACGCCCTGGCCCGCGTCCGCGGCCTGGAGCGGGACGTCGCGTCGGGCGTCAACGGCGACCGCGCCGCGGCCGAGGCGTTCTGGGACGAGTGGGAGCGGGCCGAGCAGCCGTTCCTGGCCGGCCAGCGCCCCTGGGAGCGGGCCCGGCTGGTCGTCGCGGGCACCCCCGTGATCGACCTGGCCCCCGGGCAGCTGGCGGTCAGTCCAGGACCCGGCGCCAGTAGCGCTCCGGGGCGTCCAGGAAGAACCGCCAGTCCCGGACCAGCGGCAGGTCCTCCCACCCGGCGGGCGTGATCCCGTCCGGGCCGACCTGGAGGATCCGCGCCCCCGGCAGCGCCGTCAGCAGCGGGGAGTGCGTCGCGCACAGCACCTGACGGCCCTGCGCGGCCATCGCCGCGAAGGACCGCCCCAGGAGCAGCTGGTTGGTGAACGACAGCGCCGACTCCGGCTCGTCGAGCAGCAGCAGCCCCACCTGCCGCATCCACGCCGCGTCCAGCACCTCCAGGAACGACTCGCCGTGGCTGAGGTGGTGCAGGTCCGCGTGGGCCGGCGAGCCCACGTCGTGCAGCCACGAGTAGAAGCGGTGCATCGTCTCGGCGCGCAGGAAGAAGACCTCCCGCCGGCGGGCGGTGCCGCGCACCACCTCCAGCCGGTCCCCCAGCCCCGAGGCGTCCACCGGGGGCCGGTCGCGGCCCGGCGCGTGCCGGCGCAGGCCCCCCTCGGCGTGCACCCCCAGGGCCTGCCCGACCGCCTCCACGAGCGTGGACTTGCCCGCCCCGTTCTCCCCGACCAGGAACGTCACCCCGGCCGGGACGTCGAGGCCGGTGGTCAGCAGCTGCGCGACGGCCGGGACGTCGTCCGGCCAGCGCCCGGGCTCCACGCGGGTCCCGGCGGCCGGTCCCACGCGGCGCAGCAGGCGGTCGGAGGGGCGGGCGGGGCGGCCGGGAGGGGTCACGGGCCCAGCGTGCCCGCTCGCTCGGACAGTCCCGGCGGGACCGTCCCGGAGCACGTCCCGTGTGACGACCGGGTGACGAACCGGTTTCGGGAGGTGCGCGGTGCGCGGACGCGCGTTCACCTGGTCCACACTGTCCACGCTCCACACCCGTACCCCGGAGGTCCCCCCGTGTCTGCTCGTCCCACCACCCGCCGCCGGCTCCTGGGCGCCCTCGGTGCCCTGACCGTCGCGGGCCTGACCGCCGCCGGCTGCGGCTCCGACACCCTCTCGGGTGACGCCGCCAGCAGCCCGACCACCACGGCCGGCGCGACCGCCTCGGCCGACGCCGCGCTGAAGGCGATGCTGCCGCAGTCGGTGCAGGACTCCGGCGTCCTGCGCGTCGGCACGAACGCCGAGTACGCCCCCAACGAGTTCCTCGAAGGCACCACCGTCAAGGGCATGGACATCGACGTCATGAACGCCGTCGCCGCCAAGCTCGGGGTGCGGGCGGAGTTCTCCGACGCCAGCTTCGACACCCTGCTCACCGGGGTCGTCAGCAACCGCTACGACGCCGCGATCTCCTCGTTCACCATCAACGCCGAGCGCGTGGCGCAGGTGAACATGGTCCAGTACTTCGAGGCCGGCACCCAGTGGGTCGTCGCCAAGGGCAACCCCGACGGCATCGACCCCGACGACGCCTGCGGGAAGATCGTCTCCGTCCAGACCGGCACCACCCAGTCCGACGACGACCTGCCCGCCCGGCAGCAGGCCTGCACCGACGCCGGGAAGCCCCAGATCCAGGTCCTGTCGTTCGACTCCCAGGAGGACGCCACCACGGCCGTCGTCCAGGGCCGCGCCGCCGCGATGCTGGCCGACTCCCCCGTCGCCGCGTACGCCGTGGAGCAGACCGGCGACGAGCTGGAACTGGCCGGCGAGGTCTACGACTCCGCGCCCTACGGCATCGTGGTCCCCAAGACCGAGACCGGCGCCGCCGAGGCGATCTCCCAGGCCCTCGCCGCGATCGCCGAGGACGGCACCTACGCGGCCGCGCTGGCGCCGTGGGGCGGTGAGAACGGCGCCGTGACCGAGTTCCCGGTCAACCCCGCCGCGTCGTGACGACCTCCGGTCACCAGGACGAGGAGGAGCGCCCCGGCCGCATCGACGCGGTCGAGGTGCGCCACCCGTGGCGCTGGGTGGCGCTCGCGGTCATCGCGGTGCTCGCGCTCATGCTGCTGCACCTGCTGCTCACCAACGACAACTTCGACTGGCCGTTCACCCTGGAGGTGATGAACCAGACGATCGTCATCCGCGGCTTCCTCGTCGGGACCCTGCTGACGACCGTGTGCGCCATGGTCATCGGGATCGTCGGCGGGGTGCTGCTGGCGATCCTGCGGTTGTCCGACAACCGGGTCCTGTCGTCGGTGTCGTGGGTCTTCACCTGGTTCTTCCGGGCCGTGCCCCGCTACGTGCTGCTGTCCATCACCGGTGGTCTCGGGGCGCTGTTCGCGACGGGCCTGTCGATCGGCGTCCCGTTCGACTTCCTGCTCACGCAGTGGTTCGGCACCCCGGACCTGCGGCTGCTGACGGTGTCGCAGACGACGTTGTTCGCCCTGTTCGGCGGGGTCTTCGGCGGCATCGTCGGGCTCGGTTTCTCCGAGGCCGCGTACATGGCCGAGATCGCCCGCGCCGGCCTGCTGAGCGTCGACCGCGGCCAGCACGAGGCGGCCGAGGCGCTGGGGATGTCCAAGCGGCTCGCGATGCGCCGGGTGATCCTGCCGCAGGCGATGCGCGTCATCGTGCCGCCCACCGGCAACGAGGTCATCGCCATGCTCAAGGACACCTCGCTGCTGGCCGCGATCCCGGTGTCCACCGAGCTGTTCTTCCGGGTCAGCCAGATCAAGAACCGGACGTTCGAGGTCATGGCCGGGAACATGGCGGCCGTCGCGTACTACCTCATCGCGACGTCGATCCTCATGGTCGGGCAGTACTTCCTGGAGAAGCGGTTCAGCCGCGGGTACGGCACCGGGCCCGCGCGGCGCACCACGGCCGCCGGGGTCGCGATGGGCCCGGGGGGTGCGAAGTGAGCGAACCCCTGGTCAAGGCGCGCAACGTCCACAAGAACTTCGGCCACGTCGAGGTGCTCAAGGGCATCGACCTCGACGTCCACGCCGGGCAGGTCGTGTGCCTGCTCGGTCCGTCGGGGTCGGGCAAGACGACGTTCCTGCGCTGCATCAACTCCCTGGAACGCATCGAGGCCGGCCGCATCTGGGTCGACGGCGAGCTGGTTGGGCTGGCCGAGCGCGGTGGGCGGCTGCACCGCCTCACCGACAAGGAGATCGCGCGGCAGCGCCGGGACATCGGCATGGTGTTCCAGCGGTTCAACCTGTTCCCGCACATGAGCGCGCTGGAGAACGTCGTCGAGGCGCCCGTCCGGGTCCGCGGGGAGTCCAGGGCGCAGGCCCGGCGGCGGGCGCTGGAGCTGCTGGACCGGGTCGGCCTGGCCGACCGGGCCGCCAACTACCCGGCCCAGCTGTCCGGCGGGCAGCAGCAGCGCGTCGCGATCGCGCGGGCGCTGGCCATGCAGCCCAAGCTCATGCTGTTCGACGAGCCGACGTCGGCGCTGGACCCCGAGCTCGTCGGGGAGGTCCTCACCGTGATGCGGGAACTGGCCGCGGACGGCACGACGATGCTCGTGGTGACGCACGAGGTCGCCTTCGCCCGCGACGTCGCCGACCAGGTGGTGTTCATGGACGGCGGGGTCGTCGTCGAGCGCGGGGCGCCCGCGGACGTCATCGCGAACCCGCGCGAGGACCGCACCCGGTCGTTCCTCGCGCGGATGCTCAAGGACGCGTAGCGGACGGTCCTCCCGCACGCCGGGCCGGCGTGCGGGAGGGGGTCCTAGGCGTCCAGGGGGCGGGTCAGCGCCGACTCCCCCGCCGCCCAGCGGGTCATCACGTGCTCGCCGAGCAGGTCGTCGATGAAGGTCGCCGCCTGCATGCCGAACACGACGTCGGCGGCCATCCGCGGGTCGTCCTGCACCAGCGGCGCGATGATCCGGTGCCGCACCACCTGCTCGTGGACGGCGTCCGCCTCGACGTGCTCGGCGTAGAACTCCACGGTGGCCGGCCCGCACCCCAGGCGCTGCGCGGCCGCCACCAGCCGGGCCGACCCCGGCGACGACGTCAGCTCCACCACCGCGAACTGCCCCACGAGCGCGCCGCGCAGGTCGCGGTGCAGACCGGCCAGCGACATGAAGTTGACCTCGGCCAGGACCGGGGCGGGCGCGTGGTCCAGGTAGGAGCCGTACTCGTCGCTCAGCCCGAGCTCGAGCATCATGTCGCCCCACAACCGGGCGTGCATGCGCTCGGGGCGGCCGGCGCCGTACTCGTCGTGCTCGACCGTGACCAGTGCGGCCTTGGCCTCCCCCTCCAGGCGCGGGATCACCCACGCCTGCGGGTCGGCCTCCTTCAGGTGGTACGTCGAGCGCAGCGCCACGTACTCCCGCAGCTGCCACAGCTCCCCGCGCCGCCGCAGGTGGTGCGAGACGCCCCGCGCGGCGGGGTCCTCGGTGACCAGCGCGGCGATCGCCGCGGTCACGTCGTCCCCGCCCGGGACGGCGGCCCGCAGGGCCTGCAGGAACCGCAGCTCCAGCACCCGCCGCAGCGCCAGCAGGTCCGGGTCCCACTCCAGGTCGGCCGCGACCCCGGCGAACCCGCGGTAGTGCAGCTCGTAGCAGGCGTACAGGGCCAGCTGCAGGTCGTCGCCGAACGGGTCGGCGGCGGTCAGGTCGTCCTCGGCGACCACCAGCGGCTGCCCCCGCAGGTACGCCAGGACGGCCGCGCTGAGCGGCCCGCGCTCGGCGGGCAGCAGCGGCTCCCGGGTCAGGACGGTGCTGGTGCTCACGGTTCCTCCTCCGCTTCGGGGACGGCGTTCGCGGTGCGCGGGGCGCCGCGACCGCGGTGGCTGGTGTCGCACAACGGGTACCGGGCGCTGCGGCGGCACACGCACAACGCGGTGACCGGCCGCTCGGAGTGGACCCGCCGGCCGTCCGGCAGGTCGATGTCGACCGGCCCCTCGAGCAGGACCGGGCCGTCGTCGCTGACCAGGACCCGGGCGGCCCCTCCGGCGCCCATCAGGCGGCCTCGCCCGCCGGCGGCCGGACCGCCTCGACGACGACGAGCTCCTCGTGGGTCTGCCCCGGGGCCAGCAGCCCGCGGGCGCGCAGCTCGTCGGCGCGGGCGGTCATCACCGGCCCGAAGGGCTCGTCCGCGCGGGCGACGACGTCGGCGCGCAGCCCCTGCGCCCGCAGCCGCTCCAGGGTGGCCTCCTCCCCGGCCAGGACCGAGTGGACCATCAGCAACCGGCCGCCGGGGACGAGCACGTCCGTGATGCCGGCGCAGATGCGGTCGATCACGGCCCGGCCGTCGCGGCCGGCGTCCCAGGACCGTCCGGGCCGGTGCCGGGGCAGCGCGTCGGTCGCCGCGGGCACGTACGGCGGGTTGGCCAGCACCACGTCGAAGGCGCGCCCGGCCACCGGGGCGAACAGGTCGCCGCGCAGGACCGTCAGCGGCGCCCGGTGCAGCCGGCCGTTGAGCCGGGCGGTCAGGACCGACCGCAGGGAGATGTCCACGGCCGTCACCGTGCGCGCCCCGGCGCGCACCGCGGCCACGGCCAGGGACCCGCCGCCGGTCCCGACGTCCAGGACGTCGCGGTCCACGACGCTGCCGCGCTCGCGGACCGTGCGGGCCAGCAGGAAGGTGTCGCCCTGCGCGGGGTAGGTCCCGGGCAGCCGCAGCACCGGCCGGTGCAGCTGGAGGGACAGGGCCGGGGCGTCGTGGGACGCCGGGGGCAGGGAGGTCGTCATGGAGGGCTCTCCGTCGCGGGGGTGGTGCACGCTGCTGCGTCTCCCCGCCAGCCTGCCCACCCGGCCCCGGTCCCGCACGCGGGAGCGCCCGCGCCTCACGCGGGGGCGATCGTGATCTCCTCCGACAGCGCCCGGGACACGCACGGCATGAGGTGACCGGCCCGCTCGGCGGCGCCCAGGACGAGGTCGCGGTGGTCGACGTCGCCGTCCAGCAGCCGCAGCCGGCAGGTGCCGCAGGTGCCGGACTCGCAGGAGGCGTCGACCTCCACCCCGGCGTCGCGCAGGGCGCCCAGCAGGGTCCGGTCGGCCGGGACCGCCACCCGGGCCCCCGTCGGGGCCCACACGGCCGTGAACGGCGTCCGCCGGCCGCCGAGGGCGTCGACGCCGGCGAAGTCCTCGACGTGGACGCGGCTGGGGCGCCAGTGCGCCGTGAGGGCCTGCACCTCCTCGACGAGCGCGGTGGGGCCGCAGCAGTAGACGCGGGCGTCGTCGTCGGGGTGCTCCAGGTACGGCCACAGGTCGAGGCGGCCGTGCGTGGCGCTGTGGTGCAGGAGCGTGCCGTCGGCGCCGAACTCGTCGAGGAAGGCCGTCTCCCCCGGCTCCCGGGTCAGGTAGAGCAGCTCGACCTGCGCCCTCCCGCGGGCGCGCAGCTCGGCGACCATCGCCCGGACCGGGGTGATGCCGATGCCGCCGGCGATGAACAGGTACCGCTTCGCCGGCCGCAGGGCGAAGGTGTTGGCGGGCCAGGTGACCTCCAGGACGTCGCCCACGTGGACGTCGTCGTGCATGCTGACCGACCCGCCGCGGCCACCGGGGTCCCGGCGCACGCAGACGACGTACTCGCGCGGGGCCCGGCCGCCGGCCTCCACGAGGCTGTAGCTGCGGCGTCCGCCGCGGGGGGTGGTGACGGTGACGTGGGCCCCGCCGCGGTACCCGGGCAGGGCCGCGCCCCGCGGGTCGCGCAGGACGAAGCGGGCGACGGTGGGCGTGAGGTCGGTCTTGCCGGCGACCTGCAGGTGCAGCGGCTCAGGCACCGGGGACCCCCGTCACGCCGTCGCCCACGGCGAGCTGCCCGCCGCTCAGGACCTGGACGTAGAACCCCGTGACCTCGTGCCCGTAGGTGCGCGAGAGCAGCCGCGGGACGGGCAGGTCCCGCCGGCCGGTGCGGGGGTCGACCTCCGTCGCGGCGCAGCGCACGGTCGTCCTCGTCCCCCGCACGCGGACACCGCCGAGGGAGAACTCCTGCCCGACGAGGTCGAACTCGGCCCACGGCTCCAGGCCCTCGACGTGGACGTTGCCGCGGAACCGCAACGGGTCGACGTCGGCGCCGACGCGGTCGGCGAGGTCGCGCACCGAGGCGAGGTTGACGACCGAGACGTACTCCATCTCCTCGTCGGAGCCGTGCGCGGTGTCGGTGAAGCGGCGGCCCTCGTCGCGGGCCACGACCGGTTCGGTGCCCGGCGGCAGGTCCAGGACGCGGGCGTAGAAGGCGCGCAGGCCGGCCAGCCCCTCCTCGGTGCCCAGGTCGGCGGTCAGGACCCGGTGGCCCCGGACGTCGACGGTGAACACGCCGGTCGCGGTGTCGAGGTGGGTGCTCAGCGCGGCGAGCCGCTCCTCGGCGACGAGGACGTAGTACTCGCGCTTGGGGATCCCGTGCCGCATCCCGGGGACGTACGCGCCGCCGGGACGGGCCAGGGCGAGGGTCCGGTCGTGCGGGACGCCGCGACCGGCGGTGAGGGTCACGCGGTCGAGCGGCTGAGCGCTCATGCCCTTGACCGGGTAGACGAACAGGGCGTCGACGTGCGCGCTCACGCCGTGATCGTACGGGCCGGTGCCGGGGTGGTCAGCGCTCCGGTGCCCCCGTAGGGTCCGGTGCATGACGCTCGTTCCGTACACCGCCGGGGAGAAGCCGAGCCTGGTGGCCAGCCTGCAGCGTCACCGCGAGGCCGTCCTGTGGAAGCTCGAGGGCCTCGACGACGAGCAGCTGCGCCGCCGGGTCGTGGGCTCCGAGACCACCCTGCTGGGCACCGTGAAGCACCTGGCCTCCACCGAGTACGGCTGGTTCTGCTCCACGTTCGGCCGCCCGAGCGACGAGATCCCCTCGGCCGTCCTGGACGAGGACCCGCAGGCCGACTGGCGCATCCACCCGTGGGAGACCACCGAGGGTGTCCTGGCCTACTACGAGCGGGCCCGCGCCGCGGCCGACGAGGCGATCCGGGAGCTGAAGACCACCGAGCGGGGCACCGCCTGGCACGGGGCGACGGTCACGCTGCGCTGGGTGCTCATCCACATGATCGAGGAGACGGCGCGGCACGCCGGGCACGTCGACGTCCTGCGCGAGCTCGTCGACGGCCGCACCGGCGACCACCGCGAGGAGCCCTCCCCCGCCGGCTGACCGGGCCCGGGCCGCGATGAGGGCTTGAGTTCCGCTACCGGTGCGCCGATGGCTGGGTGTGGCCTTCTCGTTGCGTCCCCGCTCGCTGCGCTCCCAGCTCCTGCTGCCCGGCGTCGGCGCCGTCGTCGTCACCGCCGGCCTCATGAGCGCGCTGTCGGCGTGGCAGGTCGACGACCTGTCCGAGGACACCGCCGGTGACGTGCGGGCCATGTCCGAGCAGTCCCTGCACGACGCCGGGACCCAGGTGCAGACGACCGTGGCCACGCAGGCCGCGGCCGTGCAGTCCATGCTGGACTCCAACCTGCGGGTGACCACCGACCGCCTCGCCCAGCTGGGCGCGACCGCGGTCGACCCCGCGGAGACCGCGACCTGGACGGCCACCAACCAGGTCACCAAGGACAAGACGACCGTCACCCTGCCGCGGCTGGAGTTCGGGGGCACCTGGCTGGGCCAGCAGGGCGACCCCGCCGCCACGGTGCCCGGGATGGACGCCGCCGCGCGCCTCACCGGCGCCGCCACCACCGTCTTCCAGAAGATGGACGACACCGGGGCCATGCTGCGGGTGGCCACGAACGTCGTCGGGGCCGGCGGCTCGCGCAACATCGGCACCTACATCCCCGCCGTCAACGCCGACGGCGCCCCGAACGCGGTCGTGAAGGCCCTCGCGGCCGGGGAGACCTACCACGGCACCGCGGTCGTCGCCGACCAGCCCTACGTCACCGTCTACGAGCCGCTGAAGGCCGGCGACGAGGTCGTCGGCGCGGTGTTCGTGGGGCTGCCGCAGGCCGACGTCACCGCGGAGCTGCGCGCGGCCCTCGCCGACGCCACCGTGGGGACCTCCGGGTACTTCGCGGTGTTCTCCGACGCGGCCGCCTCCGCCGGCACCGCCGTCGTCGCCCCCGAGGGCGCCGCCGACGGCGACGCCATGATCGACGCCACCGACGCCGACGGGCAGCCGTACGTCGCCGACCTGCTCGCCGCCGCGAAGGACCTGCCCGCCGGGGAGTTCACCACCCGCGACGTCACGCTGGCCGACGGCGCCTACACCGTCGGCATCACCCGCTACCCCGCCTACAACTGGGTCGTCACCAGCTGGCTGCCCGACGCCGACACCGCGGTCGTCACCGACCGCGTCTCGGCCGGCGGCGCGAGCCTGGTCCGCAACACCGTCCTCGTCGGGGCGGGCGTGGCGCTGGTGATGGCCGGCGTCATCGCCCTGCTGGCCCGCACCCTGGTGCGGCGCATCGGGCGGCTCACCGACGTGCTGCGCCGCGTCGCCGCCCGCGACCTGTCGGCCCGCGCCCTGGGCGAGGGCGAGCAGCACGGCGACGACGAGATCGGGACGATGGGCGTGGCGCTGGACGAGGCCACCGGCGCCGTCCGCGACGCGCTCGTCGCGATGAGCGAGGGCGCGGCCCGCGTCACCGCGGCCGCGGGGTCCCTGGACGGGGCCAGCGACCGGCTGGCGGGGGCGGCGGAGTCCACCGCCGCCGAGATCGGGCAGGTCACCGGCGACGCCACGACCGTCTCGGCCGGGGTGCACGAGGTGTCCGACGCGGTGGAGCAGCTGCGCGCCGCGGCCGACGAGGTGTCCGCCACGACGAGCAACGTCACGGTCGTCGCCGGCGAGGCGGTCCACCTCGCGCAGACCGCGACCGGCACCGTCGAGCGGCTCGGGGCCAGCTCGCAGCAGATCGCCGACGTGCTGCGCACCATCACCGCGATCGCCGCGCAGACGAACCTGCTGGCGCTGAACGCGACCATCGAGGCCGCGCGCGCCGGGGAGGCCGGTGCGGGCTTCGCGGTCGTCGCCGAGGAGGTCAAGGAGCTGGCGCGCCAGACCGCGCAGGCCACCGAGGAGATCGCCCCGACGCTGACGGCCGTGCAGTCCGAGGCGGCGGCGGTGCGCGCCGACATCGCCCGGATCACCGAGACGATCGCCCACATCGACGAGCTGCAGGCCACCATCGCGGCCGCGGTCGCGCAGCAGCTGGCGACCACGACGTCGGTCAGCGGCACCCTGCACACGGCCGCAGGCCGCTCCACGGGGATCGCGGCGGCCCTGGAGGGCACCGTCGGGGCCGTGCAGGGCACGACCCACGAGGTGCGGGCCGTGCGCGGTTCGGTGGGTGAGCTCGCCGAGGTGGCGAAGGACCTGGACGCCCAGGTGCGTCAGTTCACGGTGCGCTGAGGCCGGGGCTGAGGCCGGGGCCGCCGGTCCCGGCGGCGCTGCAGCTCCAGCGTCACCGCGTACCCGTAGACGGTCAGCGCGGTGAAGACCCACAGCCACAGGCAGACCGCGACCGCTCCCCCGACCTGGGTGTACCCGCCGAAGGGTGCGCCCAGGTCGACGGGGATGGCCAGGAACAGCACGAAGCCCTGCAGGAAGCCCGACACGAACGCGCCGGTGGCGTAGCCGCCCCACAGCGCCGCCCACCACCCCGGCCGGACCGGACCGAGCACGCGGTAGACGTAGACCAGCACGGGTGAGACGACCAGCCAGTCGACGTTCAGCGCGACGTAGACCCCCAGCGCGGAGCCGGGCAGGCCGCTGCCGAAGAGCCGCACCAGGAACGGGGCGACCTCCAGGACGGCGAGGAAGCCCGCGGGGGCCAGCAGCAGCAGCGGCAGCGCCTTCAGGCGCACCTTCCACGCCCCGACCCGTCCCCGCACCGCCGGCGGGGCCGGCTCGGGGTGGCGCACGCTGACGCGGGCGAAACCCCGCCGCAGCCCCTCGCCGTAGACCGTGGCCGGGACCAGCGCGACCAGCGCGGGCACCCAGCCCACGTCGACGGCCGTCGCGGCGAGGTCGCGCACGACCGCCCCCGCGCTCTGGGCGGTGGGCAGCGCCCGGCCGACCGCGTCGGCGAGCTCGAGGACCTCGGCCGGGCCGATGACGGCGGCCAGGAGCCGGACGACGACGACGAGCGAGGGCACCAGGGCGATCGCGGCGTAGAACGTGACCCCGGCCGAGACGAGGAAGAGGTCGTGGCCGTGCAGCCGCGAGCGGACGTCGGCGAACAGCTGGCGCAGGAACGTCATGCGGTCGGCAGCAACCTCGTGGCGGCCGGCGACCGCGCACCGCGGAAGGTGCGCCGGTAGGCGGTGGGGGTGGTGCCGACGAGCCGGAGGAAGTGCTGGCGCAGCATCGCGGCGGACCCGAAACCGCACCGGCGGGCCACGACGTCGATGCCCTGGTCGCCGTCCTCCAGCAGCAGCCGGGCCGCCGCGACGCGCCGTTCCAGCAGCCAGCGGTGCGGGGTGACGCCGGTCTCGGCGCGGAACCGGCGGGCGAACGTGCGCGGCGACATGGCCGCCGCCCGCGCCCAGGCGGCGACGTCGATCTCGGTGTGCAGGTTCCCCGCGGCCCAGTCCAGGGCGGCGGCCAGGGACTCGTCGGCGCACGGGCGCACGGGCGCGTCGACGTACTGGGCCTGCCCGCCGTCGCGGTGCGGGGGCACCACCATCCGGCGGGCGATGGCCGTGGCCACGGCGGTGCCGTGGTGCTCACGGACCAGGTGCAGCGACAGGTCGATGCCCGCGGAGGTGCCGGCGCTGGAGGCCAGCGCCCCGTCCTCGACGTACAGGACGTCGGGCACGACCTCGACGAGCGGGAAGCGGCGGGCGAGCTCGGCCGCGTACCGGTAGTGCGTGGTGGCGCGGCGGCCGTCGAGCAGGCCGGTGTGGGCGAGGGTGAAGGCGCCGCTGCAGAAGCTCGCGACGGTCGCCCCGCGGTCGGCGGCGGCGCGCAGCCGGTCGGCGAGGTGCTCGCTGGGCGGCCCGAAGCCGAGCTCGGACGGGGTCACGATGACGAGGTCGGCGGTGTCGAGCCGGTCCAGGCGGTGGTCGGTGGTGAGGCTGAACCCGTGCCGGGAGACGACGGGACCGGCGTGCTCGGTGCAGGCGGCGAACCGGAACGGCGGCACGCCGTCGTCGGTGCGGTCGATGCCGAACACCTCGCAGGCCACCGAGAACTCGAACGCCGAGAACCCGGGGCCGACGACCGCCGCCACGTCGTGCAGGTCACCCCTCGTCCCCATGCGGGGCAGTCTGCCAGCCGCCGGACGAGTTGGCAGGATCTGCACGGACCTCGGCAGAGCTGCCACTCGTCCGGGGTGGGGGCGACGGCGACGCTGGAGGGGTGTCCAACGACCTGACCGCCCTCGTGGTGCTGCTCGTGCTCGTGGTGCTGGCCCTGGCCGCACCCCGCTTCGGCGTCGACTCCCGGACCTCGCGCGAGTGGTCCGAGGACGGCGGCGTCCCCCGCCCCGCTCCCCCCGGGCACCGGGCCCGCGCCGACCGCCCGGCGCGCGTCCGCCGGGCCGCGGGTCGTCCCCGGCCGCCCGCAGCGGCGACCCCCGCGGCGACCCCCGCGGCGACCCCGTGCTCGCCGGGGACGCGGCTGACGGCGTGACGCGTCAGACGACCAGGCCCAGGCGGCGCAGCTCCACGGCGAGGTCGTGCGGGCTGGAAGCGGCGTCCTGCGCGTCCTCCAGCGTCACGATCCCGTCCCGGACCAGCTCCACGAGGTGCTGGTCGAACGTCTGCATCCGGTAGTACCCGCCCTCGCGGATGAGGTCGGTGATGAGGTTCGTCTTGTCCGGGTCGGCGATCGCGTCCGCGATGCGGCCGGTGTTGACGCAGATCTCCATGACCACGCACCGGCCCGCCCCGTCCGCGCGGGGCACCAGGCGCTGGCAGACGATGCCGCGCAGCGACCCCGCGAGCGCCAGCCGCACCTGCTTCTGCTCGTGCGGGGGGAAGAAGTCGATGATGCGCGAGATCGTCTCGGCCGCGTCGATGGTGTGCAGCGTCGACATGACGAAGTGGCCGGTCTCGGCGGCCGACAGGGCCGCCTTCACGGTCTCCTGGTCGCGCATCTCCCCGACGAGGATCACGTCGGGGTCCTGCCGCATCGCGGCGCGCAGCGCGGTGCTGAAGTCGGCGGTGTCGAGGCGCACCTCGCGCTGGCTGATCATCGACCGGTTGTCGGTGTGCAGCACCTCGATGGGGTCCTCGATCGTCACGACGTGGCTCTCGCGGACGGTGTTGATGTGGTCGATCATCCCGGCGAGCGTGGTCGTCTTGCCCGAGCCGGTGGGGCCGGTCACCAGCAGCAGGCCGCGGTGCTCCAGCGCGAGCTGCTCGATGACCGGTGGTACGCCCAGCCCGGCCAGCGGCACGGCCTGCGCCGCGACGCGCCGCAGCACCAGGCCGACGGACCCGCGCTGGCGGAAGGCGTTGACGCGGAACCGGCCCGCCCCCTGCGGCAGGCTGTAGGCGAAGTCGGCCTCGTGGGTGCGGGCGAACTCCTCGACGAGGTCGGGACGCAGGATCTCCTCCAGCATCCGCTCGGTGACGTCGGCCGTCAGCGGCGGGGCCTGCAGGACGCGCAGCCGTCCGTCGATCCGGATCCGCGGCGGCGACCCGGCCTTGCAGTGCAGGTCCGACCCGCGCAGCTCCACCAGCGCCCGCAGGTAGGGGGTGATGAGCGGCTCGGCGGGGGGCGCGGCGTGCCCGGTGCTCTGGCCGGCAGCGGGACCCTGCGTGATCGTCACCCCTGCGGCATCGGGTGCGGCCGGGGCGACCTTGAGCACCCCTCACCCCGTGGGACGATGGACGCCGAGATCCATCGACCACGGAGGAGGACACCATGAGCAAGCGAGGCCGCAAGCGCCGCTCGCGCAAGGGCAACGGCGCGAACCACGGCAAGCGCCCCAACGCCTGAACCGGCGCACCGGAGCGACGGAGGCCCCGGATCCCTCAGGGATCCGGGGCCTCGTGGCGTGTGCGGCTCAGCGCGCGGTGGCGCTGATCTGGGTGAGGGAGACGACGATGCGGGCCCGCAGGGTCTGCGGCGCCTCCTCGCAGGGGCACCCGTCCCGGATGACCTGCTTGAGCTTCTCGTCCTCGGCGAGCTGCGCCAGGCAGCTGGCGCACTCCTCCAGGTGGGCCCGCAGCTGCTCGCAGTCCAGGTCGGGCATCTCGCCGTCGAGGTACTCGAACGCGCGGTCGAGCACCTCCTGGCAGTGCTTGGTCCCGTTCCGGTCGGTCCCGCTCACGACGCACCCCCCTGCTGGGCGGTGGCCCCGCTGACGCCCCGGTCCACGGCGTAGTCGCGCAGCAGCTCGCGCAGCTGGCGCCGGCCGCGGTGCAGGCGGGACATCACCGTCCCGATGGGCGTGCCCATGATCTCGGCGATCTCCTTGTACGCGAACCCCTCGACGTCGGCCAGGTACACCGCGAGCCGGAAGTCCTCCGGGACCTGCTGCAGCGCCCGCTTGACGTCGGAGTCGGGCAGGTGGTCCAGCGCCTCGGTCTCGGCCGAGCGCAGCCCCGTGGAGGAGTGCGACTCGGCCCGCGCGAGCTGCCAGTCCTCGATCTCGTCCGAGTGTGACTGCTGGGGCTCGCGCTGCTTCTTGCGGTACGTGTTGATGTACGTGTTGGTCAGGATCCGGTACAGCCACGCCTTGAGGTTGGTGCCCGGGGTGAACTGGTGGAACGCGCCGTACGCCTTCGCGAAGGCGTCCTGGACGAGGTCCTCGGCGTCGGCGGGGTTCCGGGTCATGCGCAGGGCCGCGGAGTACAGCTGGTCGAGGAACGGCAGCGCGTCGCGCTCGAAGCGCGCGGCCCGTTCGTCGGCTGTCTCCTGCGGAGCGACCTGCTCGGTCTGTTCGGTCATCGCGATCGAGCCTAGGCCCTGCGCGGGGGCCACGCTCACGCGCGGACCCCGGACGTCACGGCGACCGGGCGGACCGGCGGCACCGCGACGCGGCGCGCGCGGCTCGACCCGGCGGGCGGGCTCGAGGGCTGGGGCGAACGGCATGTCCGGGTCAACGCGGGCGCCCCCGTCACCATTCCGTCACCGCCCGGCCGTCGCGGGCACCGTCCCGGGCACCGGCTCGGCCACCGATCAGCTCCCCCGCGCGCAGGTCCACGACGCCTCCCAGCTCGGCGAGCGGCACGGGGTCGAGCAGGTCCTCGCCCTGGTTGCGGACGTCCCCCACCGCGCGCGAGACCGGGTGCGCCTCGAGCGCTCCGCCGAGGAACTGGTCGCGCGGCACGGCGTCGACGAGGGACCGCACGTCGTCGGCGTCGTCGAGGGAGGGGTCCAGCCAGGCGTCGCGCAGGTCGCGCGGGACCACCAGCGGCATCCGCTCGTGCAGCCGGTCCAGGCCCTCCTCGGCGGCCGTGGTGACGATCGCGAACGAGACGAGCCAGCGGGAGGGGTCCTCCGGCGCCTTCGACCCGTCCTTCCAGAACTCGTAGACCCCGGCCAGCGACAGCACCGACCCGTCGGCGGACCCGACGGCGAACGGCTGCTTGCGCGTGGCGCCGTCCGCGGCGGTGGACGTCTGCCACTCGTACCAGGCGTCGACCGGGACCAGGCAGCGGCGGGCGGTCGCGGCCTGCGCGAACGCCGGCTTGGACAGCAGGGTCTCGGCGCGGGCGTTGACCATCCGCGCCCCGCCGGAGGCGTCCGGCGACCAGCTGGGGACCAGGCCCCACCGCAGCGCCCGCAGCGAGCGGGTCGGCGGGGCGTCCGGTTCGCCCCTGCGGAAGCGCTCGAGCACGACGGGCGGGGTCGTGGTCGGGGCGGTGTTGGTGGACAGGGTGACCGCACCCCCGCCGGCGAGGGTGTCGTCGTCGACCTCGAACTCCTCCACCAGCTCGTCGAGCTCCCGACGCAGGGCGTAGCGACCGCACATGGGGCCCCACCCTGCCACCGACCTGCGACACGGCCCCGCGGTCGCGGTGATCACGCGGGTGCGGTAGGCAACTCCCATGACTGTGGTGCGACGTGTAGCCCGCCCGATGCTCGCGGCGATCTTCATCAAGAACGGCATCGACCAGGTCCGGCACGCCGGCGACCTCGCCCCGTCGGCCGAACCGCTGGTGCACCGCGTGGCCGGTCCGCTGCGCCTGCCCGACGACCCGGTGCTGCTCGTCCGCCTCAACGGCGCGGCGATGGCCGGCGCCGGGGTGCTGTTCGCCCTGGGCCGGGCCCCGCGGCTGGCCGCCACCGTCCTGGCCGCCACCGCGGCGCCCAGCGCGTACGTGAACCACCCGTTCTGGTCCGAGAAGGACCCCACCGTGCGCCGGGAGGTCCTCGACGACTTCCTGACCGACCTCGGCCTGCTCGGCGGGGCGCTGCTGGCCTCGGTCGACACCGCCGGCAAGCCCGGGGCGCTGTGGCGGGGCAAGCGCGCCGGCCGCGACGCCAAGCGGCTGGCCCACCTCGCCGCCCGCGAGGCCGTGCACGCCGCCGAGCTCGGCAAGAAGGACGTCCAGCTGGCCGCCGCCAAGATCGGCTGAGACGCCCGCAGCACCCCGGCCACGGCCCCGACCACCGTTCGACCCGTGTCCGGGGCGGCTGCGAGGATGCTCCCCGTGACCCCGAACGATCCGTCCAGCGCACCGTCCAGACCGGCTCCGGACCAGGAGCTGTGG
Source organism: Kineococcus lubricus (assembly GCF_050871965.1). Classification (NCBI taxonomy): domain Bacteria; kingdom Bacillati; phylum Actinomycetota; class Actinomycetes; order Kineosporiales; family Kineosporiaceae; genus Kineococcus; species Kineococcus lubricus. Next base: position 147,738 of record NZ_JBJLSK010000010.1, read on the forward strand.
GCCGCCCCGACCGCGGCCGGCCCCCTGGACGCCGTCGTCGCGGTGCCGGGCTCGAAGTCGCTGACGAACCGCTACCTCGTGGTGGCCGCGCTGGCCGGGCGGTCCTCGGTGCTGCGCGCGCCGCTGGTCTCGCGGGACACGCTGCTGATGGCCGACGCGCTGCGCCAGCTCGGGGTCGACGTCGTCGAGGGCTCCCGCGCCGGGGACGGCGTGGGCCCGGACGACTGGGTGGTGCGGCCCGGCCCCATCACCGGCGGGTCGCGCATCGACTGCGGCCTGGCCGGGACGGTCATGCGCTTCCTGCCGCCGGTCGCGGCCCTGGCCGACTCCCCCGTGGAGTTCGACGGCGACGACCGCGCCCGCGAGCGCCCCATGGGCGCCGTCGTCGACGCGGTCCGCCAGCTCGGCGCGGTCGTGGAGGACGGCGGTCGCGGTCTGCTGCCGTTCAGCGTGCGCGGCCCCGCCGGCGGCCTGCGCGGCGGCACGGTCCGCATCGACGCCTCCGCCTCCAGCCAGTTCGTCACCGCGCTGCTGCTGGTCGGCGCCCGCACCCGCGAGGGGCTGGAGGTCGTCCACGAGGGCCCGCCCGTCCCGAGCCTGCCGCACATCCGGATGACCGTGGAGGTCCTGCGGGACGCCGGCGTCCTGGTCGACGACTCCACCCCGGGCCGCTGGTTCGTCGAGGCCGGGGAGGTCAACCCCCTCGACGTCCACGTCGAGCCGGACCTGTCCAACGCCGGGCCGTTCCTGGCCGCGGCCGCCGCGGTCGGCGGCCGGGTGCGGGTGCCGGGCTGGCCGCAGTCGACGACCCAGGCCGGGGACGTCCTGCGGGACGTGCTGGACCAGATGGGCGCCGAGGTGACCCTCGACCGCGACGGCCTGCTCGTGGAGGGCACCGGGGAGCTGTACGGCGTGGACCTGGACCTGCACGAGGCGGGTGAGCTGGCCCCGGTGATCACGGCGCTGGCGGCGCTGGCCTCCTCCCCCACCCGGCTGCGCGGCATCGCGCACCTGCGCGGGCACGAGACCGACCGGCTCGCGGCGCTGGTGACGGAGGTCAACGCGCTGGGGGGCCGCGCCGAGGAGACCGCCGACGGTCTGCTGGTGCACCCGCAGGCCCTGCACGGCGGGGTCTTCCGCACCTACGCCGACCACCGGATGGCGACCGCGGGCGCGGTGCTGGGCCTGCGCGTGGAGGGCGTGCTGGTGGAGGACGTCGCCACGACCGGCAAGACGCTGCCCGACTTCCCCGGGATGTGGGCCGCGATGCTGGCGGGGGTCGGCGCCTGAGCCCGCGGCAGCGCGGTCCCGTCGGGCGCTTCGACGAGGACGACGTCCGGATCCGGCCCAACCGGCGCGGGTCCCGGCCGCGCACCAAGGACCGCCCCGCGCACGCCGACGCCGTCGAGGCGTTCGTGGTGGCCGTGGACCGGGGCCGGTCCACCTGCCTCGTCGGGGAGGGCACCGCGCAGCAGCGCGTCGTGACGGCCATGCGGGCCCGGGAGCTGGGGCGCACGGGGGTCGTGGTGGGCGACCGGGTGGGGCTGGTCGGCGACGTGTCGGGGACGACCGACACGCTGGCCCGCATCGTCCGGATCGAGGAGCGCCGCACGAAGCTGCGCCGCTCCGCCGACGACACCGACCCGATCGAGCGGGTCGTGGTCGCCAACGCCGACCTGCTCGTCGTGGTGACGGCGGTGGCCGACCCCGAACCGCGGTCGCGGCTGGTGGACCGCTGCCTGGTCGCGGCCTACGACGCCGGCATGCAGCCGCTGCTGTGCCTGACCAAGGGCGACCTGCGGCCGGCGGCGGAGGTGCTGGACACGTGGGCGCCGCTGGGCCTGGACGCGGTGGTGACCTCCCGCGGGCCCGAGGGGCTGGTGGGCCTGGAGGACGTGCGCGCGCGGCTGGCCGGGCGCACCACCGTCCTGGTGGGGCACTCGGGGGTGGGCAAGTCGACGCTGGTCAACGCGCTGGTCCCCGACGCCGGGCGGGCCACCGGCCACGTCAACGCGGTCACCGGCCGGGGCCGGCACACCTCCACCTCGATGGCGGCGCTCGCGCTGCCCGGTGGCGGCTGGGTCATCGACACCCCGGGCGTGCGCTCGTTCGGGCTGGCCCACGTCGACCCCGAGGCGGTGCTGCGCGCGTTCCCGGACCTGCTGCCGGGCGAGGAGGGCTGCCCGCGCGGGTGCACCCACGACGAGCCCGACTGCGGCCTGGACGCCTGGGTCGGCTCGGGGCGGGCGGGGGCGGCCGGGGTGGCCCGGCTGGAGTCCTTCCGCCGCCTGCTGGCCGCGCGACGCGGCGCCGGGGAGGACCCCGGCCCGGACGAGCACCGACCGGGGCGCTGAGCCGTCGGCCGTGCGATCGGACCCCCTTCGGACGCGCACTCGCCGTGGATCACCGATGCCCTAGGGTGACCGTCGGTCCGAGTTCGGTCGGAGACGAGGGAACGGCTGCTGATGGCGGAATCGCGTTCCACCCGGCCCGGTGCGCCGACGGTCCCCGGCCGGGGCGTCGTGCCCGGTCCCGCACCCGCACCCGGTTCCCTCGCCGGTCCCCTCACCGGCCCCGAGCCGGCCTGGACCGTCCTGCGCGAACTGGGCCGCGGCGCGGGCTCGATCGTCCACCTCGCCGCGCGCGGGGACCGCGAGTACGCCGTCAAGCGGCAGCGCCCCGGCGCGTCCCCCGTCGAGCAGGCCGAGGGCGAGCGCACCCTGCGCCGCGAGGCCGCCCTGCTGGCCAGCGTCCACCACCCCGGGCTCACCCGCGTCCACGCGGTCGCCGAGGTCGACGGCCGGCTCGGCATCGTCATGGACGCCCACGACGGCACGTCCCTGGCGGACCTGCTGCACTCCCCGCCGCCGCGCGGCGGGGACCCGGGCACCGGGGAGCTGCCGGCGGGCCTGCTGTCGGTGACCACCACCGTGCGCCTGGTCGTCGACGTGTGCGACGCCCTGCACGCGCTGCACGCCTCCGGCCTGGTCCACCGCGACGTCAAACCCGCCAACGTCCTGGTGACCCGCTCCGGGCGCGGCGTCCTCGTCGACCTCGGCGTCGCGCACCTGGACACCGGCTCACCCACCCGGCCCGTGCGCGCCGACGGTCCCGAGCGCCGCCGCGCCGACCCCCGCGGCCCGGCCGGCGACGCCACCGACGCCGAGGCGGGGGCCCTGCTGTACCGGTCGCCGGAGCAGGCCGGGGTCGTCCGCAGCCCCGTCGACCACCGCTCGGACCTGTACTCCGTGGGCGCCCTGCTGCTGGAGTGCCTGACCGGGCGCACGCCGGTGGAGGGCGCCGACGCCGCGCAGGTCCGCCGGCGCCTGGCCCGGCTGCAGCCGCTGGACCCGGACCTGCTCGGGCCGGGCGTGCCCCGCCCGCTGGCCCTGCTGGTGCGGCGGCTGCTGTCGCCGGACCCCGAGGACCGGCCCGGGGACGCGGCCGCCGTCGCCGACGAGCTGAGCCGCGTCGTCGCCGACACCGCCCCCGACGTCGCCCTGGGCCGGCGCAGCTGGGCCGACCCGACCGAGGGTCCGCTGCTGGAGCGCGGGCAGCAGTGCGCCCTGCTCGACGCCGCCTGGGACAACGCCCGCGCGGGTTCCGGCAGCGTCGTCGTCGTGCGCGGGGCCGCCGGTTCCGGGCGCAGCGCGCTGGTCGACCGCTCGCGCCGCCGGGCCGCGGCCCAGGGGGCCGCGACGGTCGTCCTCGACAGCACCCGGTCCCCGAGCTCCCCGCTGAGCGCGCTGCGGCGGGCGATGGCGGCCGGGGGCCTGACCCCGGCCGACCCGGCGCACGACCCCTCGCCGGACCCCGACGACCCGCGCCCGCAGGCCCTGGCCGAGGAGCTGCTGCAGCACGCCGCCCGCACCGGCCCGCTGCTGGTGGTCCTCGACGACACCGAGCACGCCGACGCCTCCACCCTGGCGGTGCTGCGCCGGGTCGCGGGCGAGTGCGCGGACCTGCCGCTGCTGCTGGTCCTGGTCGACCGGGCCCCCTCGGGGGCCGACGACCCCGGGACCGTCGGCGGGCTCGACACCGCCCGCGCCCTCGTCCTGGACGTCCCCCCGCTGTCCGACGCCGCCGCCCGTGCGGTCGTGCGCCGGCGGCTGCCGGGGGCGGTGGTCACCGACTCGGTCGCCACGGCGCTGGTCTCCCGCTCGGCGGGCAACCCCGGGGCGCTGCTGGCCCTGCTGACCACCCTGCTCGACGGCGGCGGCCTGCTGCCCGACTGGGGGCACTGGCGGCTGGAGCACGCTGCGCTGGAAGCGGTGCCGGTGGCGCCGCGGCTGCTGACGGCGCTGCTGCGCCGGGTGGACGACCTGGCGCCGGGGCACCGGGAGGTGCTGCGGCTGGCCGCGGCCTGCGGCCGGTCGGTGGACGACCACCTGGTGCTGCGGGCCGCCGTCCCGCAGCTGGAGCCCCAGGACGTGCACGCCGGGCTGGCCGCGGGGGTGACCGCCCGGCTGCTGCGGCCCCTGCCGCACGGGCGGCACGAGTTCCTGCACCAGCAGGTCGTCGACGCCGTCCTGGACGGCGTCGAGCCGGTCGGGCGCCAGGCCCTGCACGCCCGGCTGGCCCGGGTGCTGCGGGCCGACACCCGCGCCGGCGTCGACGACGGCGACCGCGACGCCCTGTTCGCCTGCGCGCACCAGCACCTGCGCGCCGGGGACGCCGTGGCCCCCGGCGACGTCGTCGACGCCTGCGCGGCGGCCGGGGTGGAGGCGGCCCGGCGGTTCGCGCCGGAGGAGGCGGTGGCGCTGCTGACGCAGGCCGTCGGCGCGGCCGAGGCCGCCGGTCTGGACCTGGACCCGCGGCTGCGGCGGCTGCTGGCGGCGTGCCTGGCCCGGCAGGGGCGGCACGCCGAGGCCCACGCGCACCTCGAGCGGCTCCTCGGCTCGGCCGGCGACCCGGTGGAGCGGGCGGTCGTGCTCGGCGAGGTCGCCGTCCTGCACCGGCACGAGCGCGCCGCGACCGCCCCGGACCGCGCCGGGGCCGCGGCGGCCGACGGCCTGGCGGTCCTGGGCGCTCCCCGTCCGGCGCGGTGGCCGGGGTGGGTGGCCTCCACGCTGGTGTCGCTGCTCGCGCTGGTGGGCGCGGTCGCCGGGCAGGGCCGGCGGCGGGCCAGCCGGCACCGGCTGGACTCCCCGCGCGAGGTGGAGCGCTCCACCGCCGAGGGGGCGCGCGCGGTCCTGCTGCGGGAGGCCGCGGCGGCCGACCTGGAGCGGGGCCGCCCCCTGGCGGGCGCACCGACGGCGCTGGCCGCGTGGGCGCACGCCCTGCGGGCGCGGCGGGCCGACCTGGCCCGGGACGCGCGGTGGACGCTGCGGGCGGCGCTGGCCCAGGCCCTGACGGGGCGGCTGACGCTGCTGCCGGTCCGGCTGCCCGGCACGGCCGGTCTGGTCGGGCGGCCGCTGACCGCCGCCGGCGCGCGCGAGGTCGAGACCGACCCGGTGGTCCTGGCCTCCCTGCGGCTGGCCCGGGGCCTGCACCGGCTGGGGTCCGGCGGGACCTGGCGGGCGGTGGCCGAGGTGCTGGAGCAGGACGGCCAGTGGCTGGACCTGCCCGCGTACGTCGTCGGCGCTCAGGCGGTGGTGGTCGAGCGGCTGGCCGCCGGTCACGTCGCGACCGCCGCGTCCTGGCACGCGCGGGCGGTGCGCCGCGTCCCCGAGGGGGGTGCCGTCCCGGCCGGGCTGGACCTGCTGCGCAGCGCGCTGCTGAGCGCGAAGGGCCGGCCGGGCGAGGCCGGTGACGTGCTGGAGGCGGTGGGCCGGGACGGCGGCGACGCCCCCTCGCGGCACGGCTGGCAGGTGCTGCTGGCCACCGCAAACTGGCTGGTCCAGCAGGGCGACCTCACCGAGCGGTTCGACCACCTCGCCGCGCAGGTGCTCGCGGCGGCCCGCCGGACGCGCTCGCGCGGTGCGCCGGAGGTCGGGTGGACGCTGGTGCTGCTGGTGTGCGGGCGGCTGGCGCAGCTGCGCGCGGCCGTCGACGTCGGCGACCCCGCGGCGGTGCGCGCGGGCCGGGCCGGGCTGCGGGAGGCGCTGCGCGCGCTGCGCCGGGTGCGGCGGTCGGCGCCGGGCGGGCGCGGCGGCGCCGTCCAGCGGGCGGTGCTCGACGCGGTGCGGGCCGACGCGCTGCACCGGCTGGGGGCGCGGCGGCGGGCCCGGTCCCTGCTGCGCCGCGCCGAGGTGCGCGCGGCGCCCCTGGACGCCCCGCTGCTGGGCCACCACCTCCTGCTGCTGCGGGCCGAGCGGCTGGAGGAGGCCGGGGCGGGCGCGGACGCCGACCGGCTGCGGTGGATGGCGACGGCGCTGGCCGAGCGGCAGGGGTGGGTGACGCTGGTCCAGCGCGGCCGGGGCGGCGCCGCCGGGGGCCGGGCCCCGGTGGGTGGGCAGCCCGCGGGACGGGCCTCGTGGACCCCGGCCCCGGGGCGCCGGCGCCGGCTGCTGTCGGCGATGCGCGACGTGGGCAACGCCGCGCAGGTGCTGGACCCGCAGGACGTGGTGCGCCTGGCCCTGGACCAGGCGTGCGAGGTGCTCGGCGCCGACCGCGCGGTCCTGGCCGTCCTGGACGGCGAGGACGAGCTGGTGGTGTTCTGCGGGCGGACCCGTACGGGCACGGACCTGCCGACGACGACGGCGGTCGACCCCGCGGCGGTGCGGGCGGCCCGGACGGGGCGCCCGGTGCTGCGCAGCGCACTGGACGCCGCCGCGTCCGGGGCCCGGGCCCGCCGGGGCGCGCGGGGGGGCGGCGCGGGGGGGGGGGCGCTG